>CAYGZE010000517.1:0-2501 GCA_964354185.1 uncultured Anaerolineales bacterium | reverse complement strand
GCGTCGTCGCCCGCAGCCGCCCGTCCACGAAGACGTGCAGGACGTCGCCCGCCCGCTCCACCAGGAGCGTCCCCTCGACGGCCTTGCGGCCGCCGACGGCGAGCGTCGCCTCGTACCAGCAGTAGTCCGACTCATCGTGCGTCAGGGCGAGTTGCTCGACGGGCTTGCGGGCGACGGCCGTTCCGGGCATGTCGGCCGGCCGGTCGGCCGGGAGCGGCTCGGCCCACCGCCGGAACGTCGAGAGGCGCGCGCGGCTCGGCTGCATCGACCGCCGCACGACGTCCGACGGATCGACGCGGCCGGTGTCCGCCACCACGCGCCCGCCGCGCACCAGGACGACCGACCGCGGCGCGAGGGCGTAGGTCTTCCCGTCGTGGACGACCTCGGCCGCGGACGCCGGGTCGTCGTTCGCGAGGAAGGTGAGCGCGTCCGCGCCGGTCCCGTACGCGAAGGCGGCCTGCCTGGGCCCGAGGGGCTGCGGTTGCGGCCGGTCGCTCGCGAGGATCGCGTCGGCGCTCTCGGCCAGGGCCCGGTGCAGCCGCCCGAGGTGCCCCCACTGGGTGTTTTCGAGGCCGAACTCGTCCAGGCCGCCCTGGAAGCCGTAGTGCGGCGGCTGGAGATACATCGACTCGCGGCCGAAGTTGGTCCCGGCGTGCCACATGTAGTAATTGATGCCCGTCGCGCCTCCGGCGATGAACCGGGCGGCCGCGTAGGCCGTGCTCTCGGGCGGGCGGCAGGCCCGGGCCGCGCCCCACGCGTCGTACCATCCCGGCCAGAGTTCCGTGCACAGGGCCGGCTGGTCCGGGTGGCGCTGGAAGTGGTCGGCCAGGCCCTCGTGCGGGAAGTGGCCGTTGATCGTCTCGATGGCGCCCTCGGCCCCGCCCGCGCACATCACCCACGGGATGCCCAGGCCCAGCGACCGCCCGAGGTCGGCCGCCCACTGGAGGTACCGGCGGCCCTGCTCGCCGTACTGCTTCGCGACGTTGTTATACTCGTTCTCGATCTGGGCGAGGATGATCGGCCCGCCCCGCGGCGCGAACGCGTCGCGCAGGACTTCACACAAGGCCCGCACCCACCGCTCCATCTCGGCCATGAAGGGGGCGTTATAGGTCCGCATCTCGATTCCAGGGACGTCCCGCAGCCAGGGCGGGAAGCCGCCGTAGTTCGTCTCGGCGCAGATGTACGGCCCGATCCGCAGGATCACCCGCAGGCCCGCCTCCTGGGCCAGGCGGCAGAAGCGCGGGAGGTCCAGCCGCTCCGAGAAGTCCAGCACCCCCCGCCGCCGCTCGTGCAGGTTCCAGAAGACGTAGGTCTCGATCGTGTTGAGGCCGGCCTGGCGGCTGCGGCGGAGGAGGTCCGGCCACACCGCCGGCGTGCTCCGCGGGTAGTGGACGGCCCCCGAGAGGATCAGGACGCGCCGGCCGTCGATCCGGACGGCCCGGCTGTCGAAGGTCACTTCGCTCATCGTTCGCCTCGCTCGTTGGTTTGCGCGGGGCGCTTGCGCGCGGCACCGGTGCCGCGCGGGGCGCCCACGCCAGGGGCGGCAGCCTACCACGGCGCTCGGGGGCCCGCAAGCGCCACGGCCCTTGGCGGCGCGGGGGCGGATGTGGTAGACTCTGCCCGTGCCGTGCCGAGAGAAGGAGGCGCGCCGTGCGGAACCTGCTGCCTGTCGCCCTGGTCGCCGCGGCGGCCTGCGCCTGCGCGGCGCCGGGCTGCGAGGCCGACGGCGCCCTGAGGAGCCACATGCACGAGCAATTGGCCGATGCCGCCCGGGTCGAACCGCCCGCGCCCGTCCTGCCCGTCCCGACGCCGCGCCAACTCGCCTGGTTCCAGCGCGAGATGATCGCCTTCGCCCACTTCACCGTGAACACGTTCACCGACCGCGAGTGGGGCGAGGGGACCGAGGACCCCGCCCTCTTCAACCCCGCCGCGCTCGACGCCCGCCAGTGGGCCCGCGCCTGCCGCGACGGCGGCCTCCGGATGATCGTCCTCACCGCGAAGCATCACGACGGGTTCTGCCTGTGGCCCTCGAAGCACACGGCGCACTCGGTCGCCTCCAGCCCGTGGAAGGGCGGCAAGGGCGACGTGGTGAAGGAGGCGGCCGACGCCTGCCGCGCCGAGGGCCTCGACTTCGGCGTCTACCTCTCGCCCTGGGACCGGCACGAGCCCTCCTACGGCGACTCGCCGCGCTACAACGCCCACTACCTCGCGCAACTTACGGAACTCCTCACGAACTACGGGAAGGTCTCGGAGGTCTGGTTCGACGGGGCGTGCGGCGAGGGGCCGAACGGCAAGAAGCAGGTCTACGACTTCGCGGCCTACTGGGCGCTGGTGCGCAAACTCGCGCCCGACGCGTGTATGTTCAGCGACGCCGGGCCCGACGTGCGGTGGGTGGGGAACGAGAGCGGCTACGCGGCCGACCCGAACTGGTCGACGATCGACCGCTCGACGATGGGCATCGGCCGCACGAACGCCGACCAGACGCACGGCCTGTACGGCGG
>CAYGZE010000516.1:0-2523 GCA_964354185.1 uncultured Anaerolineales bacterium | reverse complement strand
ATCGCGCCCGACATCCCCATCCACGTCGAGATCGAGCGGATCGACTACCTCGAGGAGGTCCTCGCCTCCGGGCCGGACGTCGTCCTCCTGGACAACATGTCGATCCCGATGATCCGCAAGGCCGTGGTCCTGCGCGACCGGCTCTACGGCGACGCCGGGCCCGCCCTGGAGGCGTCGGGCGGCATCAACCTCACGAACGTTTGCCAGGTGGCCGAGGCCGGCGTCGACCGCATCAGCGTCGGCGCCCTGACCCACAGTGCGCCGAACCTCGATATGTCGCTCGAACTGCATCGCGGCTAGGCTTGGTCGGGCAGGGGGCGGGCGCTCCGACGCCCGGCCGGAAAGGAACACGGCTTGCTTCCCGCGCTCTCGCTGGTCCTGCGCAGCCGGCGCCGCCAGCCCGTTCCCTGGGCCGAGTTGGCCGGTCTCTCGGGGCTTCCGCCGAAGCGGCTGGCGGAGACCATCGAGGCGCTCGGGCGCCGCGGTTTCGTCATCGAGTCGCACCCCCACCTGGGCCTGAGCCTGGTCGGCGTGCCACCGGACCTGGACGAGGCCGAGATCGCCTGGGCCCTGCCGGTCCGCCGCGTCGGCCGGCGCGTGACGTGTGTCGAGACCACGACCTCGACGAACGACCTGGCGTGGGAAGCGGCCGAGAAGGAGTCCGACGCATCCGACGGCCTGGCCGTGTTCGCGGACCACCAGTCGGCCGGCCGCGGGCGGCGAGGGAGGCGGTGGCTCGCGCCGCGCGCGACGTCGATCCTGTGCTCGGTCGTCCTGTGGGTTCCGCAGGGGCCGGCGGGGGCCGCGCTTCTGACGCGTACGGCCGCGATGGCCGCCGCGGAGGCCATCGAGGACCAGAGCGACCTGGCCGTCGGCATCAAGTGGCCCAACGACTTGGTCGTCGAGGACCGGAAGGTGGGCGGGATCCTGGTCGAGGCGCGGCATCAGCCGAGAGATGTCGGGCCCGTCGTGATGGGCGTCGGCATCAACTGCTCGCAGCGCCCGGAGGCCTTTCCTCCCGGGATCCGCCCGCGGGTGGCCAGCCTCGCCATGCTCGGGGCCGAGGTCGACCGGACCCTCCTGGCCCGGTCGCTCCTGGTGCGTCTGGACCAGGTCCTGGCCTGGACTGGGGGGGCCGGGGGGGCTGCCAGGGCCCGCGATGGGGCCGCCCGGCGCTGCCGGACGCTGGGCGGGTGGCTGTCCGTCATGGAGGGCGGGACGCCCTACGCGGGCCAGGTGGTGGACCTGGATGCCGAGTACGGCCTGATCCTGCGCCTGCCGGACGGGACGCTAAGGCGGTTCCTGGCCATGACGACCCATGTGGTGTCGGACGGCGCGGACCGGGGGCAGTCCGCCGGAAAAACGGACAAAAACCGGGGGCGCACCTGATCCCGGCCCTGCCTTCAGGAGAAGGCGCCTCCCTGCGGGGGGCTGGCGCAAGTGCTTTGATTGCAAGGGCTTGTGGCGGTTGCGTCCCGCGGTTGCGCCGAATCCCCCTTCTCCTGGTTTGACGCAGGCCCGCCGGTGACTACACTAGGAAGTGTATCGAGCGGCATGGGGCTCGAGACCCGCCATACCCGCTCCTTTTTGGGTCGCATGTGTTAAGGTGGGCAAGATGGGGCGTGTGGGCAAAAACGCCTTAAGTGGAACCTGGGTCTTGTCGATATGAGAGGTGGAAACTCGCCGAATGGAAGGGACTCGTAGGGGTAGCGAGGCGGCACTTTGGGTTCTAGAGGCGGCAAAAGGGATGCTCGGTCCGTCGTGCCGCCGCCCGATTCCCGGCGCACACGAAAGGGGTGAGGACCACTGGCGCGTCGGCAGCACAAGCGTGTGACGAATGCCGGAAGGGGTGCTCGAAGCATCCCTCAGGCGGCGTGACGAAGGACCGGGCGTACGCAGAACTGGGCTTGGACACGAACATGGGCCCCACAGGGCCCGGAATGGGTGAGGAGGAAGGGCAATGAAACGCGCAAAGGGCTTCACGCTGGTTGAAATTCTGATTGTCGTGATCATCCTGGGCATTCTGGCCGCGATTGTGATCCCGCAGTTCACCGAGGCGTCCAGCGAGGCGCGCATCAGCAACCTGATGACGAACCTCCAGACGATCCGCAGCCAGTTGCTCCTGTACAAGACGCAGCACCTGGAGCTGTATCCGGGCGCGGTGGGTGGTGAGGCCGACGACGACGCCAGCTTGACCGTGTTCGGCGAGCAGATGTGCCAGTTCTCCGACGTGGACGGCGCCGTCAACCCCACGCCGGACGACCTGTTCCCGTTCGGTCCGTACCTGCAGGGCGTCCCGCCGAATCCGATCACGGGCAGCAGGGCGATCACGGTGGTGGACGACGTGGGCGTGTCCTTCGTGGGGGCGGAGGACGCCGGGTGGTGGTTCAACAGGGCGACGGGCGAGTTCCGTGCCAACCTGCTCGACACCCACGAGACCGCCGACGGGATGGCTTTGAACAAACTGTAAACGCTGTGGGTGCGCAGCGGTGACCGCCAGCCTCTTCGTGTAGGGGCGAAGAG
>CAYGZE010000515.1:0-2523 GCA_964354185.1 uncultured Anaerolineales bacterium | reverse complement strand
GGGACTACGACGGCGGCGGCCTGGCCGACATGGGCCAGCACTACCTCGACCCCGTCCAGTATGTCCTCGACAAGGACGACACGAGCCCCGTCGAGGTCGAGGCCTGGGCCCCGTGGCCCGTCCATCCCGACGCCGTCGGCATCTGGGGCCGCGTCGAGATGGCCTACCAGGACGGCTGCCGCATCATCCTGGAGTCCGGCGACTGGGGCGAGAACCAGACCGAGGGCCAGCCGTACCTCGAAGGGCCCAAGGGCAAGGTCTACCAGGGCTTCCGGACCGACCCGCCCGACCTGAAGGACGCCCTCGCGACGCTGCCCGACCCGGAGCCGATGGTGACCGACTTCGGCGTCTCGGTCCGCACGCGCCGCCGCTTCGGCCTCAACGAGGAAAACGGGAACCGGAGCAACCTGCTCGTGCACCTGGCGAACGCCGCCATCCGAACCGGCCGCAAACTTCGCTTCGACCCGAAGGCGCAGCGGTTCGTCGGCGACGACGAGGCCAACCGCCTAGTCGACCAGCCCATGCGGGCGCCGTGGCATTTGTGAAAAGAAGTACCTGAGTACCTGAGCAAAAGAGAGAAAAGACAAAGGGAAAGACCATGAGGCGACGCGGCATCAGGTGGTGCGTCATCGTCCTGGGCCTGGGCGCGTGCGCTGCGGCGGCGGTGGCCGCCGAGGCGCCGAGCGCCGCCGACCTGGTGGCCCGGATGCCGTCGGACCAGGGCATCGCCGCCGCCCAGGCGGACCTGGCGGCTATCGTCAAGCAGGGCCCCGACGCCGTCAAGGCGATCGCCGCCCTCGTGGTCCCGATGGGCAAGGGCGACGACGCCAAGGCCCGCTTCGCCCTGAACGGCCTGGCCCACTACGTCTCGCGGCCGGGCGCCGAGGCCGAGCGGAAGATGGTCTCGGGCGCGCTCCTCGAAGCGCTCCGCTCCGCCCCGGACGCCGAGGTCAAGGCGTTCCTCCTGAGCATGCTCCAGCGCGCGGGCAAGGAAGAGGCCGTCCCCGCCCTGGCGGGCTTCCTCGGCGACGCGGCGCTCTGCGAGCCCGCGACGCAGGCGCTCCTGGCGATCCGGACGCCGGCCGCCGCCGACGCGCTCGCCAAGGCGCTCCCCGCGGCCAAGGGCCCCGCCGTTGCGACGCTCCTCAAGGCCGTGGGCGACCTCGCCGTCGAGTCGGCCCTCGCCGCCGTCACGCCGCACGCCGCGAGCCAGGACGCGACCGTCCGCCGCGTCGCCCTCTACGCCCTCTCGCGGATCGCCGACCCGTCGTCGTCGGCCGTCCTCGCCAAGGCGGCCGGCGCCGAGGCGGTCGAGGAGCGGGCCCACGCGACCGCCCTCTACCTGGCGTTCGCCCGGCGCCTGGCCGAGGCGGGCAAGAAGGACGAGTGCGCCGGGATCTGCCGCGAACTCATCCGCACCCGCACGCGGCCGCGCGAGAACAACGTCGCGGCCGACGCCCTGGCGGCGCTCGTCGAGGCCGCGAAGGACGCGGCCGCGCCCGACCTCCTCGCCGCCATGGACGGCGAGAACAGGCAACTCCGCGCGGCCGCGCTCCGCCTGACGTCCGGCCTGCCGGGCCCGGCGCTGACGACGCGGCTCGTCGAGAAAATGAAGGCGGCCCCCGCCGAGCCCCGGGCCGAGATCCTCCAGGCCCTCGGCGGCCGGTCCGACGCGCCGGCCCAGGCGGCCGTCCTGGCGGCACTGAAGGACACGGAGAAGAACGTGCGCCTCGCGGCGATCGAGGCCGCGGGTCGCTTTGCGTCGCCCGAGGCCGTGACGGCGCTGCTTCTGGTCCTCCAGGACAAAGAGGCCGACGAGGTTAAGGCGGCCCAGGCCGCCCTCGGCCGCATGCCCGGCGAGAAGGCTGCCGAGGCGGCCGGGGCGGCGCTGCCGAAGGCGCCCGCGCCGGCGAAGGTCGCCCTCCTCGAACTCCTGGCGGCGCGCGGCGCGGCGGCCCACGCCGACGCCGTCTTCGCCGCGGCGTCCGACCCCGACGCCGCCGTGCGCACGGCCGCCCTGAAGGCGCTCGGCCTCGTGGCCGACGCCAAGCGGATGCCGGACCTCGTGCGCCTCCTGCTCGAGGCCAAGGGCGACGCCGAGCGGGCCGAGGCCGGCCGCGCGGCCGTCCGGGTGGCCGAACGCATCGCCGATCCCGAGGCGCGGGCCGACGCCCTCCTGGCCACGCTCGACGGGGCCGACGCGGCCCGGACGGCGACGATCCTGAAGGTCCTCGCCCAGGTCGGCGGCCGCAAGGCCCTCCAGGCCGCCGTCGCGCGGACGAAGGCGGGCGCCGACCCGGCGGTCCAGGACGCGGCGATCCGGGCCCTGGCCGACTGGCGCGACGCGAGCGCGGCCGAGGCGCTTCTGGCCATCGCCCGGACGGCCGAGAAGCCCGCCCACCAGGTCATCGCCCTTCGCGGTTACTTCCGGCTCCTCGGGACGCTTCGCGGCGGCAGCCCGGCCCAGCGGGTCTCGCGGTATCAGGACGGGCTGGACGCAGCCAAGCGTCCCGACGAGAAGCG
>CAYGZE010000514.1:0-2531 GCA_964354185.1 uncultured Anaerolineales bacterium | reverse complement strand
CCTGGACGGGCCCGAGGTGCGGCCGGACGAGGCCGACCGCGCGGTCGACGCGTGGTGGCGCGTCCAGGACGACGTCTACGGGCCAGGCGGCACGGGCGGCACATGAAGATCGTCTACGTCGGCGGCGGATCGTTTCGCGTCGTGGCGGTGGTGCGGGAACTCCTGCGCCTGCGCGAGGTGGCGGCCGGGTGCGAGGTCGCCCTGTGGGACACCGACCGCCCGCGCGTCGAGGCGATGGCGAACCTCCTCGGCCAGGCGCCCGAGATGGACGGCCTCGGCGCGCGCATCACCTGCCCGACGGACCTCGACGCGGCCGTCGCGGGGGCCGACTTCGTCGAGGTGACCGCGTGCCCGTGGCGGTGGGACACGTTCGGCGCGAGTTGCCGCGTCTGCGAGGACCACGGCTGGATCGGCTCGGACAACCTGAGCCCGAACGGCGCCTACCTGGCGCTTCGCGGCGGGCCGATGGTGCTGGACGTGGCGCGGCGGCTCGAGCGGCTGGCGCCCGCGGCGGTGATGCTCATCTTCTCGAACCCCATCGCCATCCTGACGTCCGTGGTCCTCGCGGGGACGGCGATCCGCGCCGTGGGCATCTGCGGCGGCGAGGCGAACCACGGCTACGACCTCTCGCGGATGATGGGCTGGCGGCCGTACCGCTTCGACTTCGAGGTCGAGGTCGCGGGCGTCAACCACCTGAGTTGGATCAAGACCCTGCGCCTGGACGGCCGGGACTTCTACCCCGCGCTGGCGGAGCGGCTGCGGGCCCCGCTCGATTACGCCTGGCTCGAGACGGACCCCGACGCCGGCTGGCTGCGCGGCCACATCGAGGAGATGTTCGAGCGGATGACGGCGGTCTACCGCCTGACGGGGGCGATGCTCTTCTCGAGCGAGGGCGACGGCCTGCCGCACGTCTTCTGCTACCCGGAGACGGTCGAGCGGGCCCGGGCCGCGCGCCCGCGCGCGGACCCGGCGGCCGAGGCGGCCCAGGCGCGGGCGGGCCGGCGCGACGCGGTAGCCGCCTTCTGCCGCCTCGCGTCGGGGCGCCTCGGGCCGACGTTCTGGACCGATCCCGCCGGCCCGCGCTGGCGCGGCCCGGAGATTCCGCGGCCGGCGCCCAGCGTGCGGATCATCGGCGGCCTCCGGACCGGCCGGGCCGAGACCGTCACCGCGAGTTACCGGAACCAGGGGGCGATCCGCGGCTTCGCCGACGAGGCGGTCGTCGAGTACACGATGCGGGTGTCGCGCGGCGGGCTGGCGCCGACGGCCGGCTACCCGCACGCCTTGCCGCCCGGGACCGTGGGCGTGACGCAGGGGCTGGCGGCCCACCAGGCCCTCGTGGCGCGGGCGATCCTCTCCGAGGACCGCCGGACGTTCGAGCAGGCCCTCTGGGAGTACCCGATGTGCCGCGACCGGCGGGGGGTCGCGTCGTTCATGAAGGCGATGGCCGAGGCGAACCGCGGGGAACTCCAGGCCTGGATGGCCTGAGGCGGCTCAAGCGGCGCGGGCGCGCCGGGGGCCATGGAAAGGAGAGGCGGGCGGATGACTTCGCGGGAAATCGTGACGCGGGCGATCGAGTTTCAGCGGCCCGAGCGGCTGCCGATCAACGGCTACGGCGACTCAAGCGACGTCGCGTGGGTCGGCCTCGAGGAGGTCAAGCCGCCCCAGGCCGCGGGCGACCCGTGCTTGGACCAGTGGCTCTGCCGCTGGTCGAAGACCGACGCGCCGAACATGGGCCAGGTCAAGGGCCATCCCCTGGAGGACCTGGCCGCCATGAGAGACTTCCCCTGGCCGGACGGCGACGATCCGCGGCGGTACGCGAACGTGCCGAGGCAACTCGACGAGATCGCCGCCGACCCGGCCCGGCGCGACAAGTACGTCGTCGCCGGCCACTTCATGATCCTGTGGGAGCGGATGCACAGCCTCCACGGGTTCGAGGCCTGCATGGTCGACCTCATGGCCGACGGGCCCGAGATTCACGCACTGGCCGACCACATCCTGGAGTACGACCTGGCCGTGGTGCAGCACCTGCACCGCGTCGCCGGCGACCGCGTCCAGGGCTACAACTTCACCGAGGACTGGGGGACCCAGCACGACGTCCACATCTCGCCCCGGCTGTTCCGGCACTTCTTCTTCCCGCGGTACCAGAAACTCTTCGCGGCCATGCACGCGTGCGGCTGGCACGTGTGGATGCACTCGTGCGGCAAGATCAACAAGTTCATCGGCCCCCTCATCGAGGCGGGCGTGGACGTGCTGAACATGCAGCAGCCGACCACCAACGGCATCGACGAGGTCGGGCGGCTGTTTGCCGGGCGCGTCGCGTTCGAGACCCTCTGCGACATCCAGAAGACCCTGCCCGAGGGGAACCGCGCGAAGATCGTCGCCGAGGCCGAGCAGTTGATGAAGTCGTGGGGGACGCCCGACGGGGGCTTCATCCTGGGCGACTACGGCGACGCGGCGGCCATCGGCGTCGACCCGGCCATCAAGGACTTCATGCTCGGCGAGTTCCGCCGCCTCGACCCGTGGCGGAAGAA
>CAYGZE010000513.1:0-2565 GCA_964354185.1 uncultured Anaerolineales bacterium | reverse complement strand
AAGGACGGGCGGTTCCTGTGGCAACTGGTGTGCCCGAAACTGGAGGGCGACCCGTACCTGGACTGGCCGAGCGGGGGCATCGTGTCGCCGCCCACCGTCGAGGGCGCGCGCGTCTACGTCCTCAGCAACCGGGGCGAGGTGATGTGCCTGGACCTCGAGGGCCAGGCGAACGGGAACGACGGCCCCTACCGCGACGAGGGGAAGCACATGGCCCCTGCGGGGGCGGCGCCGATGGAGGTGAAGGCGATCGACGCGGACATCCTGTGGCTGTACGACCTCACGGCGGAGGTGAAGATCCGCCAGCACGACGCGGCCCACGCGTCGGTCCTCGTGGACGGGCCGTTCCTGTATGTCAATACGTCGAACGGCGTGGACAACACGCACCGGAAGATCCGGTGCCCGGACGCGCCGAGCCTGGTCGTGCTGGAGAAGGCGACGGGGCGGCTGGCGGCGCGGGACGCCGAGGGGATCGGCCCGCGGATCTTCCACTCGACGTGGTCGTCGCCGGCGCTGGGCGAGGCGGGCGGGCGGCGGCTCGTCTTCTTCGGCGGCGGCGACGGCGTCTGCTACGCCTTCGACGCCCTGAAGGAACCGCCCCCGCCGGGCGAGGTCCTGAGCCTCAGCCGCGTCTGGCGGTTCGACTGCGACCCGACGGCCCCCAAGGAGGACGTCCACCGCTTCACCGGCAACCGCCGCGAGAGCCCGAGCAACATCAAGAGCATGCCCGTCTTCGACCGGGGGCGCGTCTACGTGACCTCGGGCGGCGACATCTGGTGGGGGAAGAACGAGTCGCGCCTGCAATGCATCGACGCATCGAAAACCGGCGACATCACCGAGACGGGGGCCCTGTGGACCTACCCGATGAAGGGCCACTGCTGCGCGACGCCCAGCGTCGCGGGCGGCCTCGTGTTCGTCGCCGACTGCGAGGGCCTTGTGCACTGCGTCGACGCCGAGACGGGACGCCCCGTGTGGACCCACGAGGCGGGCGCCGAGATGTGGTCGAGCACCCTGGTGGCCGACGGCAAGGTGTACGTCACGACGCGGCGCGGCGACGTGTGGGTCCTGGCGGCCGGGCGCGAGAAGCGCGTCCTGGGGAAGGTGAGCCTGGGCGCGGGCGTGAGCAGCACGCCGGTGGCCGCCAACGGCGTCCTCTACTTCTCGACGATGACGCACCTCTACGCCGTGGCGAAGGCGGGCGAGTAGGCTCTCAGGCCCCGGAGCGGTTGCGCTCGGCGGCCTCGTCGCGGAGGCGAAGGATCAGGTCGCGGACCTGCTCGGGCCCAACGACGCCGTAGAGTTGCCCCTCGGGCATCTGCTGGCCCGTGCCGGCCGTCTGAATGCCGAGCGTCCAGATGCCGTATCGCCGCTGCAAGGGCCCCTGCGCGAGCACAACGTCGGTCACGCGGTCGAGCGGGATCGCCGTCTGCCCGACGAAGACGAAGCCCTGGTTGATCCGAAGCGTGGAGCCGTCGAGCCAGTATCGCAGGGCGCCAACCTGCCGCCGCACGACCCACGGGCCGAGCGCGAAGTACCACACAGGGGCCAGCACAACGCCGACCCCGCACAGCATGAAGAAGCCCAAGAGGGCGATCAGCAGCGTTGAGAAGGCCAAGATGTACGCGTACACCTTGTCCCGATCGATCTCGAACTCGTGCTGGTCTGCCGCAGCGGTCATGGCGGATTGCCTCCCTCGGGGGGCCGACCTCCGGCCTCCGCCATCCTTCTATACACCCGAGGCAGCCGAGTATTCAAGGTGCGCGCCCGGAATCCGGCTGCGGCGGCATTGACACCGCCGGCGCGCGGCATTGACACCGGCGGCGCACGCCGGGTAGAGTGGGCGCGGCAAGTCCCGGAGGATCGAACCATGAAAAAGGCCCTGAAGATCGTCATCGGCATCGTGGTGGTGATCGCGGTAGCGCTGGGCGCGGCGTGGCTCATGATCGACCACCTGGCGAAGGCGGGCATCGAGCGCGGCGGGACCTACGCCCTGGGCGTCCCGACGCGGGTCGATACGGTCAGCCTGAGCCTCCTCCGGGGCGAACTCGACCTGGCGGGCCTGACGGTCGCGAACCCCGAGGGCTACAAGACGCCGCACCTCCTGAAGACCGGCCGCCTGGACCTGGCGATGCGGCCGGGGAGCGTCCTGGAGGACACGATCGAGGTCAACCGGTTCGAACTCGACGGCGTCGACCTGCACCTGGAGCAGAAGCTGGGGACGAGCAACGTCGCGGTGATCCTCGACAACATTGCGCGGCTGTCGGGCGAGAAGAAGGAGGAGACGGAGGGCGGCATGAAGGTGAAGGTCGACCGCATCGTCATCCGCGACGTCGTCGCCCACGTCCAGGTGCTGCCCATCGGCGGCGAGGCGACCACCCTGACGGTCAAGGTCCCCGAGATCGTCCTGGAGGGCGTGACGAATGACAACGCCCAGGGCGTGGCCGTGAGCGAACTGGTGCGGCGGCTGGTGCCGGCCATCCTCGCCGCCGTGGTCGACAAGGGCAAGGGCATCATCCCCGACGCCGACCTGGGGCGGCTGGGCGACAGCGTGGCGGCCACGTCGAAGGC
>CAYGZE010000512.1:0-2584 GCA_964354185.1 uncultured Anaerolineales bacterium | reverse complement strand
CCACGGCGGCCGCTCGGGCAGCCGCTTGTCGAACTCGGCCACGAGGTCGGCCTCGTACTGGCGCGTGTACTCTCCCGCGAGGAACCGCGGCCCCGCCTCGCGGACGAAGCGGTCCCAGGAGGCCTCCTCGTCGCCGGGGTTGATGGGGTAGAAGAGGGCCTCGTTCGCGCGGGCGGCCTTGAGGTCGCCGGGCGCGTCGCCGATCATGAAAATCCGCTCGGGCGGGTACTTGCCGCCAGCGGCGAACTTCAGGTGCTCGGCCTTGGTGCCCATCTCCTGGCCCGCGATGACGGCCATGCGGTCGGCCAGGGCGTGCTCCTCCCACTCGCGGACCAGGGCCTCGCCGGGCGTGGCGCTCACGACGATGCAGTCGGCCTTCCCCGCCAGCAGGTCCAGGCTCTCCCGGACGCCGGGGAACGGCGGCACGCCCTTGACGACCTTGGCCACGGTCGCGTTGATCGTCTTCGACCAGTCGAGGACGCGGGCGAGTTCGGCGCTGCCGCCCCGCCGGACCTCGGCCTCGAGGGCGGGGTTCCCCAGGGCCGTCTCGCGCCGGGTCCAGGCCGCCAGTTCCTTGAGGTCCGGGATCGCGACGCCGCGGCGCACCACCTCGGGCCGCTCGCGCAGCAGGCGCATGACGTGTTGGAGGGCGTGGAACCGGTTGCAGCCGCGCATCTTCGAGTAGAGATTCACGAAGTCCCACGCCTCGCGGGCGTACTTCGAGACGGCCGCCAGGTCCCACTTCCAGATCGTCGTGGGGCAGAAGCACTCCTTGTGCTTCGGCTCCATGGTGTCGAACGCGCAGCCGTCGGAGTCAATCCCCACGAAGTACGCGCAGCGCGGCCGGAGGGCCTTCAGGGGTTCGCGCGGGTCGGGTGATGACACGGCTCGCCTCCTTCCTCGCGGTTTTCGGGTGTCTGCCGGGACCTCGCCCGGGTATGCTATCAGCCGCAAGGTCGCGTGCAAGCCCTATGTCGGCCGACGCACCAGATTGGGGTGACTGCGCCATGTCGGGTGGACCCGAAGGAGCGCCCGCGGCGGCGAATCGGCCGTCCCCCTGGCCGCGACGCATCCTGGTGGCGGGCCTGGCGCTCGCGATGGCCGCCCTGGTGTTCACGGCGGCCTGGGAGCGGTCGGCCAAGTCGGTGGCGATCCTGGTTGCCCTGCCCGCGAGCGGCCTGTACACGGTGGCCCTCTACACCACCCGGCGTTTCTGGTTGCCGCGCCTCGCGCGCCGGCCGACGCGCAACGCCGTCCTCCTGGGCGCCTTCAATGCCGCGGTCGTCGAGACGATCTTCCTGGTGATGGAGAAGGTGACGGGGGCGAAGGGCGTCGCGGCCCATCCGAACCTCCTGGTAGACCTGCTCGTCACCATGCCGTGGTACGTGCCGATGATCTGGACGTTCGTGCGGGTGCAGCGGCGGCAGCGGTTCCGGCCGACCACCGTGCTCTTCCTGGCAGGGCTGTACGAGACGGGGGCCGACGGGCTCCTCGCGGGGGCCGTCCTGCCGATCGCCATGGGGCAACCGTTCAACCCGGCCTACTTCCTTATCCTGCCCATCATGTTCTTCGGATTCATCCCGTGCTACAGTTCATTCCTCCTGCCGTCGGCGTGGGTCCTGGAGGCGGGCCGGCCGCCCGACGAGGCCCCTGCCCCGCCGCGGCCGCCGGCCTGGCGCGATGCCCTGAAGCCCATGCTCTGGCTCCTCCTCTACGCCGCGATCGCCGTGCCGCTGATGATGCTCATCATGCGCGGGCAGGGCCCCCCACAAAGCCCTTGAACGCGCCTCCGGGCGGGCTAAGATGGGACCGCTCGCGGCATCCGGAAGGAGCCTGTCCGATGGCCGATCGGGAGTACCTGTGCGGGATGTTCGGCCTCGACGGCAAGCGGGCGGCCGTGATCGGCGGCGGGGGCGTCCTGGCCGGGGCGATGTGCGGGGCGCTCGCCCGCGCGGGGGCTCGCGTGGCCGTCCTCGACCTCAACCTCCCGGCCGCCGAGGCCCGGGCCGACGAGGTCCGCCGCCTGGGTGCCGATGCGATGGCCCTTAAGGTCGACGTCGCCCGCAAGCGCGACCTTCTGGCCGCCTCCGACGCCATCGACAAGGCCTGGGGCGGGACCGACATCCTCATCAACGCCCCCGGCCTCAACTCCGGCACGCCCTTCTTCGACATCACCGAGGAGGAGTGGGACAAACTGATCGCCGTCGACCTGAAGGGGGTGTTCCTCGCGTGCCAGGTCTTCGGGCGCGGCATGGTCGAGCGGCGCGGGGGCAGCATCATCAACCTCTCGAGCGCCTCGAGCGGCCCGCCCCTGTCGAAGGTGTTCACCTACGGCGTCGCGAAGGGCGGCGTCAACCAGGTCACGATGTTCCTGGCGCGCGAGTGGGCGACCTCGGGCGTCCGCGTCAACGCCCTCGTGCCCGGCTTCTTCCCGGCCGAGCAGAACCGCAAACTCCTCACCGAGGACCGGGTCGCCCAGATCATGGGCCACACGCCGATGCGGCGGTTCGGCGAGCCGCACGAACTCCTGGGCGCCGTCCTCTGGCTCGCGAGCGACAAGGCCTCGGGCTTCGTCACGGGGGCC
>CAYGZE010000511.1:0-2650 GCA_964354185.1 uncultured Anaerolineales bacterium | reverse complement strand
CGACCCGGTTGACGGGCGCCTTGGCCTTGTCGAAGGCGGTCCCGTCGACGGCGATGCGGTCGGCCGTGTCGAGGTTGAGCCAGGTCCACCACGTCGGGCGTCCGGCGCCGCCGGGGAAGGTCTCGCGCAGGACGAAGTAGTTGGGCCCGTCGGGACGGGGGCTCTTGAGGAAGAGGACGTGCCGCCGCCAGTGCATCTCGCCCCGGCCGTCGTCGAACAGTTCGGGCGGACAGTAGCGGTCGGCGACGGCATAGTCGGCCGAGGGGCCGAAGCCGTAGTCGGCGATCGTGCCGTCGACGCGGCCGAAGACCTCCTGGAGGTCGCGGCGGCCGACCTTGACCTGGTTGTGGTAGACGGCGTTTCCCTCGGTCGCCGGGCCGCTGTAGTACTGGTACCCCGTGCCGGGCGAGAGGGGCGCCCCCTTGCCGTAGAGGACGACGTTGAGGTTGTCGGGGTCCCAGTGCGACCAGTTCATGCCGGCGCGGAGGAGCATGGCCGTCTCGCCGGGCGCGGCGAAGTGGGCGCGGAAGACGACGCCGTAGGCCGGGAAGAAGGCCGTCCGGAGCGGCTCCGGGTTCTCGGGGACGTCGGGCAGGTAGTAGAGCGGGTGCGGGACGTTCTTGTCGTGGGGATTCGGGCCGGGTTCGAGCGGCCGGTCGCCGTTGGCCAGGCGGTTGATGAACCGCAGCCACCCGGCGAACTTGGGGTCGCGGTCGGCGACGGCGGCCATCGCGAAGCCCCAGACGTTCTCGACCTGGTTACAGGAGTTGCCCATGCCGGGGATGATGCGGAGGCCCTTGAACCGCGGGTCGGGCATGGTGAGGTTCGCCAGGTACCGCAGGGTGTCGGCCAGGTAGCCGTCCTTCGAGAAGTCGTACACGCCGCGGTTCCGCAGGATGTTCTGGGTGATGTTGAGCGTCCGCGTGGGGCTGTACAACTGGTAGGAGGGGCACTCGATGAAGGGGCCGCACTGGGCCGTCTGGGTGGCGAACTTGAAGCGGGCGAAGTCGCGGGCGGCGGCCAGCCAGTAGGCCGCCCGCGGATGGTCGGGCAGGAGGCCCGCGAAGTACGTCAGGGCCCCCGTCCGGTTGATCGTCATGTTGTTGTTGCCCAGGTGGACGCCGGACCCGCGCGGGTTGACGTCGGGGTCGGCCATGACGTAGGCGAAGAGGGCCAGCCGCCGCCGGAGTTCCGCCCGCAGGTCCGAGGGCAGGTCGGGGCAGGCCAGGGCGTCCTCGGCCAGGTTCGCGAAGACGAGGAACTGGCTCTTGCGGTAGTTCGACAGGCCCACCAGGTAGAAGTCGTTCTCGCCGTAGGGTTTCCGGAGGCCCTCGATCACCTGGCGGGCGTGGCGGACGGCGTCGTCGGTCCTGCCGCTGAAGAGGTACCACGTCTTCAGGTACTCGCCGTCGGGATGCTTGTCGAGCACCTCCCTCAGGCGCTGGACGTGCTTGGGGGAGAAAAAGCCGCCGGGATACGCCCGCGAGCCCGCGCGGTCCGGCACGTCGATGAGCCAGTCCTTGTAGCGGTCGAGGCCGATGTAGCCGAAGTCGGCCTGGGCGGTGGCGAGGCTGGCGCCGACGTACAGGCCCCACTCGCGCCGGCCGTAGGTCGGCGGGAGGCCCGGGTCGTGCTCGTGCGTCGAGAAGGGCGAGAAGTCGTCGGCGATGTCCAGCGACCAGCGGGCGTGCCGCACGCCCAGGGGCAGGCCGACCGTGATGCCCGTGCCCTCCTTGTGCCAGGCATTGAGGACCATGGCGCGGCGCCAACTGCCGGCGTGCAGGGGCACGAGGGCCATCGTCCGCCCGGCGCCGGGGGCCTGGCCATCCCAGACGGCGATGGCGCCGACGTAGCCGCCCCACTTGCCGGCGGGGGCCGTCCGCGAGAGGAGGACGAGGTCCTTCTCGGGGATGTAGGGCCTGGGGGCGTCGCCGACGCCGCCGACGGGTTCGGCCTGGCTCGCGGCCTGGCGGCGGGACGCGACGTAGGCGTCGTAGGCCGAGGCCTTTGCGCCGGGCATCTGCTGCTCGCCGGCGTTGCCGACGGCGGCGGTGTTGGCGGGCTTCCAGCCCGCGTGCAGGTCGAGCATCAGGAGGTCGCGGCCGTCGCCGACCTCGCCCAGGTCGAACTCCTCGGTGACCAGGGCGATGGGCATCCCGGGCGAGAGGCGGACGCGCCAGACGTACTCGCCGCGCGGCGCAAAGCGGTACCGGGCCTCGTACTCGGCGCAGGCGGGTCCCTGGCGGATGACCGAGAAGGCGCACGACGCCACCCGGCGGTCCGTGAGGAACCGCGCGCCGCCCATCCAGCCGCCGTCGCCATGGGCCCACTGGAGGATGGGCGGCGGCACCTGGGCGGCGTCGACGGGCGGGGCGAACGCGGCCGTGCGCGGGGCCGGCATCCGCAGGGCCAGGTGCTCGTTGCGCATCTCGAACGCGTCGCCGCGGACGCCCCAGGCGAGCGTCGAGTTCTCGCCCGAGCGGTCCGGCGGCGACGCCGCGAGCGCGTAGACGGCCTCGCCGCCCTTCGGCACCGCGGCGACGAACGCCAGGACGCCGCCCTCGACCTGGAAGGGGACGGCCTTGCCCCGGGCATCCAGCAGGACGAGCCGCCCGGGCGGGAAGCGCGCCGTGTCGAGCGCGTAGTGGAC
>CAYGZE010000510.1:0-2669 GCA_964354185.1 uncultured Anaerolineales bacterium | reverse complement strand
CCATGGCCCTGTCGCTGGGCTACGGCATCCTGTTCGCCACGTTCGTCACGCTCCTGCTGGTCCCGTGCCTGTACATGGTGCAGGAGGACGCCGTGCACCTGGTGCGTCGGAAGCGCGGCGGGGCGTAGCGGCTCCCTCGCCCACCCGCCTTCGCCCGCGCTACAGGGCTGGATGCAGAATGTTCCTTGCGCGGCGGGTCTCCGGACCCGCCGCGCGGCGTTGCTCAGCGGCGCCCCGCGCGCCATGCTTTTACGCCGCCGCAAAAGCGGCCGACCAGGGGATTTTAGTTGCGGCCCCTTCTTGGCCGATGTATTGTCTGCAACCCCTGGGCCGGCATACAATGGGGGCGAGCACGTGGCGGCCGACTTCGCCTGCAAGACCATCGACCCCAACAACCCGGCCGGGCCGAAGATCGACGCGATATTCCCTGGAGTGTATACCTTACGCCTGTACAAGTACTCGCCGGTGGACTACGAGAACCTTCGGGCCGCCAAGTACGTGCTTGAGAACCCGAAGCGAATCTTCTTCGGCGTGCGCGTGTTCAACCGAGGCGGCTGGTGCTATACGGGGCGTCCCGCCGAGTGGTGCATAAGGGAAAGGGTTGTTGTGCCCTTTTCGAAAGACAGGGTCTTTGCGGTTTACGTGAATCCGAGTATGCATGTTTACGAATGCCGGGCCGAGTACACGGACGCGGTTGATCCGCTGTGCCCTGCGGACTGGCAGAACCGATACCGAGGGTTAACATGGGAAAGCACTTCCTAGCCGACATGATGGCCGGCGAAGGTAAGCCCGAGTTCCGGGCCGAGCCGTGGTACAACCCTCACGGCGACTGCATCGTCTACAAGACAGCCGACGAGGCCGTCGTGGCCGACAGGATTGACGAACTGCTGACCGTGTACAACTCGGCCGTGGACAACCGGCCCATCGGCTTCCAGATCAAGGGCGTCCACGCCATCATCTGCAAGTTGGGCCTGGATGGACTGGCGGTTGCATCGGAAGCCGACGCCGGGGGCGTCAAGAGCATTTCCATTGCGGCGCTCCTCCTGGCGGCCTACGAGGAAGGGGAGCCTACGCTTGCCCGCCGACGGGCCTATGCGTCCGTGATGGGGTGTTCAGTCAAGAAGCAGACGATCCCTGCTGACGACTTGCAGCCGGCGTGAAACCGGACAAGCCGGCGTGTCGTGGGCATCAAGGGCCGCCCGTGGGGCGGCTTTCGCTTTTCCTGCGTCCATCCCCCCGCACCGCCCCGCCAGGCCGAGGTCCGGGCCAGGGGGCTGGCCAACACGGACCCCGTCCCCGTATGATGGAAGTGCGAAACCCGCCGCGCCGCCCGCCTGGCGCCGGACCGCCAAGCCGCGAAGGAGAAGACATGGCTGACGCCAACCCGACGTACCGCCTGGGGACCTTGGCCCTCCATGCCGGCCAGGTGCCCGACCCGACGACCCTGGCCCGGGCCGTCCCCATCTACGCGACCACCAGTTACCTCTTCCGCGACACGGAGCACGCGGCCGCCCTGTTCGCGCTCCGGGAGTTCGGGAACATCTACTCGCGCCTGATGAACCCGACGAACGACGTCCTGGAGAAGCGGCTGGCGGCCCTGGACGGCGGAGCCGCCGCCCTGGCCTTCGCGAGCGGCCAGGCGGCCATCACCGCCGCTGTCCTCACGATCGCCCACGCCGGCCAGAACTTCGTCTCGTCCACCAGCCTGTACGGCGGGACGTGGACCCTGTTCACGCAGACCCTCAAGAAACTGGGCGTCGAGGTCCGCTTCTTCGACCCCGACCATCCCGAGCGGATCGCCGGCCTCGTGGACGCCAACACCCGGTGCGTCTACCTGGAGAGCCTCGGGAACCCGAAGAACGACGTCCCCGACTTCCGGAAGATCACGGCCATTGCCCACCGCCACGGCCTGCCCGTGATCGTGGACAACACGGTCATGACGCCGGCCCTCTTCCGCCCGATCGAGCACGGGGCCGACGTGGTGGTCTACTCGACGACCAAGTACATCGGCGGCCACGGGGTCCACGTCGGCGGCGCGCTCGTGGACAGCGGCAAGTTCCCGTGGGCCGACGATCCGAAGCGGTGGCCGGAGTTCTGCGCGCCGGACGACGCGTACCACGGCCTCGTGTTCACCGAGGCGCTCAAGGCGGTGGGCAACGTCGCCTACGTCGTCCACATCCGGACGCATTGGCTGCGCGACACGGGGGCGTGCATGAGCCCCTTTGCCGCGTTCCTCTTCCTCCTGGGCCTGGAGACGCTGCACCTGAGGATGCCGCGCCACTGCGCGAACGCCCAGGCCGTGGCCGAGTGGCTCTCCACGCATCCGGCCGTCGCGTGGGTGAACTACCCCGGCCTGCCGGGCCACCCGCATCACGCCCGCGCGAAGAAGTACCTGCCGGACGGGGCGGGGGCGATCATCGGCTTCGGCATCCGCGGCGGCAAGGCGGCCGGCATCAAGTTCATCGACAGCGTGCGGCTCGCGAGCCACCTGGCGAACATCGGCGACGCCAAGACCCTCGTCATCCATCCCGCCTCGACCACGCACCAGCAGTTGACCCCCGAGGAGCAGGCGGCCACGGGCGTCACGCCCGAGTACGTCCGCCTGTGCGTGGGGATCGAGGACGTCGAGGACATCCGGGCCGACCTCGACCAGGCCCTGCGGGCGTCGC
>CAYGZE010000509.1:0-2712 GCA_964354185.1 uncultured Anaerolineales bacterium | reverse complement strand
CATGCCGGCCAATCACCTGGCGGCCGAGTACGGCCTCCGGGGGCCGACGTTCTCGAACCTGACGGCCTGCGCCGCCAGCACCCAGAGCATCGGCGAGGCCGCGGACCTCATCCGGATTCGGCGGGCCGACCTGATGCTGGCCGGCGGCACGCACTCGATGATCCATCCGCTCGGCGTCACGGGGTTCAACCTCCTGACGGCCATCTCGACCGAGCCGAAGGACGAGCCGTGGCGCGCCAGCCGCCCCTTCGACCGCGACCGCGCGGGCTTCGTCCTCGGCGAGGGCTCGACGATCATGGTCCTGGAGGAACTCGAACACGCCCTCGCCCGCGGCGCGCGCATCTGGGCCGAGGTCGTCGGCTTCGGCACCAGCGCCGACGCCTACCGCATGACCGACATCCATCCCGAGGGGCGCGGGCCCGTGGCCGCCATGCGCATGGCCCTCGAGACGGCCGGCGTCCGGCCCGACCAGGTCGACTACATCAGCGCCCACGGCACCGGCACGGCCGAGAACGACAAGGTCGAGACCCTCTCCGTGAAACTCCTTTTCGGCGAACACGCCCGCCGGGTCCCGATCTCGAGCGTCAAGAGCACCCTCGGCCACCTGATCGCAGCAGCCGGAGCGACGGAACTCATGACGTGCGTGCTGGCGATCCGGGACGAGATTCTGCCGCCCACCATGAATCTCGATACGCCCGATCCCGGGTGCGACCTGGACTACGTGCCCAACGCGGCCCGCAAGGCCAAGGTCGAGGTGTGCATGTCGAACTCGTTCGGATTCGGCGGGCAGAACGACGTGCTCGTGATCCGACGCTACACGACCGGTTGAAGGAAATGATCAATGACCCATGTCAAATGTCAAACTGGAAAGGCGCGGCGCCGCACGCCGCGCTAGTTTGGCATGTATCATTGGTCATTGGTCATTTTCAGTGCTCGCAGTCGGTCTCTTCGGAGGGAAGGCGATGACCGCAGCCCTCGCGACGGCCGGCTGGCTGGCCGCCCTCCCCCCGCCAGGGGCGCCTCCCGCGGCGGGCGGGCTGGCCGAGCACTGGCTCGCCCTGCTCATCGCCGGCATCCTCGCGGCCCTCGCCTCGCTGGTCATCTGGGTCCTGGCGAAATACCTGCGGCTGGGGATCAACATGTTCCTCGACACGCCGCTGCCCGTGACGGCCAACCTCCAGGACTACGAGCCGCCCGACGGCGAGCCGATCAGTTTCCCGAGCCTCGACGGGCGGAGCCTGTGCGGCATGTTCATCGACCGCCCCCCCGGCAAGCCCGACCGCGGCACGGTCCTGTTCTGCCACGAGTTCGGCAGCGACATGTACAGCGCGGGGCGCTACGCGAGGCCGCTGGTCGAGGCGGGCTACACGGTCTTCACGTTCGACTTCCGGGGCCACGGGCGCAGTTTCACGCCGCCCCGCTACGAGCCGCGCCACTGGCCGTCGAACTACGAGGTGCACGACGTGCTGGCGGCCATCGCCTACGTCGAGAGCCGGCGCGAGGCGTCGCACGCGGGCCTGGGCATCCTGGGGGTGAGCCGGGGGGCGTGCGCGGCCACGATGGCGGCGGCCCTCAGCCCCCTGGTCCGGTGCCTCGTGGTCGACGGCGTCTTCTCGACCGACTACCGGATCGACCAGTTGATGAAGCGCTGGATCGAGATCTTCGCCCGCGTGAACCTCGCCAGCGTCGACCGGTCGTACCTGGCGTACCGGTTCTTCCGCGTCCTGATGATGTTCTACGTGGAACTCAAGTGCCGGTGCCGGTTCCCGAGCATCCGGAAGGCCCTCGCGAAACTGGAGGCCGTCCCGATCCTCTTCATCTCGGGCGAGCGCGACGTCTACGTCCCGCCCGACGAGACGCGCCTGTTCTGCGACCTGAAGCCGGGGCCGAAGGAACTCTGGATCTGCCCCGGGGCCAAGCACAACCAGGCCGTGGCCACCGACCCCAAGACCTACGCCGAGAAGACCGCGCAGTTCTTCGATCGCCACCTGTCCGGCGCCGGCGCCCGAGCCGCGCGGCCGCGTCAGGCGGCCGGCTGACGCGCCCATGGATCCCCCGCTCGCAGTCCGATTGAGGTGGCTCCTGTGGGCGCCGGTGCGCCGGGAGGCCAAGCGCCACGTCCGCCAGTGGGAGGACGCCGTCCGCCGGACGCCCGAGGTCCAGGCGCGCCTCTTGGCGCACCTCTTGGCCCAGGCGGCCGAGACCGCCTTCGGCCGCGACTTCGGCCTCGGCCGCGCCCGCACCATCGCCGACCTCCGCAAGGCCCTGCCCGTGGCCGGCTACGAGCGCGCCGAGCCGTACATCCGCCGCGTCCGCCAGGGCGAGACGACGGCCCTCTTCCCGCCTGGAACGCGTATCCATATGTTCGCCATGACGAGCGGCACCACCGGCTCGCCCAAGTACATCCCCGTGACGGACGCGCTCCTGAGGGCCTACCGCATGGGCTGGCACGTGTGGGGCGTCCGCGCCCTGCTGGACGACCACCTCGATGCGTTTGGCGCGCGGATCCTCCAGATCACCAGCCGCGTGGACGAGGAGGCCACCCCCTGCGGCATCCCCGCCGGCGCGATGTCGGGCCTGACGGCCCGGGCCCAGCGGCGTTCGATCCGGTGGATGTACGTCATGCCCCCCGAGGCGTCCGACGCCGCCGACACGCCGACGAAGTACTACCTGGCCTGCCGCCTCGGGCTCGCCCAGCGGGCGGTCATGCCC
>CAYGZE010000508.1:0-2720 GCA_964354185.1 uncultured Anaerolineales bacterium | reverse complement strand
CCTTCTCGTCGTACCAGACGGTGTACGAACTGGTGGGCGAGTCGTTCGAGGCGATGGTGGGGCACGTGACCGTCTTCAGGCCGGCCTCGGCCGCGGCCGCCTTGGCCGTGTCGAGGGTCTTCCCGCCGCCGATGCCGACGGCGATGTCGGCCCGCTTCTCGCGGGCGATCCGCGCGACGCGCGACGCCTCGGCGTGGGTCGAGTCGCCCGCGAACGCCACCTCCACCGCCTCCAGGCCCGCCGCCTTCAGGCTCGCAAGGACGCGCTTGCCCACGATCTTCTTGACCCGCGCATCCCACAGCACGAGCGGCCTCTTGCCGAGGGCGGCCAGGTACCGGCCCATCTCGTCCAGGACGCCCCGGCCCTGGACGTACTTCCGCGGCGCGATCAGGACGGCGGCCATGGCGGCAGTTCTCCTCCGGGACTCAGGCCCGCTTCGCAGCGTCGAGTCGGATTCACCGCCGATGGTATAGGCCCCCGCGCCGGCGGGCAACAGGATTTCGCGGCGCGGCCGCGCCGGGTGCGACTGCCGGGCCTGCCACCCTGGCACGGGCACGGCTCGTGCCGTGGCCGGCGGCGTAGCCCCGGCGCGCCGGGGCGAAGCCGGGTGCCCCCCGCGCCCGCGGCCCGGCGACCTGACGGCCCGTTTCCCCGTTGACCCGCGCCCGCGCTTCCGCTATCCATAGGGCGACACGTCGCCGCCCCTAGAAGGAGATCGCCATGCCCGCGCCGCGAAACCTGCTCTGGACCGCCCTCGTCGCCGCGCTCGCCCTGGCCGCCGGTTGCCGCGCCGAGGCCCCCGCGCCCGAGACAGCGCCCGCGCCCGGGTCCGCTGCGCCCGACGCGCCCGCGCCCGGGTCCGCTGCGCCCGACGCGGCCGCTGCCGCGCGCGGCTCCCCTCTCCCGCAAGCGGGAGAGGGGGCGGGGGTGAGGGCGCCGTCCGCGCCCGCGTCCTCCGAATCAGCGCCGAGCGACGCCGCGGCCGCATCCGACGCCGCCGCGCCCGCCGCCCCCGCCCCCCGCGATGCCGCGCGCCTCGTCCAGCCCGCCGACCTCGTCTACCGCGGCGCGTTCCGCCTGCCCGAAGGTTCCGGCGGGTCCGACTGGGCCTGGAGCGGCGACGGCCTCACCTACTATCCCGAGGGCGACCCCAAGGGACCCGCCGACGGCTTCCCCGGCTCCCTCTTCGGCATCGGCCACGACCACCAGCACGCCGTGTCCGAGATCACGATCCCCGCGCCGGTCGTCTCGGCGTCGAAGAACCCGGCCGACCTCCCGACGGCCGCCACCCTCCAGCCCTTCGCCGACCTGCGGGCCGGAGGGTTCCAGGACTACGAGATCTACCGCTCGGGCCTCGAGTACCTGCCCGCCCAGGGCAAGCAGACGTCGGGCAAACTCTACGTCTCGTTCGGCCAGCACATGCAGGAAGGCTTCGCCGGGCCGAGCCACCTGTGGGCCGACCTGGACCTCGCGCGCCCCCGAGTCGCCGGCCCGTGGAAGATCGGCGACTTCCCCAACTTTTGCACAACCGACTATATCTTCGCGATTCCACCCGACTGGGCCGCCGCCCACACGCCCGGGCGGCTGCTGGCCACCGGCCGCTTCCGCGACGGCGGCCAGGGCAGCATGGGGCCCACGATTCTCGCCTACGGCCCCTGGAACGAGGGCAACCCGCCCCCGGCCGGCGCGCGCCTTCAGGCCGCGACGCTCCTCCTCTACTCCCCCGTCACCGACGAGCAGCCGCACACCCTGCGCGACTACCATCACGCCGACGAGTGGGAAGGGGCCGCCTGGCTCACCGCCGGCCCCAAGGCCGCCGTCGTCTTCCTCGGCACCAAGGGCCTGGGCAAGTGCTGGTACGGCTTCGCCGACGGCACCGTCTGGCCCGACGAGGAGCCGTTCCCCCCCATCCCGCCGCCCCCGAACGACGAGCGCGGCTGGTGGTCCACCCGCTTCGAGGCCCGGATGATGTTCTACGATCCCGCCGACCTGGCCGCCGTCGCCGACGGGAAGATGAAGCCCTGGGAGCCCCAGCCCTACGGAACGGTGGCGATCGACGACCGCCTCTTCCTCCAGGGCAGGCCCCAGCGCAAGCACCGCGTCCGCGCCGCCGCCTTCGACCGGGCGCGCGGCCACCTGTACGTCTTCGAGCCCTTCGCCGACGAGGACCAGAAGTCCCTCATCCACGTCTGGACGGTCGCGCCCAAGCCGTGACCCGGCGCCCGGCGCACCCGCTAGGAGGAGTCCCCGAGTAGTCGGGGGGTGAACCGTGCCCATCGGGTTCAAAATACTCTTCACCGTTTCTGTCTGCGCGGCGACGCTCCTGATCCTGTTCCGGGATATCCGATGCCGCCCGGACCCGGACTGGAGGTGGCGGCTATGCGACCCCCTGAGAGGCCTGTGGTTCCACGAGGACGGCACGATGCGAAAACACGCGAAAGCCGGAATCCTGCTCTGCTTCGCCGTCCTTCTCTTCCTGGTGTGGGTGGTGCTGTAGGCCCGCCGCTGCCGGGTGCCATGCTTTCGCCTGCCTGCCGGCAGGCAGGCTTGCGAAAGCATGCGTTCCGCCGCGCGCCGCGGCCGTTCATCCTGCATTCTGCAATCTGAAATCTGCAATCTGCAATGGCGCCCGCCGTCCAATCCGCAATCCCAAATCCGAAATGCCCCCGCTCCCCCGCCGGGTGCCACTGGCGGCTTGTCCGCCAGTGCTACCCGCACGC
>CAYGZE010000507.1:0-2729 GCA_964354185.1 uncultured Anaerolineales bacterium | reverse complement strand
TAGAAGTAGCTAATCCTACATACTCTGTATGTGAATGATTAGATAAATTTGCTGCAAGTAAGAAGTCTGGTATAGATATAGACCATGCATTAGAAGACATAGTACCCCCTATCACTCCTGTTATAGCAGGGGCCCCACCGTGATTATGTGTTCCTGGAGCTAATCCTGTAACATGTACAGTAGTAGTTGCTCCAGCAATATCAAGACTTACGTTAGTTCCAGCTTCAACAACGTTGATATTACCAGAATTAGCAGACATAGATAAGGTAAGTCCATTACTTGCACTAGCCCAAGTACCAGTAAGATTGGTTAGACTTAAGGATATATTTATAGGTACTATCCCATGAGTATGTGTACTCCAGGCAAATCCAGTAGACCCAGATCCTGTCAGCATATCAGGATGATATCCTAATATGACTGATGAGGAGTTATTAAAATCTATATTTATAGTCTTTCTCATGCTATTCCTTTGTATCTGTTGTGCTTAGTAAGTATAGTTATATACATAGCACGTAATTGATCAAATTCTAAATCAGTAAAATCCCAAGTAGCAGTATTAAGATACTTAGAATAGTCTTCTTCCAAAGAAAATGTTATATTACAGAGACAATACCACATATCCAAGTAACCATCTATAGGCTGTCCCAGATCTAGCTTCCTTGAAATTATCAAAGCAAACCTTACTGCTAGTTCCTTTGAATCAACTATAAAGTCATATACTTTAGTAACATCCCAGGTCATATTCTAATATATTAGGTTGACCAAATTTCATTGATACTCCTCGCATCTAAGAACTCATTTATCTTAGCAGTAAGAGTAGTAAAATCAGTTTCTCTTCCTAATTCAGCAGCCCAGGTTGCAGAACGCAACATTGCTATACAAAGAAACTGCAGACGATTTTCCTCATAGTCAAAGTCATCCATATCTATTAGGAGAGGTAATTTTGATGCCATTAGATAACTCTCAGCAAGAAATCCCTGATAACTATAATCAGACTCAACTACTCCATTATAAGTAACGGTTAGAGTTATCTCATAATATCCATCTGGAAAATATGTAGAATTAAGTTGGGAAGTTCCATTATACAAATGGTCTGGAGTAACCACAAAGTATGAGTTTAGTGCATTACCACATAAAGTAAGGTTGCCCAAAGTATTACATCCCATATCTGCTAATAGACCTGGAACTGATGTATAAGTATAAGTAACCCCAAGATACTCTACTGTTAATGTTACTGCTGTAGCAAGGGCGGGAATATACCCAAAGGGCCAGTTAGTTAGATCATATAGCTTGAATCCAGTAGCATCCTCTTTTTCAATAATTTCTATAGTGAAAGCCATGAGCGTTTAAATTTAGTTCGTTTAACTCTATTAAGCCAACCTTTCAAAAAGACTTCCAGGGTAGGCCTTTTAATAACCAGATTATTATAGAATAGTATTCTGGCATTTATAAATTCATTACATATATCACCCTTATATCCATTTACAAAATAAGCAGATATAGGACCTATATATCCATCTTCATCAACTCCCACTACTGCTTGAAGTAACTTTATAGAAGTTCTTATTCCACAGTTAACTCCATGATCAAAAACATGGAGTATCAGATCTTCGTTATGAAGTTTCTCTAAATGCATAGGACTCCAATAGTCCTTATAGTAGATCTCAATTGCTCTATCCTTAGTTAAATTCTTAATATCCTCATTAGGATAGAACTTCTTAGCAATACCCATATTGGTAAGACCTCCGGGGTCCTTAGGATTATCAGAAAGTCCTCCTTCATTTTCAAGGACTACTTTAATACATTTTAGAAAAAGTTCAGGATATGTCATTACTATGATGTTTTATTCTATGACAATTAGAACATAAAAGTTCACATTTTAATACCTCGTTACAAATTTTCTCTATACTAATAATCTGCATTATACCTCCTATAGTATAATCTTTAGTACTAGGGTCTTTGTGATGAAGATCATAACATTCAGATGGGTATATATTTCCACATGAAATACATTTACCTCCCAAATATTCTACAATAGTATCTTTTATGATCTTAGTTCTAAGTGATTTATAGTGTTTTCTGCATAATCCCCATCCACCTTTTGAACTAGTCTCTATACCACAGATACGACAAATATTTTCTTTCTTTCTATTACGAATTGGGGTATTTAAATCTTTATCTTTTCTAAATCTTATATAATGAGTATTACAAAAGCCACTAGCATAAACTCCTCTAAGACAATTATCTACTTTACATTTACATTTACCTACATCAGTTTTAATTAAACTAGTATCTATATACTTAGAACTTTCCTCTAATAATCTACTACAAAGTATCTGATATAAGTCCATGCATCAAAATTTTTGCAAATATAGGAAATATAAATGAGAATTCCTAATTTATATTCAATAAATTAGTTATCAGAAATTAGTAGTAAAGTTACTAATAGTTAATAGTAAAAAGGGGAGTATAAAAACTCCCCCTATTACCTTTACCCTACAAGATAAATTGAGGGTCTTTTTTTCAGTTAGATTATGCTGGATTACCAGTAGCTATTGCACCACATGCCAAGGATGCACCAAGATCTACAAGATATTCAGCACCTTCAGCAGCGACAAGAGCCGTTAGCATAGCTATACGTATCCTATGTTTTGATATAGGACGTTGACCTGTCACAGCATCAATATAATCCTGCTCTAACACATCAAATGTAAATATAGCAAATGTTT
>CAYGZE010000506.1:0-2731 GCA_964354185.1 uncultured Anaerolineales bacterium | reverse complement strand
ATGATCATGACGCTGATCGTCCTGGTCCTGGTCCTGAACGTGGCGGCCATCGTGCTGCGGTCGCGCATCGCCCGGCGGCTGCGGGGCGGTTGAGAAGGGGACGTGCGTATGACCGGGACATCCACCTTCAGGGGGCCCGAGATGGTCGAACCCGACGAGCCGCCTCCCGAGACGCCGGACCGGCCCGCCCCGGCGGGCGCCGTGATGCGCGCGCCGACGCTCTTTGCGGCGGTTGACCCGCGGCCCTCCGGCGGGGAGCCCATCATCCGCTCTCGCGGGTTCTCGCTCTTCTACGGGCCGAAGGTCGGCGTGCGGAACATCACGATGGACCTCTACCCGCAGTCAGTGACGGCCATCATCGGGCCGAGCGGGTGCGGCAAGAGCACGTTCCTCAGGAGCATCAACCGGATGAACGACCTCATCCCCCACGCCCGCGCGGAGGGGCGGTTGGAGGTCGCGGGCGTCAACGTCTACGACCGCCGCGTCAACCTGCCGAACCTGCGCCAACAGGTGGGCATGGTGTTCCAGAAGCCCAACCCATTCCCCAAGAGCGTGTTCGACAACGTGGCCTACGGGCGGCGGCTCCAGGGGGGGCGCGGCGAACTGGACGAGGTCGTCGAGCGGTGCCTGCGCCAGGCCGCCCTCTGGGACGAGGTCAAGGACGCCCTCCGCAAGTCGGCGCTGGCCCTCTCGGGCGGCCAGCAGCAGCGCCTCTGCATCGCCCGGGCCCTGGCGACCGAGCCGCGGATCCTCCTCATGGACGAGCCGTGCTCGGCCCTCGACCCCATCGCCACCGGACGCATCGAGGAACTCATCGCCGAACTGAAGAGCGTCTACACCATCGTGATCGTCACCCACAACATGCAGCAGGCCGCCCGCGTCAGCGACCGAGCGGCGTTCTTCTGCCTCGGCGAACTCATCGAGTACGACGCGACCAGCGTCCTCTTCACGAGGCCGGCCCGGAAACAGACCGAGGACTACGTGACCGGCCGTTTCGGCTGAGAAGGAGTTTTGGCATGGCTCAACTGGAGAAGCGGCTCGAGCGGCTGATGCTGCGGCTGGACCGCATGGGCATGCGCTGCCAGCAGGCGCTCGCGGACGCCATCGCGGCCGCCGAGGAAGGCGACGCCGCCGCCGGCGCGCTCGTCGATGAGCAGGACGCCGCCATCGACCGCGAGGAAGTCCTCATCGAGCAGGAGTGCATCCGCCTGCTGGCGCTCTACCAGCCGGCGGCCATCGACCTCAGGACGCTTTGTTTCGTCATCAAGGCCAATAACGACCTGGAGCGCATCGCCGACAAGGCCGCCGGCATCGGCCGGCGCGTCGAGCGCGTGGTGGCCGAGGGCATCGACCTGGCCCAGGACCCCGAATGGGCGGACCTGGCGCGGGAGGTCTCGATGCGGCTCGACGCGACGTTGCGGACCATCGCCACGCGGAACCTCGACGCGGCCCGGACGCTGATGGCCTCCGACGGCGCGGTCGACGCGGCCTGCCGCCGGTTCATCCGCAGCGCCATCGGCCGGGAGCGGACCCACCCGGGCGGCATCGACGCCGTCCTGACGCTGACCCTTCTGGCCCGGGCCCTGGAGCGCATCGGCGACCTCTGCACCAACATCGCCGAGGACATCGTCTTCCTGTGCACGGGCGAGATCGTCCGCCACGGCGGCCCTCGCCGCGAGCCCGAGGCCTGATGCCCGCCCGCGACCCGGCCCCGGGACCTGCCCCACAATCTTAACCCGATCCTCACTTGGCCCTTCTACATCCTTAAGCCGCATCGCGCACACTCTTGCCGGTGGCAGCCGGTCGGCCGGGCGCCCGGCCGAGGCGAGCCGCGTGCTCTGGCCATGCAGGAAGGAGGCCCTATGCGGCACCGAGGGATGTTGATGGCAGGTGTGTTGCTGATCGCCGCGGCGACGGCGGCCGTGGCCGAGGAGAAGGCCCCGGCCGACGAGGACGTGAGGACGACGATCGAGGCCCTGAAGGCGCGCAACCGCGACCTGGAGAAGCGCCTGACGGACCTGGAGGGCAAGATCGGCGAAGGGGCCGAGGCCCAGCGCATGCGCCGCGAGGAAGTCCGCATGATGATCGACAAGGCCATGCTCGACTCGAAGGAGAAGTTCGCCCCCGGCTGGCTCGAGAACCTGAAGTTCGGTGGCGACTTCCGCCTCCGCTACGAGGCCGCGCACCAGACGAGCCGCTCCGTCGACGAGCGGGCCCGCTTCCGCCTCCGGTTCGGCTTCACCAAGACATGGCCCAAGGAGGACCTGCAGGTCGGCCTGCGCCTCGCGAGCGGCAACAACAACGACCCCACCACGGCCAACCAGACGTTTGAGGATATGTTCCAGAAGCAGTCCATCTGGATCGACCAGGCCTATGCGAAGTGGACCCCGAAGGCCGTCAAGGGCCTGAGCCTGACGGCCGGCAAGTTCCCCAACCCCTTCGAGTCGAGCGACATCATCTGGGACCCCGACCTCGTCCCCGAGGGGGCGTGGCTGGAGTACCGCCACCCCGGCTTCGGCGACGCCTTCACGCCGTTCGTCGGCGCCGGCATCTTCCAACTCGGCTACGACGCGGACGGCGTGAACGGCGTGCCCGAGGGCCGCAGCCCCGTCCTCGACGCCTTCACCGCCGGCGCCGTCGTCAAGGTGGCCAAGGACGTCTCCTGGACGCCGTCCGTCACCTTCTACAACTTCAACCAGATCGAGGAGCAGTTCATGCGGACGCCCTTCGC
>CAYGZE010000505.1:0-2759 GCA_964354185.1 uncultured Anaerolineales bacterium | reverse complement strand
GGGTCGCCGACGTCGCCCTGGGCGAACTGGACGCCCCAGGATTCCAGGAGCGCCCGATCGCTCGTCGGCCGCACGAGGGCCCGCACGCGCCAGCCCTCGTCCAGGAGGCGGCGCGTGAGGTGGCTCCCCACCATGCCGGTCGCGCCGGTGACAAAGGCGAGCGGTCCCGAATCGGCCATCGTGGTGGCTCCAGGGGCGTCCGAAGGCCCATTGTAGGGGCCGCCGGACGGGGGTCAACGGGAAAGGCGACCGGCGGCGCGCGGCCCGGGGGGCCGCCTGCCGGCACGGCGCGGCCGGCGACCGCGCGCCGTCCTCCCGGGAAAGGACTTGCGGCGGAGCCCGTCATACGCCAGAATAAGTGTGTCATAGCGGTGTCATACCCATCGGGCCTGCTGGCGGGGACTGGCACGTGCGCCCCTACCGAGCCGTCACGCTGACCGAGATGCTGGCCGTCGTGATGGGGATCTCGTGTCTCATGGCGGCGGCGCTGCCAGCCCTTGTCGGCGCCAAGGACGCCGCCTGCGAGACGATGTGCGCCGCCAACCTCTCCCGCCTGGGGACCGCCTTGGCCCTGTGGGCCGACGATCACGATGGCTACCTGCCCGACTGCGGCGCGGCCTCGACGTTCGCGGGCCCCGTCCCGCGCGACGGCCGCCACTACCCCGCCCGGTGGGACGGCGCCGGGACGTGCGCCTGGCCCGACGTCCGCCAGGTCGGCAACCAGGCGAACCTGTGGCTGCTCGTGCGCGAGGGCTACCTGCCCGCGCGGCTGCTGGTGTGCCCGGCGACGGCGGACCGGCCGAGCCTGAACGACCCCGCCTCCCCCGCCGTCATGGGCTTCTACGCCCTGGATCCGGCCACGGGCAAGGCCGTATCGGCCGAGTCGGACTTCCTCAAGCGCGTCGCCGCCGGCCGCTGCTCCTACTCCTACCAGAACCAGTTCGCCCACGCCCAGATGGACGGCGAGATCGTCGCCCCCGAGAACGCGACCACCCACCGGCTGGTCCATCCGAAGACGCTGGCCATCGCCGCCGACCGCAACCCCTACACCCGCCCCCTCATGACGCGACAGCCCGTCGTCTCGCCCGGCGCCGAGCCGGAGGCCAACAGCCCCAACCACGGCGGCCGCGGCCAGAATGTCCTCTACCTCGGCGGGCACGTCGAGTGGCAGACGTCGCCGCGCTGCGGGGCGATGCGGCCGGATGGCACGCTCGATCCCATCTACTGGCCCGACGAGGGACGGCCGGACGACCCCCTGAACGTCCCGCGATCGCCGACCGACTCGTTCCTCGTCCCATGAGCCGCACGCGCCCTCCCAACCCGCGCGGCGGCGTGACCCTCCTGGAACTCCTGCTCGTCCTGGTCATCGTGGCGGTGCTCGTCGGACTCCTGACGGGCGCGATCGGGGGCATCCTCGGCGCCGTCAACGCCGCGCGGTGCCGCAGCCAACTGCGGCAGATCGGCGCGGCCTACGCCCGCTACGTCTCCGACTCGCAGGGCGCCTGGCCGCCCATCCTCACAACCGACCCGAAGGACGTGCCCTGGGACCTCTTCGAGCGGATCGAGGCCGACACGGGCCTCCGGGCGGCGCCGCTTCGGCCCGCCGCCGACTACGGCCGGCCCGGCCCGCACTGGAGCATCGTCCTCTATCCTTACCTGGGCGACCTGGCCCTGTGCACGTGCCCGGCGGACCCGAAGGCCGACCTGCGCGGGAGCGACATCGTCGCGCCCTCCGCCGCCCACGCCGTCGCCCTTCTGGACGCCCCGCCCGAGAGTTACGCCCTGAACGTCATCCTCTTCCGCACCCAGGACGACCTCCGCCGCCAGGCCGGGTGCACGTGGGGCACGCACGGCGACGCCGACTATAGCGGCCTCGGCAACTGGACGACCCTGGCGGAACAGCGGCGCCAGTTCCCGGGGCTCGCGCGGCGGATCCACTTCTTCTGCGGCGCCTCGGGTCAGACGGTCGGCAGCCAGTACAACCTGCCCCTGCGGACGAGCGGCCTGAGCGGCACGGAGCGGTGGGCGTGGCATCCGCGGCGGGCCTCGCGCCCCTTCGCCGACGAGCCCGGCTGCGGCTCGAACTACCTCTTCGGCGACGGCGCGGTCGAGTTCCGCGACACGCTGCCCGACCCCTGGGAATGGGGCTACGAGTTGGACCGCCGGCCGGGCGGCCCTTGACGCCGCCGCAGCCCCGCGCCGAGCACCTGACTTGACGGGGGGGCCGCGTTCCCCTACCATGCGGCGCGCACCACGATCCGGGCGCGCAACACATGGCACGCAAAGAGACCGGGCGGGTCCCGAAACGCATCCTGCGCGGCAAGATGCCGCGCGCGTCCTTCGTGCTCGGCGGCCGCACCTACCGCCTCGAAAAGGTCCTCAAGCAGGACTTCTTCGCCGCCACGGGGCGGTACGCCTGCGACGCGGGCGAGCGCGTCTGCCTGAAGCACTATCACACGGAACCGTGGCTCGGCTGGCCGCTCGACTGGGCCGGCCGCCGGATGGCCGACCGCGAGGTTCGCCACTACCGCCTCCTCGGGGACCTACCCAACGTGCCGCGCCTCCTGGGGCGAGTCGGCCCCAGCGCGTTCGCCCACGCCTGGGTCGAGGGGACCGACCTCCTGGACCGCCGGGCGCCCCTCCCCGACGATTTCTTCGACCGCCTCGAGGCCCTGGTGCGGGCGCTCCACACGCGCGGCATGGTCTATGTCGACATGAACAAGCCGGACAACGTCCTCGTGGACGAGGCGGGCCGGCCC
>CAYGZE010000504.1:0-2797 GCA_964354185.1 uncultured Anaerolineales bacterium | reverse complement strand
CGCCACCCCCCGTCGCTCCGGCCCCCGCCCCCCGACGCCCCGCGGCCGATCACCCGTGGCGCCAACCCTTCCAGAAAAAGCGGCCATTTCTACTTTGCGGGAAAGAGGACATTTCTACTTTGCGTTGACAGGCCGAGGGCAAGCCGAGGAACACGGGGACGCAGGCGCGCCGGCCGGCAGCCGCGGGCCGTCAGTCTCCGCCGCGCTCCGGCGCGCCTCTCCTGCCGAAGATGCCGAGGGTCACAACGAGCAGCACGCACGCCGCGGCCGCGCACACCCCGCCGAAACCGAAGGCCAAGGCCGCGCCGCGCGCGGCCCCCTGCGTGGCCGCCAGGAGCGCCCAGAGCGCCCCGAAGAGGGGGCTCGCGACGAGTTTCGCGATCCCTTCGCTGAAGTACGACAGGCCGTAGGCCGCCCCGCGCACCTCCGGCCGCACGAAGTCCGCCACGACCGCCTTCTGCACCCCCTCCGTGAACCCGTAGAACAGGCCGTACGCCACGAACAGGGCCCATACCTGCCACGCCTGGCTCGCCAGGCCAAAGAGGACGTAGACGACCGCATAGACCGCCCACCCGAGGGCGAGCGTCCGGGCCCGCCCGATGCGGTCCGCCAGCAGGCCCCCCGGCAGCGTGAAGACCATCTTCGCCAGCGAGAGGACCAGGAACATGGCCGGCAGTTGCCACGGGAAGTTCCACTGCCGCGCGATGGCCTCGTGCTCGGCGGCCGTGAACGTGACGGGGTACCCCAGGACCTGCCCGGCCCGGAGCATCAGGAACATGTCGGACGAGTTCCCGAGTGTGAAGACGACGAGCGCCGCCAGGAGCCACCAGAACCGCCGGTCGTAGGCGGCCCGGAAGCGGATTTCTACCTTCTTCGCGACCTGGCCGGCGCGCTCCCGCACCAAGAGGACGATCGCCAGGACCGCCAGCGCCGCCGGAATCGCCGAAAGAAGATACATGAACCGAAAGACGTCCGAGGCGTTCGTCACCCACGTGCTACCCGCCTCGGCCAGGCGGTGAAAATGGGGGAACAGGAAGACGACCAGGAGCAGGCCGGCCACCTGGCCCAGGGCTGCGCCCGCGTGGTCCATCATCCGGTGGAACGAGAAGGCCTTGCCGCGGTGGGCCGCATCGACCGCCTCGGCCACCAGGGCGTCGCGCGGGGCCCCGCGGATGCCCTTGCCGACCCGCTCCAGCCCGTTCAGGGCCGCCACGTGCCACGGCACGGCCGCGAGGGCCAGCAGCGGCTTGACGAGCGTCGAGAGGCCATAGCCCAGGCCGACGAACGCCTTGCGCTTGCGTGAGCGGTCCGAGAGGAACCCCGACGCGATCGTCGCCAGGCTCGTGACGCCCTCGCGCAGGCCCTCGACGATGCCCACCCAGCCCAACCCGCCACCCAGGAGGGCGATGAAGAACGGCGTCGTCCAGACGATCATGTCGCTCGAGGCGTCCGTGAGGAACGAGACCAGGCCCAGGACGAGGACGTTGCGCGGCAGGGCCGCGCGCATCCCGCGCCAGAAATCGCCGCCGGTGTTATCGCCGGCGGCCGGCGATGCGGGGGCGTCGCTCATGCGGTGCGTCGCTTTCTAGACGTGGTTCCGGGGCTCGTAGCGTTGGACGATGGGCATGCGGCGGCCGAAGCCGAACGCGCGGCTCGTAACCTTCAGGCCCGGGGCCGCCTGCTGGCGCTTGTACTCGTTGCGGTCGACGAGGCGGACGACGCGGGCGACGGTCTCGGCGTCGAAACCCGCGGCCACGATGTCGTCGCGCGACCGTTCCTGGCGGACGTAAAGGTCGAGGATCGCGTCCAGCACGTCGTAGGGCGGCAGGGAATCCTGGTCCGTCTGGTTCGGCCTGAGTTCCGCCGACGGCGCCTTCGTCAGGATGCGCTCGGGAATGAGCGCCCGGCCGGCCCGGGCGTTGATCGCGCGGGCCAGTTCGTAGACCATCGTCTTCGGAACGTCGCTGATCACCGCCAAGCCCCCCGCCATGTCGCCGTACAGGGTGCAGTAGCCGACGCCGATCTCGCTCTTGTTGCCCGTCGAAAGGACCAGGTACCCGTACTTGTTCGAGAGGGCCATCAGGATGGTGCCGCGCACCCGGGCCTGGACGTTCTCCTCGGTGACGTCGGCCTCGCGCCCGGCGAAGGCCGGGGCGAGGGCCTCCTCGAAGGCGCGGTGCGGGCCGTCAATCGGGATCTCGAGGAAGCGGATGCCGAGGTTCTGCGCGAGCGCGCGGGCGTCCTCGAGGCTGTGGCTGCTCGAGTAGCGGCTCGGCATGGCGACGCCGACGACGTGCTCGGGCCCGACGGCCTCGGCCGCCAGGGCCGCCACCAGGCTCGAGTCCACCCCGCCCGAGAGGCCCAGCACCGCGTCGCGGAAGCCGCTCTTCCGCATGTAGTCGCCCAGGCCCAGGACGAGCGCGCGGCGGACCGTCTCGACCTCGGGCATCGCCGCCGCCTCGGGCGCCGGCGCGCCGCCGGGGATCTCGACCAGCGCCAGGCCCTCCTCGAACGCCTTGAGTCGGCAGACCAGGCGGCCCTCGGCGTCCATGGCGAAACTGGCGCCGTCGAAGACCAGTTGATCGTTGCCGCCCACCTGGTTGACGTAGACGACGGGCCGCCGGTACTTGACGGCCTGGGCCCGGACGAGCGCGGCGCGGCGCTCGATCTTTCCCACGACGAAGGGCGACGCCGAGACGTTCAGCAGCAGGTCCGCCCCGGCCTCGACGAGGGCGGCAATCGGGTTGGTGTGGTAGAAGCGGGCCTCCGGGCCGGCCTCCTCCTGGATCCAGATGTC
>CAYGZE010000503.1:0-2800 GCA_964354185.1 uncultured Anaerolineales bacterium | reverse complement strand
CCAGCGCGTTACGGCACAGGCCCGCCCCGTCCTTGATAGAGCAGGCACCTATCATGTCCGGTAAGAGGGCGAGGTGGTCCGGGCGGTAGTTGCGGCCGATGCCGACATACGGCCTGCCTCCCCACGCGCCGCCGCGCGCCGAGTACCTGCGGACGATCGTCGCGGAACTCGAGCGCCTCCACAGCCACATGCTCTGGATCGGCCTGGCCGGCCACTTCCTCGGCTACAACACCGTCTGGATGTGGGCGTGGAAGTACCGCGAGCCCGTGATGGACATCCTGGAGGTGATCACCGGCAGCCGCATCCATTACGCCAACAACCGGATCGGCGGCGTCCGCCGCGACGTGCCGCCCGAACTGTATCCGGAGATCCGCAAGGCGGTCGACTCGCTGAAGAAGCCGCTCGAGATGCTCACCAACGCGGTGCTGGACGACCCGGTCCTGCACGCGCGCCTGAAAGGCGTGGGCGTGCTGGCGAAGGAGGACGCGCTCGCGTGGGGCGTGACGGGCCCGACGGCGCGCGCGAGCGGCGTTCCCATCGACGTCCGGCGCGACCATCCGCACGGCGCCTACGGCGAGGTCGAGTGGAAGGTCATCACGCAGGACGCGGGCGACGTCTTCGCCAAGGCGGTCGTCCGGTGCCTGGAGAGTTTCGAGTCGATCAAGATCATCGAGCAGTGCCTGGACCGGATTCCCGAGGGGCCGATCGCGGCCGAGGTCTTGCACATCCCGCCGGGCGAGGGGTGCGGCGACTACGAGGCCCCGCGCGGCGAGACGTTCCACTACGTCCGGAGCGACGGCGGGGCAGGGCCCGTGCGGCACAAGATCCGGGCCCCCAGTTACGTCAACATCCCGTCCTTCCGTGCCAGTTGCATCGGCCAGCACATCGCCGACGTCAGCATCATCCTGGCGTCGGTCGACCCGTGCTACTCGTGCACGGAGCGGCTGGCCCGCGCGTACGACGCCGAGACGCGCAAGCCCCGCTATGACTTCAACGACCTCGTGCGGATGAGCCAGGAGCGGACGCGCCGGCTGAGGAAGCAGGTGTAGGGGGCGCCATGGAAAATCTGTGGGACCTTCGGGTGATCGGGATTCCGCTGGTCGCGGGCACGCTCGCGTACGCCCTGTGGGTGCTGGCGGGGTGGGCGGCGCGGCGGTCGCAGGGGGCGGACCGGGCGCTGGGCGCCTTGGCCCAGACGGTGGCCGTCGTGGCCCTGGCGTGGACGGCGTACGAGGCCCTGCGGCTCTTCCTGGCGGCGCGGGAAGGCGCGCTCGCGTGGGCCCCGGCGGGCGGGGTCGACCTGGGCGCGGTCGTGCTGACCTTCGGATTCCACGCGGACGGCCTCTCGACGCTCATCGTTCTGGCGGGGTCGGTCATCGCCCTCCTGGTGTCGACGCTGCTCGCGCACATCTACCCCGACAACCCGCACAAGGCGCTCGACCCGCGGCGGTGGTTCTTCCTGCTCGTGTACATCCCGTACTTCCTCTACTACTGCGTGAAGGCGAACCTGGACGTGGCCTACCGGGTCCTGCATCCCGACATGCCCATCCGGCCGGGCATCGTCAAGGTCCGGACGACGCTGCGGAGCGAGATGGCGAGGACGTTCCTGGCGAACTCGATCACGCTGACGCCCGGCACCCTGGTGGTGGACATCGACGGGCAGGACCTGTACATCCACTGGATCAACGTGGGGGGCGACGACCCGGCGGAGCACACCGCCGAGATCGTCAAGCCGTTCGAGGGCCTCCTCAGGAGGGTGTTCGAATGAGCCCGTTCCTCCTCGTCGTGGCGGCGGGGCTGCTCGTGGCCTCGTTCCTCTGCCTCTACCGCATCGGGCGCGGGCCGACGGCGCCCGACCGGCCGCTCGACCGGAGCGACACGCTGCGGGTCCTGTGCCCGACGTGCCGGCGGACGGCCGTCCTGCGCGAGGCGTGGACCGTCTAGGGCCGTTTCCAGAAAGGTACTGTGACTCCCTCACGCCGGGTGCCACTGGCTGCTTGCAGCCAGTGCCTCCAGAACACTGGCGGACAAGTCGCTAGCGGCACCGCGCCAAAAGTGGTACTACCTTTCTGGAAACGGCACTAGCGTGGGAGGTGACCGATGGGCGGCGGCCCGAGCCTGGCGTTCTGCGACGCGGCCGCCGACCTCACGCGGGCGCTCGAGGCCCTCCTGCCGCGCCCCGTGGCGGTCGTCGGCATCGGCAACCCCCTGCGCGGCGACGACGGGTTCGGCCCGGCCGTCGTGGCGGCGCTTCGCCCGTCGGAGCGGCTGCTCCTGTTTGACGTCCAGGGCGTGCCGGAGAGTTTCCTCGTCCCGATCGTCGCCTCGGGGTGCCGCGGCGTCCTCTTTGTCGACGCGGCCGACCTGGGGGCGGCGCCCGGCCGCGTGGCGGTCGTCCCGGCCGCGCGCCTGGCCGAGGTGACGCCCTCGACCCACGCCGTGGCCCTGGCGCTGGTGGCCGAGGCGATCGAGGGGCTGGCCCGGGAGTCGCGCGGCTGCGAGGTGGCGTGCGCGCTGGTGGGCGCCCAGCCGGCGGCCATGGACGAGGCCGACCGCCTGAGCCCGGCCGTCCAGGAGGCCGTGCGCCTGGCAAGCCAGGGGATCCAGGCCCTGGCGTGAAGGGCCCGGCGCGGGAGAATCTCGTCGTCTCGGAGGCGCCGCTGCGGTACGGGCCGCTCGTCGCGCCGGGGGCGGCCCAGCACCCCGTGTTCGTCCTCCAGGTCTGCTTCGTGACGACCTTCGCGGCCTATGCGACGGTGTTCATCGCGTCCAGCATCGCCGGCCGCCTGCGCCAGCGCGA
>CAYGZE010000502.1:0-2830 GCA_964354185.1 uncultured Anaerolineales bacterium | reverse complement strand
CGTCCACGTCGAGTCGGCGGCCATGACCACGTTGGGCTCGACCGTGTTGTTGCCGTCGCCCGCGCTGTCGATGCCGCCGGAGCCGACCACGAGGTCGAAGCCGCTTCCCGAGATGGTCCGGTCCGCCGCGCGGAAGTCCACGCCCAGAGCCTTCTCGTCCTGGTACAGGACCGGATCCTCAGGCGCAGCACTGGCAAACGCACCCACGCTCCTCTCTCCAGGGGCCATGCCGCCCGACCAGTTCGCATCGTTCTCCCAGTGCTCGTCGGCATCGGCCGTCCACACCGGCCAGTCGAAGAAGACGTCCTGCGTGAAGGTCTCGCCCTCGCCGAGAGTAAACTCCGGCGAGGTCCACTCGCCCAGGTCCCGGGCGGCCGCGTAGAGGTAGTAAGTGCCGGCGGGGAGGTCCTCCATGGCGTAAGTGCCGTCTGGCGCCGGCTCCCCGAACGCGCGCGGGAACCAGTCCGCCCCGACCGGCCTCAGCCACACCGTGGCCGAGGAACTGCTGACGATGCCGGCATAGCCGGACGGGAAGAACAATCTGCCCTGCACCGTGGCCGTGCCCATGGGGATGGCCAGGTCCTGGCCGGGGATGGTCTGGCCCGGCGCTCCGCTCACGGTCAGAGGATCGCTGAAAAGCCCGCACTCGACACCGCTCCGGCCCGTCCCGAACCGGCCGGCGACAACGCTCCTCACGCCGGGCTCGACAGTGATCTCGTACGCGCCGCCGGCCCCGTTCGGCACGAAATAGTCGTCGTAGCCGTCCTCCACCGCGCCGAAACTCACCACCCACCGCTGCGGCAGGAGGTCGTCAAGCGGCGTCCGCGCCTGCGCCGGGTCGTAGGCGAGGACCTGTAGGCTCCAGGGCCGGCCGTAGTCGTAATAGTCGTCCATCAGGTTGAACGGCAGGACGACGCCCTCGCTGTTCTTCGGCGCCACCTCGCCGAAGTTCGTGATCCCTCCGGTGACAACAACCGGGGCGCCGCAGGCGACAAGCGTGATGTCGTGGGCGATGTCGTCCCCGGGGGCCGCGACGATCTCCTCCGACAGGTATCTGCGGAAGCCCGGCATAAAGGCGTACACCCACAACTGGCCTGCCGGCGCGTTCGGGAACGGGAAACCGTACTGGCCGTCGGCGTCCGACGTGGCCACCAGGTCGTCCCAGTCGGGCGAGCCGCCGTCCACGTCGTATCCGTCGAGATGGATCTCGGCCCCAGCGACGGGATTGCCCCCGCCGTCACGGACCACGCCGTGCAGGTTGACCGCCTCCTGGATCACCAGGTCCGGGATCTCCACGACGTCGCCCGGTTCGAGGCAGAAGGGCCCGAGATACCGGGAACCGGCGGCATACCGGACGCCGTCCCTCTCGTAGCCCTCCCAGGGCCAGTCATTGGCTTTTCCCCACACCTGGATTCCAGCCGGGACGCCCGGGATGGCATACTGCCCGTTTTCTTGCGCCGAGCCCTGGGGATCCGTAAACAGGCCGTTCTCGATCGGGGCCCACGGTTCGACGGCATTCCAGACGTAGGGAAGGGGCTCGCCTGAAGCGTTGACGACGCGGCCCTGAATGACGCCGCCCTCCGAGAGGAAGAAGTCCGGCCCGCGCGTTCCCGCAAGCGAGGCGGCGTACAGGTCCGGGCCGATCTCGACCCCGAGGTAAGTGGGTTCGGCCGCCCGCCCCAGGTCCACGACGTGGATGGTCACCCAGGGCGGGGCCAGCCCATACCGGAAGCCGATGAAGGCAGAGATGGGCGCGTTTCCCCTGTCGAGGGTCAGGGCGTAGGCGCCATTGGGGGCGCCGAAGAGGTTCGCCCATCCCTCGACGTTGCCGGTCCACAGACCGTCTGCATAATACTGGCCCGCGCCGGCCTCCATCGCATCGACGGCCACCTGATACGCATACTCGGTCTGGATGATGTAGGAGAGATACCCCCCGTCGAACGTGTGCGTGTCTGCGGCCGACCCCAGGAACGTCCAGCCCTGCGCTTCCAGGTCGCCGTAGAGATCGTCGCGATTGAGGGCGTCCGGCTCACTAGTGCCATAGACCTTGTATGTGGCCCCCGGATTGCTGGCCGTCAGGACCTTGACGGGGTAGAAGGCCTCCTCGGTCGGGACCAGGAGGACCTCGTACCGCCCGGTCGGATCCGTCCGGGCGGTGTGCCAATCATCCCCCTCCTCGGTCCAGGCCGCCTCCACCAGGACTTCCGCCGAGGCTATCGGGTTGCCTTCCTCATCCTTGACGTACCCGTAGATGTACCCCGCCTGGCGGAGAGCAAAGTCTTGGTCTTCCGTCGTGTGATCGTCGAGGACGACCACGTCGTACAAATCGTCGCCGAAGTAATGATAGTCGCCGGCCGACTGCCCTTCCGGGACGCGCAGGTGATAGTGCCTGGCGGGCAGCGCATCGAGGAAGAAGAAGCCCGAGGCGTTCGTCGTGGCACTGGTGACATAATCCCAGGCGTCATCGCCCGCGTAGTTCGGATCGGGGCCCTGGAAAACATTCACGGTGATGTCTTCCAGGGCCGCCCCGCCGGCGTAGTCGGTCACGTGGCCGTAAAGCGACCCATCCAGGAGCAGGCGCGGTTCCAGGGCTTCGAAATGCGGCCCACCTCCGCACGCGGCAAGCGACGTGTTCCACATGACTTTCCCCCCTCGGCACGGCCCTCGGAAATGGCAGGACGGCCCGCCCCCGCTCACACGGGGCCGGCTCATACGGGAACTATACCTCAGGCCTTCGGAGAGTCAAACAGGTAGAGACGCGGGGCGGCCTGCCCGCCCAATGGAACGGCGACCCCCGCCTGCCAGCGGGGGCTAGTTCAGGCACGCCTCC
>CAYGZE010000501.1:0-2833 GCA_964354185.1 uncultured Anaerolineales bacterium | reverse complement strand
TCGTCAAGGAGGTCATCCGGGCCGAGGGCCCGAGCGTCCTCAAGCCCGACGCCTGGGGCCCGTACGTCGGCGGGTTCGAGCGCCAGGGCGACCTCTTCGTGTGCGACAACGGGGCCGACGCCGGTGCCAAGCGCGGCGTCTGCCAGACGGTCGTCCTCAACCAGACCGCCCCGCAGCCGATCGTCGCCACCGCCTGGAGCAAGGCCGAGAACGTCGGCGGCTCGGCCGACTCCGACTACGCGCTCTACCTCGACCTCCTCTACGCGGACGGGACGCCCCTCTGGGGCCAGACGGCCGCCTTCGCGACCGGCTCGCACGACTGGCAGCGGGCCGAGGTTCGGGTCCTCCCGGCCAAGCCCGTCAAGTCGGTCTCGTTCTACCTGCTGCTGCGCGGCCACGCGGGCAAGGCGTCCTTCCGCGACCCGCGGCTGCACGTCGTCCAGGTGCCGGAGGGGGCGGCCGTGTTCGACGGCGCGGCGGTGCGCATGAAGGTGGGCGCGGGCGAGCGGTTCGTGGTGCGAGACGCCGCGGCCGACTCGGACTTCGTGTCCATCGAGGGTGGCGAGGCGCTCGGCCTGCGCCTGGAGTGCCAGACGGAGCAGCACGGCGACGCGAAGTTCCTCTCCGGCCGCCTCACGGACACGACCGGCAAGGACCGGGCCGTCACGCTCGTCTACACGGTTCCCGCGGCGGGCGCCGGGTGGCGATGGCTGGCCGGGCCGCGACGCGAAGAGGCTGCCGAGCCCCCGCGCGACTACGTCCACGCGACCTGGTTCCAGGCGGGCGCGACGGGGCAACTCTCGCGGTATCCCCTGGCTGCCGTCGCCCGGGGCAAGGACGGCCTGGCCGTCTGCCTCGACATGGACCGGGCGGCCTATTTCCGCGTCGGCTACAGCGCGGGCGCGGGGGAACTCTACATCGCCTACGACCTGGGCCTCGTGCCGGAGCGGCACACAGCCGAAGTGAGGTTCTGCGTCTTTCCGTTCGACGCGACGTGGGGCTTCCGCGGCGCGGTCGCGCGGATGTACGAACTCTTCCCCGACCAGTTCCGCTCGCGGACGCCCGAGCAGGGCCTGTGGATGCCCTTCCACAAGATCAGCCAGGTGAAGGGCTGGGAGGACTTCGGCTTCAAGTTCAAAGAGGGCAACGACGAGACCGCCTGGGACGATGCGCACGGCATCCTCACGTTCCGCTACACCGAGCCGATGACCTGGTGGATGCCGATGGCCAAGGACCTGCCGCGTACGCTCGAGGCGGCCCTGGCCGAGGCCCAGCGGCTGGCCGCCAAGGGCGACCGAAACGCCCAGGCGCTCCTCGCGAGCGGGTACCACGACGCCCTGGGCCGCTTCCCGGCCCGCCTCCTCGACACGCCCTGGTGCAACGGGGCCGTCTGGAGCATGAACTCGTCGCCCGGCGTCGCCGGCGACGTGACGGACTTCAAGAACAAGTGGAGCCCGGCGATCCGCGAGTCGCTCTACGGCCCCGGCCGCAAGGGCGACCTCGACGGCGAGTACGTCGACTCGAGCGAGGGTTACGTGACGGACGTCCTCGACTATCGGCGCGACCACTTCGCGGCGTCCCGGACGCCGCTCGCCTTCTCCTTCGGCACGCACCAGCCCGCCGTGTTCCGCGGCCTGATCGCGTACGAGTACGTCCGCGCAATCGCCGACGACGTGCACGCCGTGGGGAAACTCATGATGGCCAACGGGGCGCCCGACCGCCTGCCGTGGCTCATCCCCTGGATCGAGGTCGGCGGCACGGAGACCGACTGGAACCCCGGCGGCCGGTGGCGGCCCATGTCGGACGACGAACTCCTCTACCGGCGGGTCCTGTGCGGGCCGAAGCCCTACTGTTTCCTGATGAACACCGAGTTCGACAAGTTCCCGCACGAGCGGGTCGAGAAGTACATGAAGCGGTGCCTGGCGTACGGGATGTTCCCGGGGTTCTTCAGCGCGAACGCCTCGGAAGGCCACTACTTCAGCCGGCCGGAACTCTACGACCGCGACCGGCCGCTGTTCAAGAAGTACGTCCCCCTCGTGAAGCGCGTGGCCGAGGCGGGCTGGCAGCCCGTCACGCGGGCCCGCTCGAGCGACCCGAAGGTCTACGTCGAGCGCTGGGGCACGCGGTACCTCACCGTCTTCAACGACAGCGACCGGAAGGCGTCGGCCGCGATCACGCTGGAAGGCCCCGCACCCGCGAAGAGCCAAGACCTCGTCAGCGGCGCCGAGGTGGCGTGGCAGGACGGGCGGGCGACGATCGACCTGGGGCCCGAGGACGTCGCCCTTGTCGACCTGGAGTAGCGCGGTCGGGAATCGCGTTGACTTCGGCCCTGCCGCCGATAGCATGGCACGCACTCGGTCCTTCGGACCGGCCTGTCGGGGTTCGCCATGGAGATCCACGAGCGGAAGTGCCGCGTCAAGGGCGTGCGGCTGCTGGCGCTGGACGGCGGCCTGGACCACACCACAACCGACGAGTTCGTCCGGCGGATGGACGCCCTGATCGAGGAAGGCGCCAAGCATCTCGTGCTGGACCTGTCGCGGCTGACGTATGCGTCGAGCCTGGGCTTGGCGGCCCTGGTGCGGGTGCACCACCACGTTGCCGCCCGCGGCGGGCGGGTCGCCTTTGCCGACCTGCACAGCGGCGTCGCGACGATCCTGCGGACCGTCCGCCTGGACCGCCTGTTCGACCTCCACCCGACGGTGAACGAGGCCGTCCGGAGCCTGGGGGCCGCCGCCGAGGGGACGGCCGACGCCTAGCGGCCCGGGCCGCTCTGCGGCCGACGACCGCCTGTCAACGCAAAGTAGAAATGTCCTCTTTCCCGCAAAGTAGAAAT
>CAYGZE010000500.1:0-2834 GCA_964354185.1 uncultured Anaerolineales bacterium | reverse complement strand
GGCGGCTTGTCCGCCAGTGTGTTTCCGCGCCCTCACCCCCCCGCCGCGCGGGTGTACTCCTCCAAAAGGCCGAGGTACACGCGGTACGCATCCAGCGAGACGCCCGGCGGCGTCTGGTGATCGACGCTGGGGATGAACCCGCCCGCGCGCATGACGGGCAGCAGCCGCTCGAACTCGCCGCGCATCGCCGCCTCGCCCCGCGTCATCACCATCTTGTCGTAGTGGCCGATCATGAGGAACCGCCCGTGCGCCGCCCGGATTCGCCCCGCGTCGGCGCCTGCCTGGCGCTCCAGGGGCAGGACGCCGCGCAGCCCCGCCGCCTCGAGCCACGGCACCATGGCCGTCACGTCGCCGTCCGAGTCCACCAGGGGCAGCGTCGCCATCTCCTCCAGCACGGGCACCACCCGCCGGTAGTAGGGCGCGAGGAACTCGTCGAACAGGGCCCGCGAGAGCATCGGTCCATGATTGTACGACATATCTTCCGCAAACGTCATGAACGCCGGCGGGCACACCTGGGCCAGCCGCCGCAGCACCCCGATCTGCCAGGCCGCCAGGTCCGCGTTGATCCGGTGCAAGAGGTCCGGCTGGTCGTAGAACGCCAGGAGGTGCGGCTCGATGCCCAGGAGCGTCCGCGCGAACCAGAAGAACCCGTCCAGCGTGATCCAGACGACCGCGCGGCCGCGCCGCTGGGCGTCGGCCCACGGCCCGAGCGCCGCCACCGCGTCATCCTGCGGCGGATAGAGGTGCGGCCGCAGCCGCTCGTAGTCGGCCAGGTCGCGCACCGCCCCCCGGCCGTGCGGCGTCTCGGGATAAAGCGGCCCCCGCGGACCGAACCAGCACTGGTAGTACGGGTCCAGGCCGAAGTGCTCGTACAGGGCGTAGCGGTCGGTCACCGGCAGCCCCTCGCCGCGCCACCGCTCGACCGTCTGGTCCCACCACGTGGCCCACTCGATGCGCGGCAGCCGGTCGACCGGCCGGAAGTGCATCACCGCCCGGAATCGCTCGACGTGGTTCACGGCCGCCCTCCGCCTTCGCCTACCCTACTGTGCCCGGGCCCCCGCGGCCACCCAAATCGCCCGCCGCCGCGCCCCCGGGCCGTTGCCGTTGGCCGGTATTCTGCAATCCGCAATCTGCATTCCGCAATCGGCATTCTGCGGTCGGCATTCCGCTTCGCCCTTGCACGGGCGCGCGGCCGAGCGCATCATAGTAGAGAGAGGTTGCCCAGGAAGGGACCCGCCATGAGAAAGGACCTGTCGTCGCCCGTCCGCCGCCTGCTCGTCGTGGCGATGCTCGCCGCCTGGCCCATCGCCTGCGATCACGGGGCGACCGGCAAGGAGGAGGACGTCATGACCTTCACGCTCACCAGTCCCGCCTTCAAGGACCAGCAGCGCATCCCCACGCAGCACACCGGCGAGGGGGCCGACACCTCGCCCCCGCTCGAATGGTCCGCCCCGCCCGCCGGCACCAAGGCCCTCGCCCTCCTCTGCGAGGACCCCGACGCCCCCGTCGGCACGTGGGACCACTGGCTCGTCTGGAACCTGCCGGGCGACCTGCGGAAACTGCCCGAGGGCGTCGCCAAGACGGCCGAACTCCCGGACCTCGGCGGCGCCCGCCAGGGCAACAACAGCTGGCCCAAGATCGGCTACTACGGGCCCCTGCCCCCGAAGGGACACGGGACGCATCACTACCACTTCACCCTTTACGCCCTCGACGCACCGCTGGACCTCAAGGCCGGGGCGAAGAAGCCGGCCCTCGCGGCAGCCATGAAGGGCCACATCCTCGGCCAGGCCCGGCTCGTCGGCACCTACTCCCGCTGACGGCGCCGGGGGCCACTGGCAGCGTTCCCGCCAGCGAACCGCGTGGGTGCCCTGGGTGAGGCGACGGGTCTGCGCTCCGCTCCGACAAGCACCCACCCTACGTTTCTCGCCGCGTCCTCTGCGGTGAAAACCGCCTCCCTCTAGCCTCTGGCCTGTAGCCTCTGGCCTCCAGCCTGCCGTCCTACGCCTCGTTCACCAGCCGCACGTTCGTGAACCGCGCGAACCGCTTGAGGTCCTCCACCAAGTCCCCGTAGCACGTCACGCGGTGCAGGCCGTGCGACCAGTTCTGCCACAGTTTCTCCGGGTCGCCGTCCACCTTGACGACGATCTTCGTGCGGCAGCCGCGCGGCAGGTCGGGCGCCTCGACGATCTCGCCCGTGAAGTAGATGAGCGTGTCCATGCCCACCAGTTCGGCCTGGGTCACCTTCTGCCCGACGCGCATGCGGACCTGCGGCACCGCGCCCTCCTGCCGTTCCATGATGCAGCGCAGGCGGTACGGCGCCGCCGGGCGGTCCGGGCCGTCCATGCGCGGCGTGCCCATGCAGTGCGCCAGCACGATGCCCTGCTTCGAGAGGTCCATCGTCGGGTCGGTCACGAAGCCGGGCCGGCCGCTCAGGCCCTGGAGGAGGGCCTGCGTCATCGACGAGGGCAGGTCCGACTCGCACACCCCGCCCAGGCCCAGGTTGTTCATCCGCGCGTGGCTGATGCACGGGTACGCCGGCAGTTGCCGCCACATCGAGCCGTAGCAGTCGACCGTCACCATCGTGGCGTTCTCCTGGTCGGCGATCTTCTGGAGCGCCAGGGCGAGTTTGCAGGACTTGACGATCTCCTCGCGCGACGGCTCGACGATCTTCTCGGCCCCGCTGATCCAGCGGCGGGCCTCGGCCTCCGCCTCGGCGTCCGGCACGGCGGCGTAGGCCGCGAGGACGCGCTGCCGCTCGACCTTGACGATGTCCGTCCCGAACTTCTGCTTGACCGCCGCGGCGTATCCGCCGAAGTCGTTCGCCGTGACGTTCA
>CAYGZE010000499.1:0-2839 GCA_964354185.1 uncultured Anaerolineales bacterium | reverse complement strand
CGGCAAGCACAAATGCGCCGCCCCGCCGACGGCGGCCGAGCATTGACTTTGAGCAACTTCCGGGTATTATAACGTAGAGCACTTCTCGACCGGTGGGCGTCTGCCCCGGACCGGGCCTTGGCGTCCCCCGCAAAGGCGGACATCATGCTCGACGTCACAGCAAGGGACGGCGCGCTGGTGGTTCACGCGCCCGCCAAGGTCAACCTGACGTTGCGGGTGCTTCGGCGGCGGGCCGACGGGTATCACGACCTGGAGAGCGTCGTGGCGGCCGTCGACCTCTCGGACACGCTGACGTTGCGCCCCGCGTCCGGCCTGTCGATGTCCTCGGAGGGCCTCGAGGTCCCCGCCGGCGACGACAATCTCGTCCTGAAGGCCGCGCGCGCCCTGCGCGAGGCGTGCGGCGTCCGCGCGGGGGCCGAGGTGCGGCTCGAGAAGCGCATCCCGCTGGGCCGCGGCCTGGGGGGCGGGTCGAGCGACGCCGCGGCCGCGCTCGCCGCCCTGAACGTCCTGTGGGCGTGCGGCCTCGGGCGGGAGGACCTCGCCCGCCTTGGCGCGCGGGTCGGCAGCGACGTGCCCCTCTTCCTCGGGTCGCCGGTGAGCGTGATGCGCGGCCGCGGCGAGCGGGTCGAGCCGCTCTCGGCGCGGCCGCGGTGGTGGGTCGCGCTGGCGTGGCCGTCCTACGGCCTGCCGACGGCGGAGGTCTATGCGGCCTACGACCGCCTGGAGGACCGCCGCGACGCGCCGCGCCCCGCCGCGACCGACATCGTCGCCCACCTGGCGGGTCCGGCGCGGGCGGCGGGGCCGTTCGTCCTGAACGATCTGGAACCGGCGGCCCGCGCGGTCCGGCACAACGGCGCCGACCTCGGCCGCCTCTTCCGCGAGGCCGGCGCCGCCGCGTGCGGGATGACCGGCAGCGGATCGGCCTGGTTCGCGCTCGCCGACACCCAGGCCGACGCCCAGGCCCACGTAACCGCCGCTCGCGCCGCGGGGTGCGAAGCGGTGTTGGCCACCATGCTGGCAGGAACCGGGTCGCAGCAGGAGACGCTGCCATGAAAGTCACGAACGTGACGGTCAAGTTGTCGCCTCAGAGCGGGGACCGCCTGAAGGCCTTCTGCACGATGACGCTCGACGGCGAGTTTGTCGTGCGGGACCTCAAGATCATCGAGGGCACCAACGGCCTCTTCGTGGCCATGCCCTCGAGGAAACTCACCGACCACTGCCCCAAGTGCAGCGGCAAGAACCACCTGCGGGCCAAGTTCTGCAACGACTGCGGCGCCCGCCTCCCGGAGCAGCGCGTCTCGGACGAGGACGTCCAGGGCAAACTCCACGCCGACATCGCCCACCCGATCAACAGCGAGTGCCGCGGCCGCCTCCAGGACGTCATCCTCGACGCCTACCGCGAGGAACTCCGCCGCGCCGGCCGCGCGGCCGAGGCCGACGCCGTCACCGGCCAGCCCCCGCACGCGACGGACGAACCGTCCGCTGCCGGCGGCTCCCACGACGCCCCGCCGCCCGAACCGCCGGCCGGCCCGCCCGACCCGCAGGCCGGCCCGGAGTCCTCCTTCGGCGAGGGCATCGTCTAGGGCGTCCTCGCGCCGCGAAAGGGGGGCCGGCCACCTGAGGGGGAAAACCAGTATTGTGTCCCCGGATTTCAGGCCTTCGACCGGTTCCGTCGGGAGTTCAACGAGGAGCGGCCGCACGAGGCGCTCCAGCAGCGGACGCCGGCGTCGGTGTACGAGCCCTCGCCGCGGGCGTATCCGATGCGGCTCGAAGCGGTGGAGTATCCCGAGGGCTGGCAGGCCCGCGTGGTCCAGAAACACGGCCAGTTCTACTGGAAGCGGACGGACGTCTTCCTGGGCGAGGCGCTGTACGGCGAGCGGGTGGGCTTGGAACCGCTGGACGAGCGGTACTGGACGGTGCGGTTCGTGACGACGGCGCTGGGGGTGTTCGACTCGCATCGCCGGCGGGTGCTGAGCTTCACGGAAGCCGCCCGCGTGGGCGTGGCGGCGGAGAGCCGGTCCGGAGCCCCTTCCGCTACGCTCCAGGGGCTCCGGACCGGCCCATAAACCCCATGAAAGTGGAAACCATGTGCCCGGTCTAAAACGTAAAGGATGTTCCCGGTTGCACAGTCTTGCGCCCTTTCAGGGCTGCCACGATTCGCGGCCGCACCTGCGCCGGTCGGCGCGGACGAAAACCTGTTGACGCCCGGCCCGGCGGCCGATAGAGTATCTCGCTCGCGTGCCCCTTACCGGGGCGCGCGGGAGCGCCTGAAGGTTCCATCCGAAGGGCGGCTCGAAGGCTGGGCGGCGGGCGTCCGCGGCGGACGCCGGCCGGGGCGCGAAGCCACGCCGGCTTCGCGACCGAGCGGGTCGGGGCCAGGCCCCGGCCTGCGTGGGAACGGATGCCCGTCACACCGGCGGCGCGTCCACGGAAGGAAAGGGCCGTCTCATGTCCACGCGCAGCGGCGCGCAAGTCCTCCTGGAGGTCTTCAAGGCGGAAGGGGTCGAGGTCCTGTTCGGCTATCCCGGCGGGTCCGTCATCCCCATCTTCGACGCCCTCTACGACTACGCGGAACCGCGCGTCATCGTGACCCGGCACGAGCAGGGGGCCGGCCACGCGGCCGACGGCTACGCCCGGGCCACCGGCAAGGTCGGCGTCTGCATCGCCACGAGCGGCCCCGGGGCGACGAACCTGGTGACGGCCCTGGCGACGGCCAACTTCGACTCCGCGCCCCTGGTGGCCATCACCGGCCAGGTCAAGACGCGCCTGATCGGCAACGACGCGTTCCAGGAGGCCGACATCACGGGCATCTCGCGCCCGATCACCAAGCACAACTACC
>CAYGZE010000498.1:0-2843 GCA_964354185.1 uncultured Anaerolineales bacterium | reverse complement strand
CCCGCGAAGGCCCACCGCACGCCGCAACTGGGCTTCGCCTCCCAGTAGGGATGCAGCGAGAGGCCGTTGGTCTTCGTCGCGCTCTTGTCGGCCCCGAACTGGAGGGCCGGCCCCTGGTTGTTGTTCACGCGGAACGTGAAGCCGAACGTCCCGCCCACCTTCGGTTTCCACCCCTCGAGTTCCGACCAGGGGATGGCCAACTCGTACGTCGTGACCGTTTCCTCGCGCTTCACCACGTGTGCACCGCCTTGGACGGGTCCCTGGTCGAACTTGGCGCGCGGCTGCCGGGGATAGTGGTGGCCGCGCGGCACGCCGGGCGCCAGGATCCGCCAGAGTTCCGACCCCCGGTCGGCGCACGCGTACGCGGCGTACTCGAAGTCCGTGTCCGGCATAGCGTGGAAGCCCTCAGGCACGCGGTCCTCGTCGGTCTTGAGGGCGTGATGCTTGTACCCGGGGATCGGGTCGAACCCGAGTTGCAGCGTGTCGCCGACCCACGGCCCCTCGTTCCAAGGCACGCGCTTGTAGACGTAGGACGCGTCGGCGAACGTCGCCTGGGGACTCCGTGCCTTCGCCTCGAAGTAGACGCGCGCGGCATTCGTCTCGACCGCCCACTTCGCGCCGGGGTTCTCCTTCAGCAGTTTCTGGTAGGCGGCCCACTCGGGGGCGGCCTCCATCTCCCTGCGGGTCTTCTCGTCGCGCAGGTTGGCCCGGACGAGCTTCTCGTATGGCCGCAGGGCCTCGCAGATCGCGTCGTCCTTGGCGCTGTGGAAGTACTGGTCCTCGTCCCACGTCTGGAGGCGCTGGTGGCCGGGGCTGTCGCTCGGGTCGTTCACGCGCGCGGCCACGTACAGGAACTCGTCGTCCCACGCCAGTTTCACCTCGGCGAGACTGCCGTCGGGCTGCTTGTCGCGGGCCTCGACGAAGGGCATCCACGCCGCCTGAGTCATGTCCACCTTCTGGAGCGCCGCCCGAACCGGCACGCCGAGGTCGTCCTTCCAGTCATCCAGGCTGCCGTCGACCGTCTTCGTGCCGCGCCGGGCCACGACGGCGTGGAGCGTCTCCTGCCACTCGGCCTTCCCGGCGTCGCCGTCGAACGTGTAGCGGAACCGATAGGCGTTGGCCGGCGACGCCCGCGCCTCCGCGATCTCCAGGACGCAGTCGGCCGCCTCGCCCGCCTTGAGTTTCACCGGCACGCGGTCCGCCTTCAGGCGGATCCCCTCGGGCGGCTCGACGGCGAGCGTCCCCTCGATCGCGCGGTTGAGGAAGTTGTGTACCGTCGCGCGGACGGCCGCGCCGGGGGCGTCGACAGGCGTCGTGAAGTCCCGCGCGACGATCTCGACGGGCCGCACACCCTCGATCCTGGCCGCTGCCAGGCGCTCGGCGATCCGCTTCGCGCCACCCTTCGGCGACTTGATGTAATGCGTCAGGAAGTCGACGGGCACCCGCACCTCCTTGGCGCCCTCGAACTCGCGGTTCCCCGCGATGTCGTAGAACTCGAGCGCGCCGTCCGCGTTGTCGATCGCGATCGTCCCGCCCTCGGCCAGCTGCAGTTGCCACCACAGGAGGTCCCGGTAGGCCGTGACGTCCGCTCCCCACAGGGGCATCAGCCGCCCGTAGAACACGACGACCGCGTCGTCGTCCGCGCCGAACTGGAACGCCCACGGCAAGTGCGTCAGGAACAGCAGTCTCTGGAACGGCCGGCCCGTGATGAACACGTTGAACACGTTTGTGGCCAGCGCCACGGGATTCGGCATCTGGTGCTTCATCGGGGCACCCGGCACGGGGAAGTACGTCATCTCCGGGTGCCAGGGGGTCACGCGGTCTTGGCCGCACGCGAGGAACTGGCACATGACCTGCGGCAGCAGGACCTCCGTGGCCGCGATCCACGACTCCGTGTCCGTGCTCTGCTTGCCCCAGTACTTCGCGACCATGGGGCCGTAACTGGTGCGCGGCGGGACGTAGTGGTCCGTGAAGAGGTCGACGAGGCCGATGAGGCGCTTGCGGTCCTCGCCCGTCAGAAACTTGTCCTCGGTGTTCATGATGGAGCAGGCGGCGGCCGTCTTGATCCGCTTGTCGACCTTGCGGGCCCCGGCGGCGATGCGCCTCATGATCTCGCGGAAGTGGTTCGAGTCGCTCTCCCAGCCGCTGATCGAGATGCCCTCCCACGGCTCGTTCCAGTTCTCGATTGCCCAGAGGGCCCCCTGCCCGTCCTTCCAGTAGCGGCGGCAGAACGCCTCGATCCAGGCCTGGAACTGGTCGTAGTACTGCGGCATGCACGAGTGGTCAGGCTTCTCCTCGATGCACGCGGGCGTCGGCTGGCCAAACGGCATCGTCCAGTACGGGTGGCCGCCCATCGTCACGAGGCACTTGACCTTGGCCTCCTCGAGCGCCCCCAGCAGGTTGTCGAGGCGGTCCCAGTCGTACTTGCCGCGCTGGCCCTCCGACCACCCGAGTTCGATGCGGACCCCCTTGATGCCCAGGCGGCCGAGCGTCTGGGCGCGGCGCTTCACCAGGTCCGGCTTCCCCTCGTCGTGGGTCATGAACTGGCCCTCGCCGAAGACGGGGGCGTCGGGGTAGAAGCCCTCGCGCGGCCTGTGGGCCCTGAGGAGCGTGCACAGGAACTGGGGGTCCTTGCCGTTCGGCGCGATCGTCACGGCGTAGGTGCCATATCGCTCGGGCACGGGCAGGGCCTTGGCCTCCAGGTCGGCCGTCGCCCCCTCCTTGTCCTCGACTGTGACGGGCACGTCGACCTTGGCGCGGCGGCCCAGGAGTTCGACGGCCGGTGGCGGCGTCATCACCGACTGGCCCTCCAGGTACCGGTTCTCGCGCATCGCGATCTCCAG
>CAYGZE010000497.1:0-2854 GCA_964354185.1 uncultured Anaerolineales bacterium | reverse complement strand
GTTTTGCCTTACCCATCTTAACATCCGGGACGGCCGACCCCCCTGGCGCTAGCGCGAGGGCCGATTTGGCCCGCCGGAGGCCCCCAAAATCGGCAAATTCGGCGCGCGCCACCTCGTTTTCCCGATTGTAAAAATGGGACTTACAGCAAAATCGGGGGGCAGGCGGGCAGGTTTCGCGGGCGGATGTAACCCGCCGCTTCCGCGGCGGGCTCGAACAGCGGCGGGCTCGAACGGCACAGGGGCGCCCGGGCGGGGGCGGGAATCGGCGGCGAGGGCGGCGCCGGGCCGCGTCAGGCCTCGGCGGGGGTAAACTCGTGCTGGCGGCCGTCGAGTTGGGTCCGCAGGCGGGTGATGATGGCCGAGTGCATCTGGCTGACGCGGGATTCCGACAGGTCGAGCGTGGCCCCGATCTCCTTCATGGTCATCTCTTCGTAGTAGTACAGGAGGAGGATGAGGCGCTCGGGCTTGGAGAGGCCCTTGGTGATGAGGCTCCGCAGGTCGTGCTGCTGGACCTGGCGCAGGGGGTTCTCGCTGCGGGGGTCGGGGACGATGTCGGTCTCGCGGACGTCGCGGGCGGAGTCGTTGTCCTGGTAGTTGCGGTTGAGGCTGATGACACCGACGGCATGGGCATCGCGGACGAGTTTGTCGTAGGAGGTCTCGGAAAGGCCCATGAAGGAGGCGAGTTCGTGGTCCAGCGGTGCGCGGCCGAGGCGGGACTCGAGGCGGCGGCGGCCGTCGGCCAACTGGTTGGCGCGGGCGCGGACGAGCCGGGGCACCCAGTCCATGCTGCGCAGGGCGTCGAGGATGGCCCCGCGGATGCGCGGGGCGCAGTACGTCTCGAACTTCACGCCGCGCTCCAGGTCGAACGACTCGATGGCGTCCTTCAGGCCGTCGATGCCGGCCGAGACCAGGTCGTCCAGGTCGACCTCGTCGGGGAGTTTGGCGTGGAGGCGCTCGCTGTTGTACTTGACGAGAGGGAGGTAGTGCTCCATCAGGATGTTGCGGGCGTCCTCGTCGTGGGAGCGGCGGTGCTCGCTCCAGGCGGCGGCGAGTTCGTCAGGGGTGAGTTCGAGTCCTCGTTGCCAGGCCCGGATACCGTCGGACGTGCGGCTCATCGGCGGCCCCTTCCCCTAGGCTTCTCCAGAACGCGGGCCCCCCGGACGGGATCGAGGGCTCGGTCCGCAATCGGCATTATCGGCACTTCGGCGGAAAAAATTCGCTACGCGTCTGAAAAATCCCGGCCGGGCGGCCAGGACCGGCCCGGACTGCTCCAGAATGGCCCCCGCGAGCCGTTTGACGCACCAGGCCGCCTGGGAGTGCGGGTAGGCCAGCAGCAGCGGCTCCTGCCGCAGGACGGCCCGCCCGACGTGGCCGTCGCAGAACACGTAGCCCAGCAGGCCGACCGGGATGCCCAGGAACCGCCGGGCGACCTCGTCGATCCGCCGATGGACGCGGTCGGCGTCGCGCCGGTGGGCCGCCAGGTTGACGATCAGGCGGACCTGGCCGATCGCGTCGGCGCCCGGGGCGGCCGCGGCCTTCAGCGTCACGTAGGCGTCCATGATGGCGGTCGGCTCGGGCGTCGTGACCAGCACCAACTCGTCCGCCTGCCGCGCCAGCGCGAGGACGCCCGACCCGATGCCGGCGGGGGCGTCGAGGAGGACGAAGTCGTGCTGCGACTCGAGGGCCGACAGCGCGTCCAGCAGGGCCTCGCGCTGGCGTTCGTCGATGCTGCCTATCGCGGGCATGTACGACGCCCCGGGGATCCAGCGGATGCCGGCGGGCCCTTCCTGGACGATCGCCTCCAGGGGCAAGCGTCCGGCGAGGACGTGGCCGAGGTCGCCCCGCGGCCGCTGGCCGATCAGGAGGTCCGTGTTCGCCAGTCCGATGTCGCAGTCGACCAGCAGGACGCGTTTGCCGTGGGCCGCCAGGCCGATGGCGAGGTTGACGGCGAGGCTGGTCTTGCCGACGCCGCCCTTGCCGCTCGCCAGGGTGAGGACGCGGGCCCGCGGCCGCACGTCCCGCGCCAGGCGCTGGGCCACGCCGGGGACGGCGGCCCGCCCTTCGGCTTGGCGGGTCGGCACGGGGGTGGCCGGGATCGCACCGGCGCCGGCGGCCTGCACCGCACGGGCCGCGCCGCCGGGCGCGCGGGCCGGGCTGGCCTTGGGCGGTGCCGCCGGGCTGGCGGAAGCGGGGGCGCCGGTCGGCCAGGCAGACGCCGCGCCATCAGGCTTCTCGGGCGTCCGCGCGGCGTCGGCCGGGGCGGCATCGGGCCTGGCTGCGTCCGGCTTGGCGGCGTCGGGCCGGGCGGCGGGGGAGGGCGCCGGGATAGTGACGTACGGCTGGGCGGCACCGGCCGAGCGGGGGCCCTTCGCGGGGGCGTCAGCGCCGCCGGCGATGAACGGCCCGATGGGGATGACCCGCGCCTCGGGGGGCGGCTGCGCGGGTCGGCCGGGCGTGTTGTCGGGGTGCGGGGCGGTCATGGCGCCGGCCTCCGCACCTCGGAGGGTCCCGCCAGGGGCGCGGCCCGCGGACCGGGCGCCGGGGCTTGCCGCGGAGAGACCGCGCGAGGCCGAAGGAGGCGACCGCGAGCCCGGGCGATGCGCCCGCGGTCGGTCGCAGGACCGATCGTGGCATGCCCGAGCGGCCGGCCCGCCCCTCGTCCCCGCCTGCCAAATGCTGGCGGGCAGGTTGGCGGGTCGCGCTCATTGCGGTCAGACATGAGCCGACCTGTTCCATCCGAAGCGGAGAGCGCGTCGGGTCCGGCCCGAGCCCTGTGGAGCATGGGGTCGATCGCGCGGCACACAGGTCCGAAGACCTTGGGCGCGGCACCGCGCATGACCGTCCTGCCAGACTC
>CAYGZE010000496.1:0-2890 GCA_964354185.1 uncultured Anaerolineales bacterium | reverse complement strand
TTCACTCAATTCGGTAATCCTCCCATATCGGATGCACCTTCAAGCCTTCTTTCTCGATTTGTGCTTTTATCCTCCGCACATCTTCTGGATGCTTTCGAACGAATTCAGCCACTAGTCTCATTTTGCGGGGGTGGTTCGGAGGAGCTATTAGCGACCAACGAATTGCATCATCCTTTGCTTTGGTGTGGGCCTCCGACACCACGGAAACTCTCCCTGTACCCTTGAAGAATACTACCTCTCTAGGGCCGATCGACATGTCTATTCCAAAAGGCTCAATGATTTTATGAACTTCGTCGTCGAGAAGCCTGTTTGGGATTGACATTGCAGCCTGTTGAAGCTTCTGAGCTGTTTCAGAAACCAAGTGGTCTTCAGATTCAGTCAGACGTTGTATTACACTCATCCTAAGCCCTATTCGGTCCCCGGGGCCGTACCCAAGACTGGCTGGGATCGGCCTGCCGTACGTCTTCACGAGCTCAATCTCTGCTGACGATAGCTCTGGCACATGACCGAGCAGCTTTTGGTAGGCTTCCTTCTTACACCCGGCATCAATCACATGGTCGCGCGTGATTTGGTATCTGCCCCGGGTGAAACATCCATCTTGAGAAATCACCTCGGGAAGATAGTGTTTCTTCACTTCGAGAGGTTCGGTGACAATGCAGTCGTGCAATCCTCTGTTGTAAATCGCCTTGTCACCTGGTGGCACACCCCACTTCTCCATCAAAGCCCCTATGACCATCGGCAGTTCGAGCCTGATGCAGGTATCATTCCCATCTGGTCCTCTATATGGCTTGAACTCGAAATGCCCGAACTCACAGAAGTGTTGGTAAACGATCATACACCTATCGCGGTCGCGGGCGTCCTCGTGGAACCTGAGTTGTCTAGTCGGCTGCAGGCTGCCATCGCTCTCAATTATGGCGACGGACTTCATCCTCCACTCATGAATCTCTGGAAACTGCGGGCCACTGATGCGTCCTCTCTCGCTGATGCCCATGCTCTTGACGCGTGACTTGATGTCGCCGATTGACAGCCCTAACGTGTCAACTATCAGTTGCATCGTTTCCCCCTCGGTGTACTGCCTGATATAGTACCGCCGGGTCCTGTTCCAAGCCGCGTCCTCCAGTCTGCTGAGCTGATTGATGAGTTCGTTGGTATAGCGGTCCACCACGTCTGGCCCGCCGCGAATATGCAGATGCTTCGCAACCTGGTCCAACACCTCGACCATGTCCGCCTTGGTGCGCCAGTACATCTTCTGGTCGTCAAGCGAGTTCTCCCACCTGTCGAGTTTCGTGTCCCTAGTCCATGTGTACAGCCTGCTGTCAACGACCGCAATCCTCACCTCTCTCGCGGACCCCTCACCCAACCCAAGCCTCTCATTCAGCGTCTTCTCGACAGCCGCTCGATTCTCCCTGATTGCCTCGGCAAAGTCGCGAAACCTATCATCGACCAACCGTACTCCTTGCTGGTACAGTTCCGAGTAATGTATGCGGACCCGTTCGTGGTCCGGGCTCGCCCTGTACAGTTTCTCCACGGTGTCCGCCATTTCAACGAACTCCGGCCTCTTGAGGTCCCGCACATCTGTCAGCACCCGTTTCACAGCCTCTGGGTCGGTCCGGTGTATGACCACCTCCTCAGTGATGTTCCTCTCGTGCTCAATCCGTCGCACCTCTTGCCGCTCGATGTGTGAGATCAACCGCGGAACCTGGCCGAGGGCCGTCCCATCCCCCTGCTGACGCACCCTCTTGCAGAACTCAACGGCCTCCTTGTACCGCTCCTCGCTAAGCACCTTCTCAAGATGGTCGTGCTGACGTATGGCCGCGTCCAATTCCTCTCGTGTCAGCCTTTCCCGAAAGGGGCCTTGAACGTTTCCTCCTTCTTTGGCTCGGCCTTCTCCGTTTCCCGCCCCGCCGCTCTCTCCTCGCGCACGACCGACCCCGCCGCGACCCGTGCCTCAGCCGCCCCCTCGCTGCCCTCCTCGCGTGTAACCCGTCGAGCACTGATTGTGTCTACGAATGCCAATCTTGCTTCCGCCCGTCGTTTCTGTTCCTCCTCAGCCGTTTCCCTCCTTTCGTGCAGAATCGCCACCGCCTCCCGCGTCGCCCGCTCCTCCCCCGCCTCCGCTGGCTCTGGCTGCACATGCTTCTCCACTGGCTCCGCGACTGTCCTCGGCCGCCTGCTCTCTTCCTCCGCCGCTCTGAACAACGCAACAGTCGCTTCTCTCATCGCCTCCCGCTCCATCGGCTTATGCTCTCCACTCCTGAGCCGCTGAATCACCGCCTCGCCTACCCGTCTGAACTCCTCCCGCTCAGCCTTCTCCCTCCTCTCGACCTCCATGCGCCCCGCACTCTCAACCGCCTCGATCCTCCGTACCCCGCTCTTTCTCTCCTCGCGTGACTCCTCAGGCTCGTCAGTCTCACGTGGTCGCGTCGACACTACGCCACCCCCTCGGCGTCGAGTTCAGCCCGCAGTGTCGCCAGCACCCTGTCATGCGCCTCACGCCACTCGGGAGTCTGCGTCCACCTTCGAAGGAACCACATCATGTACTCACAGTGTATCCTGACCCGCGACTCGTCCTTCACCACAACGCGGACCACGTTTCTCACAGCGAGCGCAGCGACCAACGGCCTGCCATCGAGAGCCGCGTCTATCGAGGCCGCATACTGTTCCCTGAACACTGGCTCCTGAGCCATGAGTACGAGGTCCGCCACCACCACGGGATCGAGCCTCGGCACCTCGGCCGCCGCGGGAGACGCCTTCACCAACTCTCGACTCCCGACCCCGAACACCTCTCCCACCAAGTCCGCAGGCACCTCCTCCCACTCGAGAAGCCGTGGCTCTTTCGCATAGACCTCGCGCATCTTCAGCGCTACTCTCTTGTCAGTCCAGACGTTCT
>CAYGZE010000495.1:0-2900 GCA_964354185.1 uncultured Anaerolineales bacterium | reverse complement strand
CGCTTGTAGTGGTTGTGCACGGCGACGGAGAGCGCCTTCTTGGCGCGTTCCTGGCCGATGACGTAGAGGTCGAGGATCTCCTTGATCTCGCGGGGCGAGGGCGTGCGGCCCATGGCCGACCGGCGCGAGCGGGAGCGCCGCCGCTCCTGCCGCACGATCGAATGCGCCAACTGGATGCAGTCGCCGCAGATGTACGCGCCGCCGCGGCCCTCGACCAGCGGGCCCGTGTCGCGGTAATTCTTGCCGCAGAAACTGCACGTGGCGGTGCGGCGTCCCTCGCCCGACCCTCCCTCGCTCTTGCTCATAGAGCCGGCTCCTTATCCGGGTCGCCGTGGTCGCTCCCCGGCGGTTCTATCGGCTTTTCCGGGGCGTCGGCATCAGGGGCCGACGGCGGTCCGGCCGTCGCATGCGTCTCTCGGGCCGCGCCCTGCATTTGGGCGCCGGGCGGCCTCGCCGCGGCCGGCGCGCCGCCCACGAGTTGCCGCCGCACCGCCGCGTATTCCTCGGGGCTCAAGTGGCCCGCGTCGAACTGTGCCCGCAGGCGGTCCAGGTCCAGGTTGCCCGTCGTCTTCGCCCGCGTCTGCATCCGCAGCCCCCACAGGCGGACCAGCACCAGCAGGGCGAAGAGCGCGAAGACGACCAGCGAACCGAACAGGGCGAACCCCATCCACTGCCGGAGGGGGATCGCGGGCACGATCACCGGCGGCGCGTCCGCGGCCGCCATCCTCACACCTCCAGTTCGGTCCACTCCGGCTTCGGCCGGCGGCTCATCAGGTCGGCCAGCGCGTCGGGCGCCGGCTTCCCGTGGAACAGCACGGCGCAGACCTCCTGCGTGATGGGCATCGCGATGCCGTGCCGCGCGGCCAAGGCCGCTACGCTCTCGGTCGTCTGAACGCCCTCGGGTTCGACGCGGCCCATCTCGGCCAGGACGTCGTCCAGCCGCCGGCCGCGTCCGATCTCCTCGCCGACGTGGTGGTTGCGGCTGAGGCGCGAGGTGCACGTCGTCACGAGGTCGCCCAGGCCGGCCAGCCCGGCGAAGGTCTCGCGCTTCGCGCCCAGGGCGACGCCCAGGCGCGTCATCTCCACCAGGCCGCGCGTCACCAGGGCCGCCTTCGCGTTGCACCCGAGTTCGAGGCCGTCGCAGATGCCCGCGGCGATCGCGATGACGTTCTTGAGGGCCCCGCCCAGTTCCAGCCCCGCCACATCGTCGCTCGTGTAGATGCGGAAGTGCGGTGCCGTGAGCGCCTCCTGGGCCGCCAGCGCCGGCGCCTCCTTCGCCGCGGCCACGACGACCGTCGTCGGCAGCCCCTCGGCCACCTCGCGCGACAGGCACGGGCCCGACAGCACCGCCAGGTCGCGCGGGCCCAGGACGTCGCGGATGACCTCGCTCGGCCTCAGGTGCGTCCCCGCCTCGATCCCCTTGACGACCGACACGTACGTCGGCCCGGCGACGAGGGCGCCCCGCACCCGGTCGAGCACCGACCGCAGGTGCCGCGACGGCACGGCGATCACCACGAGGTCGGCCCCCTGGGCCGCCTCCGCCGCGTCGGTCGAGACCCGCAGGCCCTCCGGCAGGCGGATGCCCGGCAGGAACCGGCGGTTCTCGCGCGTCCGCTGCATCTCGACGGCGTGTTCCGGGAAGGCCGACCACATCCGCGTCCGGGCGCCCCGGCCGGCCAGGAGCAGGGCGCACAGCGTCCCCATGGCCCCGTCGCCGATGATGGCCGCCTGTCGGGTCACGCGAAATCCCTCCGGCCCACACCGCCGGCACGTAGGGTGGTCGCCTGGGCGACCACGCGGTCCGTGCGTCCTCCACGCCGCACCGCCAGACTACCCGCTCTGGACCGCCGCGTCCAGATAGTGGTAGAGCGTGTCGCGCCGGACGGGCTCCTTGCCGGCGCGGCGGATGAGGGCGGCCATCTCGGCCGGTGTCATGGCCTCGCCGTGCCGCCCGCCCGCCGTCCGGGTGATGCTCTCCGCCAGAAGCGTCCCGCCCAGGTCGTTGACGCCGTAGGACAGGCTCTCGGCCGCCACGTCCGTGCCGAGTTTGCACCACGACGTCTGGAGGTTCGCGAGCAGCCGCCCGAAGAACAGCCGCGCCACGCTGTAGAGGAGGAACACGTCCTCCTTGGGGATCATCTCGCGGATACCGCGCGCCAGGCCCAGGGGCGTCTTGTAGGGCACGAACACCAGGGGGATGAACTCCGTGAACCCGCCCGTCTCGGCCTGGAGGTCCCGCAGCACGCCCAGGTGCCGCGCGACGTGCTCCGGCCGCTCGATGTGCCCAAAAAGGATCGTCGAGGTGCTCCGGATGCCCATCTCGTGGGCCGTCCGGACGATCTCCACCCACCGCGCGGTCGGCAGTTTGTTCGGGCAGATCTCGCGCCGCACCTCGTCCACGAGGATTTCGGCCGCCGTCCCGCACAGGCTGCCGTAGCCGGCGTCGAGCAGGCGGCGGAACGTCTCGCGCGGCGTGGTGCCCGCGCGCGACGAGTAGTACTCGATCTCCATCGGGCTCAGGGCGTGGATGTGGACCGACGGGTACGCCTCGTGCACCGCCGCGAAGAGGCGGACGACGTCCTCGAGCGTCACGTCCGGGTTCAGCCCGCCCACCATGCACACCTCGTCGATGCCGGGCGTGAGGCCGGCGAGGCGCACCACCTCCTCGGGCGCCAGCAGGAACGCCTCCTCGTCGCCCGGCGCCACGCGGTAGGCGCAGAACGCGCACGCCGCCGAGCACGCGTTCGTGAAGTTGATGTTGCGGTTGAAAACGTACGAGACCCGCTGGCCGTGCAGGGTGCGGTTCAGCCGGTCGGCGGCGGCGTGGACCGGCCCGCGTGCCTCGGCCGGCAGGCAGAGGAGCGCCGCCGCCTCCTCCTCCGAGAGGAGGCCGCCCTCCA
>CAYGZE010000494.1:1540-2920 GCA_964354185.1 uncultured Anaerolineales bacterium | reverse complement strand
GCACCCGGCTGGCGAGAGCACTGGCGGGCAAGCCGCCAGTGGCACCCGGCTGGCGGGTTTCGCGGGCGGGAGTGCCCCGCTCCCGCGGCGGGCTCGAACGGCACCGGGGCGCCCGCGGGCGATTGCTTGATTCACCCCGGGCGGCGTGTTACCGTCCGGCGGCACGTCGGTAAGGAGGGCGGCAGTGGGGGCATCCAGGACGGGCAGGAAGAGCAGGGGCGGGGCTCGGGTCCTGCCCGTGCGGGAACAGGCCCGGGTCATCCGCGAGGTCCTCGAGAAGCGTCTGGCGACCGTCCTGCCCCTGGCCATGCGCGAGGCGGGCTTCGACATGTGGGTGATCCTCTGCCAGGAGGACGACCTCGACCCGGTGTTCGCCTCGATGATGCCGATGGACACGTGGTGCCCCATCCTTCAGATGCTGGTGTTCTACGACCGCGGGGCGGCGGGGGGCGTCGAGCGCCTGAGCATCGCGATGACCCACACGGCGGGCCTCTTCGAGCAGCCGTGGCAGGGGCGCCACTACGAGGAGCAGTGGCCGCTCTTGGCGAAGATCGTGGCGGAGCGCGACCCGCGGCGGATCGGCATCAACATCGGCAGCGTCCAGTGGGCCGCGGGGGGCCTGACGCACAACCTCTATCAGCAACTGGCGCAGGCCCTGCCGGCCAAGTACGTGGAGCGGCTGGCCTCGGCCGAGCCGATGGCCACGCGGTGGCTGGCCACCCTCACGGACGAGGAGATCGGCCTCTACGAGCAGGTCATGGCGGTGGCCCGCGGAATCATGGCCCACTGCTACAGCCGCAAGGCCATCGTGCCCGGCGAGACGACGGCCGAGGACCTCGAGTGGCAGTACTGGCAGCGTGCGGCCGACCTGGGCCTGCCGGTATCGTTCAAGCCGTTCTTCAACCGGGTCCGCCGCGACACGCTGAAGGAGCAGTTCGGGGCCGACGACCGCGCCATCCGGCCCGGCGACCTGATCCATTCCGACTGCGGCGTCCGGTACCTGCGGCTCACGAGCGACCACCAGCACTGGGCTTACGTGCTGCGGCCGGGCGAGACCGAGGCGCCCGCGGGCCTGCGGCGGCTGCTGGCCCAGGCCAATCGCCTCCAGGACATCTTCCGGGCCGAGTTCCGCGAGGGGCTGACGGGCAACGAACTCCTGGCGAACATCCTGGCCCGTGCCCGCGAGGCCGGGGTGCCCGAGCCCGCGGTCTACTCCCACTCGCTGGGCCTGCTGCTGCACGAGCCCGGGCCGCTCATCGGCCTGCCGTGGGAGCAGAAGTGCTGCCCCGGCCGGGGCGACGTGGCCCTCAGGCCCAACGAGGCCTTCACCATGGAGTTGTCGGTGGCCGACGCCGTGCCCGAGTGGGACGGCCAGAAGGT
>CAYGZE010000494.1:0-1440 GCA_964354185.1 uncultured Anaerolineales bacterium | reverse complement strand
CGGCTGAGGCTGGTCACGCCCTTGCCCGCCAGGCCGCAGGGGACGATGAGGCCGAAGGGCGCGAGGTCGGTCGCCACGTTCAGGGCGAAGCCGTGGTAGGTCACCCAGCGGCTGACGGCGACGCCGATGGCGGCGATCTTCTCCCGGCCCACCCAGACGCCCGTCAGGCCCTCGGCCCGCCGGGCGGACACGCCGAAGCGGCCGAGGGCGCGGAGGACCGCCTCCTCCAGGTCATGCACGTACGCCCGCACGCTCCTGCGGACGGCCGAGAGGCGCAGGATCGGGTACCCCACCAGTTGCCCCGGGCCGTGGCAGGTGACGCCCCCGCCGCGGCGCGTGGGGTGGACTTCGATCCCCTCGCGGGCCAGCCGCTCGGGCGTGGCCAGCAGGTGCTTGCCGCACGGCGGCCGCAGGCCGGTCGTGATGACCGGCGGGTCGTGCTCCACGAGCAGCAGGTAGGCGGGGCCGTCCCCCGCGGCCTGGACCTCGCGGACCAGGCGGTGCTGGAGGTCCAGCGCCGGCCCGTAGGCCATGCGGCCGAGGTCCTGGCAGACAAGCGCGGTCATGGCGGCGTGCCGGCGGGGCCTTGTGCGGCCTGCGGGAGATACGCCAGGTCGGGATGGCGCGCCGCACGGGTCTCGTCCAGGCGGCCGACGACCGTGGTGGTCGGGCAGCGCGTGATCTGGTCGGGCCGGGTCTCGGCCAGGTGGGCGATCTCGATCATCGCCTCGACGAACGCGTCGAGCGTTTCCTTGGACTCGGTTTCGGTCGGCTCGATCATCAGGGCCTCGGGCACGGTCAGGGGGAAGTAGATCGTGGGCGGATGGAACCCGCGGTCGATCAGGGCCTTGGCGATGTCGATGGCGCGGACGCCGCGGGCGGCCTGGCGGCGGGCCGAGAAGACGCACTCGTGCTTGCAGATGCCGCCGTACGGCAGGTCGTAGTAGGGCCGCAGCCGCTCCATCACGTAGTTGGCGTTGAGGGTGGCGTTCTCGGCCACGCGCAGAAGGCCCTCGCGGCCCAGCGTCAGGAGGTACGCGTAGGCCCGCAGGATGACGCCGAAGTTGCCGTAGAAGGGGGCGATGTAGCCGATGGACTTCGGGCGGTCGTAGTCCAGGAAGTAGGACCCGTCCGGCCGCTCGCGCACCAGCGAGATGGGCAGGTACTGGGCCAGCCGTTCACAGACGCCGACCGGCCCCGCGCCGGGCCCCCCGCCGCCGTGCGGCGTGGCGAAGGTCTTGTGCAGGTTCACGTGGACGATGTCGAAGCCCATGTCGCCCGGCCGGCAGCGGCCCAGGAGGGGGTTCAGGTTGGCGCCGTCGTAGTACATCAGGCCGTCGACCTCGTGCACGAGGTCGCTGATCTCGTGGATGTTCGGGTCAAAGAGGCCCAGCGTGTTGGGGTTGGTCAGCATCAGGCCGGCCACGCGATCGTTCAGGG
>CAYGZE010000493.1:0-2956 GCA_964354185.1 uncultured Anaerolineales bacterium | reverse complement strand
CCATCATGGGCTCCGGCGGCCTCATCGTCATGGACGAGGCCACCTGCATGGTCGACATCGCGCGGTTCTTCACGGACTTCTGCGCGAAGGAGTCGTGCGGCCGCTGCGCGCCGTGCCGCATCGGCACGCGCCGCATGCTCGAGATCCTGACGCGCATCACCGAAGGGCGCGGCGAGATGGCCGACCTAGGCCTCCTCGAGGATCTCGGGCGCATGGTCCAGGCGGCGTCGCTGTGCGGCCTGGGGCAGACGGCGCCGAACCCGGTCCTCTCGACCCTGCGCCACTTCCGCGACGAATACGAGGTCCATATCCGCCAGAAGCGGTGCCCGTCGCACGCGTGCGCGGCCCTGGCGCCGACGTCATGTTCGAGCGCGTGCCCGGCCCACGTGAACGTGCCGGAGTACGTCGCGCTGATCGCAGAGGGGCGGTTCGCCGGGGCGCTGGAGGTCATCCGCCGCCGCAACCCGTTCCCGTCGGTGTGCGGCCGGGCGTGCCACCATCCGTGCGAGACGTTCTGCCGCCGGGGCGACACGGACGAGGCGGTCGCGATCCGCCAACTGAAGCGGTTCATCTCCGACTGGGAGGAGGCGACGCCGGACCCGCCGCTGAAGTGGCGCGGCCCGCGGCACGGTCGCGTGGCGGTGGTGGGGTCCGGCCCGGCGGGGCTGACGGCCGCCTACTTCCTCGCGCTGGCAGGGCGCGACGTGACGGTGTTCGAGGCGCTCGACCGGGTGGGGGGCATGCTGGCGGTTGGGATCCCCAAGTACCGCCTTCCGGAGGAGGCGCTCCTGCGCGACATCGCCTACATCCGGCGGGCCGGCGTGAACATCGTGACGGGCCGCCGGATCGGCTCGATCCAGGAACTCCGCGACGAGGGGTTCCAGGCGGTGTTCCTGGCGGTCGGCGCCCACAAGGGCGGGAGAGTGGGCGTGCCGGGAGAGGACCTCGAAGGGGTGGAGGACGCCCTGGGTTTCCTGCGGAAGGTGTGCCTCGGCCAACTCAGCACGATCCAAGGCCGGGTGATGGTGATCGGGGGCGGGAACGCCGCCATCGACTCCGCCCGGGCGGCGCTGCGGCTCGGCGCCGACGCGGTCACGATTCTCTACCGCCGGACGGCCGACGAGATGCCCGCCACGCGAGACGAGATCGAGGATGCCGGCGTCGAGGGCGTCCAGTTCGCCTTCCTCTCGGCGGTCAAGGCCATCGAGGGCGACGGCCGGGTTCGCGCCGTCCGGTGCATTCGGATGCAACTGGGCGACGCCGACGAGAGCGGACGCCGGCGCCCCATCCCCGTCCCCGGCTCGGAATTCGTCCTGGAGGCCGACCGGGTCATCGCCGCGGTCGGCCAGTATCCCGACCTGGAGTTCGCGGCGGGCGACACGTGCGTGGTCGTGAGCCATGGCCGGCTCGACGTCGACCCGGTGACGCTGCGCACCGACGGCGGCGACGTGTTCGCCGGGGGCGACGCCGTGACGGGCGACCCGGTCTCGCCGAGCGCGGCTGGGCGGGACGTGTTCGCCGGGGGCGATGCCGTCACGGGCCCGGCCACCATCGTGGACGCGATCGCGGCCGGGCAGCGGGCCGCCCTCGCCATCGACAAGTTCCTGGGCGGCAAGGGCGAACTGCCGGTCGATCACGGTTGGGCCGCGCCGTGCAAGCCCGACGAGGTCAGTGCGGCGCTTCCGCGGCACGGCGTCCAGACGCTGCCCCTCTTCCGGCGCCGGGGCAACTTCGCCGAGGTCGTCATGGGCTTCTCGCGCGAGGACGCCTGCAGCGAGGCCCAGCGCTGCCTCCGCTGCGACCTGGAGGAGCGCTGAGCGCGATAGGGTTATCGGATGGCTGATGACGTATCGCTGACCATCGACGGCCGGGACGTGAGCGTGCCGCGCGGCACGACCGTCTTCGAGGCCGCGCGCCGCGCGGGCATCGACATCCCCCACCTCTGCTACGACCCCGCCCTGGGCCTGGAGCCCACCAGTTCGTGCCGCCTGTGCGTCGTGGAGGTCGAGGGCTGGCCCGCGCCGGTGGCGTCGTGCTCGTTCCCCGCCGCCGCGGGGATGGCCGTCCGCACCGACACGCCCCGCCTGCGCGAGATGCGGCGGATGGTCGTCGAACTCCTCCTCTCGGACCATCCGCACGACTGCATGACCTGCGAGAAGGCCGGCGCCTGCGACCTCGAGAAGTACGCCTACGTCCTGGGCGTCAAGGCGTCGCGCTTCGGCGCGGCGCCGGTCGCCCCCGCGCCGGTCCAGGACGGCCCGGCTATCACGTACGACCGGTCCAAGTGCGTCCTGTGCGGCCGGTGCGTGCAGGTGTGCCACGAGGTCCAAGTCTCCGGGGCGGTCGACTTTCTGGGGCGGGGCTTCGACACGCGCGTCGGGCTGCCGCCCGGCCAATCGCGCGAGGAGTCGGTCTGCGCCGAGTGCGGCAACTGCATCGACGTCTGCCCCACCGGCGCGCTCGCCTGCGCCGGCGCCGAGGGCCGCGGACGCGCCTGGGAGTTCCGGGAGGTGCCGACGATCTGCCCGTACTGCGGCTGCGGGTGCACGATTCTCCTGAACGTGCGCGGCGGCCGCGTGGCCCACGTTACGGGCCGGCCGGGGCTCGGCGTCGGCCGCGGGCTTCTGTGCGTCAAGGGCCGCTTCGGCGCCGACTTCCTCGGCCACCCGGAGCGCCTGACGCGGCCGCTCGTCCGCAAGGACGGCGAACTCGTGCCCGCCACGTGGGACGAGGCGCTCGACCGCGTGGCCGAAGGCCTGCGGCGGGTCCGCGACCAGTCGGGCCCCGACGCCATCGGCGGCCTCTCGTCCGCCAAGTGCACCAACGAAGAGAATTACCTGATGCAGAAGTTCCTGCGCGCGGTCGTCGGCACGAACAACGTGGACCACTGCGCGCGGCTGTGCCACGCGTCGACCGTGGCCGGCCTCGCCCGCGCGTTCGGCAGCGGCGCGATGAC
>CAYGZE010000492.1:0-2969 GCA_964354185.1 uncultured Anaerolineales bacterium | reverse complement strand
GTCGGCGGCTCGTCGGCCTTCAGGGGGCGGACCTCGATCTTCTTGATGAGGATCTTCATGTTCCGGAACTCGTCGCCCCCGTGCACCTGGAGCCCCACCGGGCCTTTCTTGAACGTGTCGTCCTTGCACTCGCCGACCTTCTTGCCGTTGAGCCACAGGATCAGGCGGTCGCCGTTGGCGTACACCTGGCCCTCGTTCCAGCCGTCGCGGTTCTCGAGCCCCTCGTCCAGGTTCCGCGTGAGGAACATCTTGCCCGAGCAGTAGAGCGAGCCGCTGAAGGCCACCGGGTCCTTCCACTTCAGGATGTCGTACTGGTACTCGCCGCGGAACCAGACGCCGCTGTTGGCGGGCCAGACGACCTTGTAGGTGAAGCGGAGTTCGCAGTTGTCCCACTCCTGGGTGGTGAAGAGGTCGCCGCCCTTGCCGTCGGCCGGGACGCCCGCCAGGCAGCCGTCCTCGACCTTCCAGGAGGCGTCGCCCTGGGCCTTCCAGCCCTGGAGGTCCTTGCCGTTGAAGAGGGACTTCCACGCGGCGGCCCCGTCGGCGCCGCGCGAGACCGCCACGCCGGCGCCCACCAGGACCACCAGCGCCGCCGATACCAGGCCGATGCGCCACGCGTTCATGGCATCGCTCCCTTCCGCCGCATCCCTAATACTGCAACGCAACTTGCGCCTCTGCGCGGTGGGTCTCCGCACCCACCGCGCATCGACCCACCTTCTTGACCGCGCCACGCGCCATGGCGCGGCGGGTCCGGAGACCCGCCGCGCTAAGTTGCGTTGTAGTGCTAACCGCCCCGGCCGGGCCGAAGTTCCCCGGAAACGCTCTGCCCCCATCCTCTGCACAGGCCCGACCGCAGCATCCTAGGCGGCCGTTCCGCCGCCGTCAAGCAGAGAGCCGCGGTCGGCGCTACGGGAACAGCCGCCCCTCGTCCCAGGGCTCCAGGTGCGCCAGGCCGAGGTGCCGGGCGCCGTCCGGGCCGAGCGCCTCCGGGCCGACGGGCGTGAGGTCCCCGGGCCGGTCGGCCAGGACCTCGTCGGCCGCCCCCGCCACGTCGCCGGGGCCGGCCGGGCGGCCGCCGACCGTGTTCCCCCAGAACCGGATGCTCGCGCAGCCGCGCTCGACGCGGAGCGGGACCGCGCCCGCGGCGAACGTGTTCTCGAGGATGGCGACGTCGCGGACGGCCGCCGGGATGGCGATCTCGCCCCCGCCCTCCTTGGCCGCGTTGGGGCCGATCGAGTTGCGGACGATGCGGACCCGGTCGCCGCTCTGCCGCAGCGGCGCGCGGAACAGGATTCCCGCCCACGCGTTGCCGGCGATCCGGTTCCCCTCGATGAGGTGGTCCGTGTCGCGCTCGCCGAGGGAGATGCCCGCCTCGCCGTTATCGAGGATCTCGTTGCCGCAGCAGAGGGAGTGCGTCGTGCGGAGGCAGTAGAAGACGCCGCACCCCCCGTTGTCGTGGACGCGGCTGCCGCGCAGGACGTAGCGGACGCTGCCGCTCCCCGGGTGGAGGCCCTGGCCGACGTTGTCGTGGACGTCGCACCGCTCCACGAGGACGTCCGTGCACTGCTGGAGGGCGATGCCGTCGCCGCGGTAGTTCCGGACCTCCAGGCCGCGCACGGCGACCCGGGCCGCGCGGATCAGGAACACCCCCGCCCCGCGGCAGCCGTTCAGGAGGAACGTCTCCTCGGCGCGGCTGCCGTCGATGACGAGGCCCTCGACGGACGCGTCCTCGATGCCCTCGGCCTCGACGATGGGGTAGACCGACACGACGCGGGCACCGTCGTCCGCGCGGTAGTCGTGGTTCAACATGCGGTCCAGGAAGAGCCGGTCGCCCTCGCGCCCGACGACCGTGGCCACCGTCGTGTAGAAGCCGGCGGCCTTGTCGTCGAAGATATGGACACCCGTGCCGACGGGGAACTTCTCGGGCTCCTCGACGATGACCTCGTAGTGGCCGTAGCCGAGGAAGGCGGGGATGCGGCTCGCGACGCTCGGGACCTTCGCCAGGACCGGCCCCCCCTGCCCGACCACGCGGACGCCGGACTTGAGGTGCAGCGCGTCGTGCATCCGATACGTGCCGCCCGGGACGATGACGCGGCCGCCGCCGGCGCCGGCCGCATCGTCGACCGCCCGCTGGATGGCCGCGTTCGTCCGGCCCGCGTACGGCCCTTCGCCAACCGTGAGGGTCGTCATGCGATGCCCTTTCGCCGGCCGACGCGGGTCCGCCCGCGCCGTCGCCGGCGCCCGGAGTATACGCCGCGCGGCGGGCGGTTGCCAGGCGCTTCGCGGGCGCGGCCCGGCGCGGACGGAGCGGCCCAGGGGCCCGAAAAAGGCTGGCGTGCGCGGCCCCCGCGGCGTAGGCTCGGAAACGGTCCGTACGTGTTCAGCGACCCCGCCGCCGGAAAGGACGCCGCCGTGCGAGCCGTCATCCAGCGCGTCAGCGAAGCCCGCGTGACCGTCGACGGGAAGGTCACCGGCGCCGTCGGCAAGGGCCTGCTCGTCCTCCTGGGCGTCGGCCACGCGGACACGGAAGAGACCGCCCGGGCCCTGGCCGGCAAGGTCGCGCGCCTGCGCGTCTTCCAGGACGCCGAGGGCAAGATGAACCTGTCGGTCCAGGACGTGGGCGGCGGCGTGCTCTCGGTCAGCCAGTTCACCCTCCTGGCCGACACGCGCAAGGGCAACCGGCCGAGTTTCACCGACGCCGCGCCGCCCGACCACGCCAACCGCCTGTACGAGGTCTTCTGCGGCGCCCTGGCCGAGGCGGGCCTGCCCGTCGGCAAGGGCGTCTTCGGCGCCCACATGGACGTGGCCCTCACGAACGACGGGCCCGTCACGATCGTCATGGACGCGTAGCGGCGCCCGCCGCGCCGCCCGGGAAAGGAAGGTGGACCATGCCGTCCAGGCTGAGCCGCCGCGAATTCCTCCGCACGACGGCCGCCGCCGGCGCGGGCCTCGTGATCCTCGCCGACAGC
>CAYGZE010000491.1:0-2986 GCA_964354185.1 uncultured Anaerolineales bacterium | reverse complement strand
CCGTCGAGGCCTGCACGTCGGGGCCGACGATACCGATGGCGCGGCCGCCGCTGGTGCTCGTCCTGCCGCACGCGGGTTACCCGTTCTCCGCCGGCGTCGCGGGCAAGGCCGTTGCCACGCTCAAGGGCCGGACCTACCGGCGCGTGCTCCTGTTCGGATGCAGCCACCAGGCCCCCGTTCGCGGCGCGAGCGTCCTGCGGGTCGACGCGTATGAGACCCCGCTCGGCCGGATCCCGGTGGACGCCGAGGCGCGCGATGCGCTCCTCAAGTGCCCCGTCGTCTCCGAGCAGCCCGCCGCCCACAAGAACGAGCACTCCGTCGAGAACGAGTTGCCCCTCCTCCAGGGCGTCCTCAAGGACTTCCGGATGGTGGAGGTGCTGGTCGGCGACATGACGAGCGACGAGCGCGCGACCCTGGCTGACGCCGTCCGGGGGCTCGTCGGCGAGGGGGCGCTCCTGGTCGTGAGCAGCGACTTCACGCACTACGGCCCGAACTACGGCTACGTGCCGTTCAAGGACCGCGTGCCCGAGAACCTTCGCGCCCTCAACGACATGGGCCTCCAGGAACTCTCGCAGGTCGACGTGCCGGGATGGGACGCCCACATCGCCCGGACGCGCGACACGGTGTGCGGCGCCAAGGCCATCGGCCTCGCCCTGAAGGTCCTCGAGCCGTGGGACGACGTCCAGGCCGTGCGGGCCGCGTTCGACACCAGCGGCCGCATGACCGGCGACTACACGAACTCCGTCACGTATGCCTCGCTCGTCTTCTGGCGGATGGGCGAGGGCCTGGCCGACGCGGAGCAGAAGACGCTCCTTCGCCTGGCGCGCGACGCGGTTGCGCACTTCCTCGAGACGGGCAAGGCCCTCGTGCCGGACGAGAAGAAGTACGACCTGTCGGCGGCCCTGAAGGCGCCCGGCGCGGCCTTCGTCACCCTGAAGAACCAGGGGCGCCTGCGGGGCTGCATCGGCCACATCGTCGCCGTCATGCCGCTGTACGCATCCATCATTGAGAATGCGTGTCAGGCGTGCCGGGACCCGCGCTTCACGGCCGAGCCGGTGACCGCCAAGGAGGTGCCGGAACTCCGGATCGAGATCTCGGTTCTGGCGCCGATGCGGCGGCTCCTGGACCCGAAGACGGTCCAGGTCGGCCGCGACGGACTGATGATGGTCCGCGGGCGGAACCGGGGGCTCCTCCTGCCCCAGGTCCCCGGCGAGCAGGGCTGGGACCGCGAGGCCTTCCTCGCCGGCACCTGCCGCAAGGCCGGCCTCCCCCTGGACGCCTGGAAGGACCCGGAGACGGAGATCTACCGCTTCAGCGCGCAGGTCTTCGGCGAGCCGGAGGCGGCCGGCGCGAAGAAGGAGTAGGGCTTGGTCAGGCGGCGCGAGTTCCTGGTGAGCACGGGCGTCGCGGCGGGAGCCGCCGTCGCGGCGGCGATCGCGCCGCGCCTGGCGCTGGCGGGCGAAGCGCCGAAGCCGGCGCCCGCCGCCAAGTCGCGCGTGGTCGTCATCCGCCACGACGCGCTCCTGGCCGACGACCTTGCGCCCGAGCGCGTCCGCGAGGTCCTGGACGAGGCGGCCCGCGCGCTCGGCGGCGACGCGAAGGCCGCCGACGCCTGGGCCCGGTGGTTCAAGGCCGCCGACCGCGTGGGCCTGAAGGTCAACTGCCTGGGCTATCCGACGCGTCCCGCGGTCGCACTCGGCCTCGCCCGCGCGATCCAGGCCGCCGAGGTTGCACCGGGGCGGATCGTCGTCTGGGACCGCACGGGCCGCGAACTCAGGGCCGCCGGCTACACGCTGAGCGACGGCCCGCGAGGCGTCCGATGCTTCGGCACCGACGCCCTCGCATCGCGAGGCAACGCCGGCTATGCGGCCGAGATCGCCTCCAGCGGCGCCATCGGGAGCCTCTTCAGCCGCATCGTCACCGACGAGGCGACCGCCCTCGTGAGCGCGCCGGTCCTCAAGGATCACAACCTGGCGGGCCTTTCGGCGGGCCTGAAGAACTTCTATGGGGCTATCCACAATCCTAATAAGTACCATGACCACGGGTGCGACCCGTTCGTCGCGGACGTCTGCGCCCACGCGAACATCCGGGACCGCCTGCGCCTGGTGGCGTGCGACGCCACGCGCCCCCAGTACGACCGCGGGCCGCCGTCGCGGGCCCAGTGGCAGTGGGCCTACGGCGGCATCCTCCTCGGGACCGACCCCGTGGCCGTGGACCGCGTCGGGTGCGAGATCCTCGAGCGGAAGCGCGCGGCGGCCGGCCTGAAGCCCCTTGAGGCGGACGGCCGCCCCGTGCGGTACCTCGCGAGCGCCGAGAGCCGCGGCTTGGGCGCGGCCGACCTCGGGCGCATCGAAGTGGTGAGCATCGGGAAACCGTGGCAGGATGTGTCATGAACGGCGAGGCGTGTCGGAGTCGGCGGGAGTTTCTGCAAACCATCGGCGCCGGGGCCTGCGCGCTGTGTGCGGCAGGCCTGGCGGGCGGCCGCGCGCGCGGCGCGGCCTCGGGCCTCAGCGTCACGGGCGAACCGGCGCCGGGGCCGGCCGATGCGCCGCGGCCCCAGGTCGCCGTCCATGACGCGATGTGGTTCGAGCGGCTGCCGGACAAGGCGGTCAAGTGCACCTTGTGCCCGCGCGAGTGCACGGTGGCCGACGTGGAGCGCGGCTACTGCGGCGTGCGCGAGAACCAGGGCGGCGACTACAAGACCCTCGTCTACGGGGCCCTGTGCAGCCTCAACGTCGACCCCATCGAGAAGAAGCCGCTCTTCCATTACCTGCCCGGCACGAAGGCCTTCAGCGTGGCGACGGCCGGGTGCAACATGGAGTGCAAGTTCTGCCAGAACTGGCGGATCAGCCAGTATCGGCCCGAGCAGGTCGACAGCCTCCTCGTGCCCCCGGCGGATCTCGTGCGGTCCGCCAAGGCGCGCGGCGCCCTGACGCTCGCCTACACCTACTCCGAGCCCGTCGTCTTCTACGAGTACATGCACGAT
>CAYGZE010000490.1:0-2992 GCA_964354185.1 uncultured Anaerolineales bacterium | reverse complement strand
GGCGGGCCTCGCGATGCTCGAGGCGTGGACGGCCAAGGCCCACCTGGCGAGCCGCGGCGAGGCGGCCGACGGCCGGTCGCCCGCCGACCTGGCGGCCCTCGGCCGGCGGCTCCTCACGGGGCCCGCCGAGGAGACCGACGGCCTCGAGATCCTGGCCGAGCGGTTTGAGAACTCCGACCGCAAGACGGTCGTGCTCAAGCCCCGCGCCGCCCACGCCGCCTACCGCGAGATGCTCCACTACTACGCGGTGAAGAACCTCCTGGCCTACCTTCAGGAGCACCCGGACGAGCGCCTTGCGGACATGGGCCGCGCGCTCGCCGGCCCGCGCGAGCGCACGTGGGTGAACCTGGGCGGCCAACTCGTGACGGGCGGCGACCTCGACCGACTCATGGACGCCATCAAGGCGGGCCAACTCAAGACATGGACGGACATCCATGAGGCGTACGACCGCCTGTGGCGGAAGTACCCGCTCGACAAGCAGCGTCACGCCCTGGCGACGCTCCTGGACCTGGTGGGGGCGCGGGAACTCACCGGCCCCGCCTGGGCGGCCGCCCTCGACGAGGCCCTCCGCATCCAGCAGTACGTCGCCGACCAGACCTACGCCAGCCGCAAGAAGGACTACGACGACCCCTTCCGGCAGATGGTGTACGGGTCGGCCGAGGAGATGGCCGCCGTCCTCGGCACCGCCGAGGACAACAGTTTCGTCAAGCAGGTCCGCGAGGAGACTCGGGCCTTCGCCGCCCTCGTCGAGGCCACCAAGCGGCGGGGTTAAGAGCCTATCCGAATAACCCTCTGGCTTCGGCCGGCTGCGGCGGCCGCAGGCGGCGTCGGGCTCCATCGCCGGCCCGACAGGGGCCGCCTGCTCCCGCTCTTCGCAGCCCGCCGGCTGCTTCGGCGGGCGAAGGAGAGTCGCCCTCCTTGCCTGCGGCCGCCTCGCACGGCCTCGGGCCGACGAGGGGTCATTCGGATAGGCTCTACGCGGACCGCCCGGCCTGTCATCGAACGCAGCTTGGCGCGGCGGGCCCCGCCGCTGCGCCGCCCGTCCCGGCCGCCCCGTCCAGGCCGCTCCCTCATTGGCAGCGGGCCGGTTCTGTGCTATCCTGCGCGCCCGGCAGACATCCTTAAGGAGCGGCCGATGGCGGCACAGGTGCTCGAGGGGCTGATGCTCGTCTGTTTCGGCGTCGGATGGCCGATCAGCATGCTCAAGGTCCTCCGGACCCGCCGGGCCGAGGGTAAGAGCGCCCTCTTCATGGTCCTGGTGCTGCTCGGCTACGCCGCGGGCATCGCGGGCAAGTGCGTCCGGGCCGCCCACGCGGGCGCATGGCCCGAACTGGTCACGGGCCTGTACGCCCTCAACGCCGTGTTCGTGACGATCGACCTGGGGCTCGTCCTGAAGTACGGATACCGCGCGAAGGCGTGAGCGGCGGCTTCCGCTGTCGCCCGCCGGCGCGCGGTGGTAGCATGGTGGGAGGGCGCGGGCGGCCGGCGCCGGGCGCGGAGCGGGTGCGCGAAGGGATCCGCATGGGGCTGGGCGGGAACGTCGAGTCGGTGACGTCGGCGGCGCTCTCGGGCGGGCGGCTGCGGGTGGCCGAGCGCTCCGCCGCGCGGTCTCCGGCCGCCGTCTTCGCGGCCATCATCGAGGGCGGGCGCGAGGCCGCGCTCCTGCTCTCGGGCGAGGGGTTCGGCGAGGCGGGCGCTTTTAGTTTCATCGGCCTCGATCCGGCGGGTCGCTTTCGCTTCGGGCCCGACGAACCGGGCGACCCGTTCGCGCTCCTGCGCGACGCCCTCGACCGGACGCGGTGGACCGGCGACGGCCCGCCGCCCGTCCCGTTCTTCGGCGGCTGGATCGGCTTCCTCTCCTACGACCTGCTGCACCACCTGGAGGAGGTCCCGCGGACCGCCGTCCGCGACCACGGGTTCCCCCTGATGGACCTGCGGTTCTATCCGCACGTCTTGGCGTACGACCACGCGCGGCAGGTCTGGACGGCGTGCGTCCTGGAGGGGCAGGGGGGCGGCGCCCGAGAAGCCGAGGCGCTGCTCGACTGGGTCGACGCGCCGCCGGCGCCGCGGGCGCCGGGGCGGGCGCTCGTGGGCGACCTGGCCTCGAACTTCACGCGGCGGGCGTACGAGGCGGCCGTCGCGCGGGTCCTGGAGTACATCGCCGCCGGCGACGTGTACCAGGTCAATCTGTCCCAGCGGTTCGCGGGGCGGCTGCGGGTCCCGGCGCTGGAGGTGGCCCGGCGGCTGTTCGACGCCAGTCCCGCGCCGTTCAGCGCGTTCATCCACGAGGGCGACCGGGCGATCGCCTCGTCGAGCCCCGAGCGGTTTTTGCGCGTCCGCGGCGACGCCGTCGAGACGTGGCCCATCAAGGGCACGCGCCCGCGCGGCCGGACGCCGGAGGAGGACGCACGGCTGCGAGCCGAACTCCTCGACTCGGCCAAGGACGCCGCCGAACTCACCATGATCACCGACCTCTTGCGGAACGACCTCGGCCGCGTCTGCCGCTACGGCTCGGTCCGCGTGCCCGAGGAGCGGATCCTGGAGTCCTTCGAGCAAGTTCATCACACGCGGAGTACGGTCGTCGGGCGGCTGCGCGCGGGCCTCGACCGGGTGGACCTCCTCAGGGCGACGATGCCGGGGGGCAGCGTGACGGGCGCCCCGAAGATCCGCGCGACCGAGATCATCGACGAACTCGAACCGACCGCGCGCGGGCCCTACTGCGGCGCCGTCGGGTGGCTGGGCGTCGACGGGTCGATGGATCTTAATATGCCAATCCGGACGGTCCTCGTCGAGGGCGACCGGCTCTCCTTCCAGGTGGGGGGCGGCATCGTGGCCGACAGCCGGCCCGACCTCGAGTACGAGGAGACCCTGCACAAGGCCCGCGGCATCCTCCAGGCCCTCGGCGCAGCGCCCGCGACGGCCTAGCGCAGGTGAGACGAGGGGTGCCACGGCTGCGCCGTGTGCAGCCGTGCGCGTCCGAGGCGGCACGGTT
>CAYGZE010000489.1:0-2998 GCA_964354185.1 uncultured Anaerolineales bacterium | reverse complement strand
GCGCGGGTGCGGGAGGTCGTGTCCATCGCCCGTACGCATGGGCACCTGAGCGCCAAGTTGGTGCCGCAGAGCGCCATGCGCGAGCTACTTGACAGCATCGCCGCCCTCGCCGCTGACGCCGGGCCGGCGGTGCCGTACGTCCACGCCGACTGCATCGCCAGCGGCCATCGCTGCGGGCCGGGCTGCGCGGTAGACGTGATGGCCGACCTGCCCGCGAAGCCGGACGCCGGTCCGGCGGGCAGCGGTTGGAAATGCGCCTGCGGGTGCGATGGGGGCGGGGCGCATCATGCGATACCGACCGCGCTGCCGACTGACATTACCATCCCAGGAGACAAGCCATGAATCAGATCCGCATTGATATGCACGGCAAGCTGGACAAGGACGGTCACGAATTCTACGCGACGACAGATCCTATGCCGGGAACTATCGACCTGAACACCGCCGTCATCCTCATCTTCCCCTGGAAGGAAGGCGACAAATTCGGCGCCGAAATGGTCATCAAACACCGCAATCTGGACCGCGACCGAAGGGAGAAGCCATGAAGAAAACCCTCTACTTCATCCAGAACCACGGACATGGTTGCTGGTACGACCTGGAAGAAAGCAACAACCTCGCCCAAGCCAAACGCGACGCCCGTCAGATGATGAAGGATACCGGCGAGGCTCACCGCGTCATTCGCTTCTGCTACGATACGTCCTTCAAGCCGATTGTGTTCGGTAAGGTGCGCCAGTGACCAAGGCCAAAGCCAAGCCGCGTGCGCGCAAGCCGAAGGCAGAGACGATGCCGGAGCCGCCAGCCCACGTCTGCCCCGAGTGCCAACGTCTGCTCGAAATCGAGGAGCGTACCAAGCGACGCATCGAAGAAACCATCGAGGCGCTCCAGAGCACGGTCAAGCTCCTCGGCGGCCACAACTACGTCAGCGTGCTCTCCTACCTCAATTCCGCCATGCAACATCTGAGTCCGGCAGTCGATGAGATTCAGAAACTCTACCATGAGCAGGAAACTGCTCGCCGGGGAAAGATGTGACGCCATGAAGAAAAAGGCCGCCACTACTCATGATGAGTCGCCCCCTCCCAAGACCTACCGCCGCGACTTCGTAGACGATGCTCTCGGCAGTGTTGCCGCCGGCTTCATGATGGCAAGTGCATGGAGCAGATGGGCCGGCTTATTCGAGCGGTCCGCAACCTGGAAGCGTTCGTTGCTCACGGTCTCCATCCGCGAGAGCGGTCGGATTGAAGTAACCGGGCAGTGGATCGAGTTTCTGAAGCGTCGTTTCCGCGAGGGCGAAGCGATTGGCATTCGGCTTGTTGACCGCCTCTTCGGCGGGACAGTTACCGGCGGCGAGCCGTTCTCCGGCCGGGTTGACTACTATCGTGACGGCTCGATCTCCGCCGCGAACCCGCGCGAGTACGACTACCGCTCGCCCTTCCCATCCCGCGACTTCATTCCGCCGAAAGACTTTCGCACCAAGACCGATGCTGCGACTGACAAGCTCTGGGGCGCGCGACGGTTGTGCATCTGTCCAAGCCGCAGATACGAGCAAGCGGCCAAGCACAAGTTCTGCTCGCAGTGTGGCGGCAGTCTCATCCCGCTCACCTTCCACTGCGACGCATGCCATCTGGAGTGGTCGATGGAAGTCGGCAAACTCAACAACGGCAAGCTCTACTGTCCGACGTGCTACGGACTACTGACGCCGGTGAAAGAATGATCGAACGTACTATCACCATCGACAAGCTACTTGCGGACGCTATCTCCGAGTACATCAGAGATGTCGAGGCTATCCAGCGCGCCCTGACGAAAGTCGATATGGAGGCGCTGAAGAACAGCCAGGAGCACGTTCATTTCTCGGCGCGCAAGGTTGCGCATCTGGTCGTGTGCGCGCTGCTTCGCATCGACGGGTGCACTGTCCCGTAGGAGGTGAGCGGTGAGCGACAAGCACGAATACACCGACGGGAAGGGACACAAGTTCTCCGTCCGCTACGCACCGCCCTACCCGTGGGACGGAGAGCCCGAGAGGCTGGAGTTCAGCCATGCAGGCTTCAAGTGCAAGGTGCTCCGCATGCCCGACGGAGGACACCTCAACGGCTACGTGTACGTCACCGACCATCCCGACATACTCAGCCTGCCCTGGGTGGACGTGGACAAACTACCCTGCCACGGCGGCATCACAGGCTCCTGCGGCGAAGGGTGGATCGGGTTCGACTGCGGTCACTGTGACGACACCTGGCCGTCCGACTACCTCGGCCACCTCAAGACGATGCTCAAGGGTGACTACGAGTTCGTCGGGCGTGAGGCGTACGTCGGCTGGCTCAACAAGGACACGTACCGCGACCTCGCGTACGTCCGCAAAAGCACCGAGGGGCTTGCCGAGGCGTTGCAGAAGGCGTGGAGGAAGCGCCGCACGAGTCCGGTGAGGTACGCGGCATGGCTGCTCAACCGCCGACTGAACCACCGTCGATCTACCAACAAGACATAGAGCGATATGTCGTGTGCGGGGAGGAGCAAATGAGCGAGTTCCGCAAACAGAATCCGGCGACTCACGAGTCCGTTGCCAGGCGTGGCGAGTGTCGAGAGTTGTCTACGGCTCAGGTTCGCGCGTTGGTTGATGCTGCGCTCCGCGAGCGCGGAATCGTCCCGTACGAAATCATGGTTTCAGTCGATCCCGTCGTCGAGGGCGCACTGTTCGACATCTCGGGAGCGCGCCCCGCGTGGCCTGAAGGGTCCGAGTACGCATGGTGCTACGTGGCCTTCGTCGATCCGATGGAGGCGCACGATCTGAAAACAGGAAGCCATACGAAGTGGGCGCACCCGGCGTGGCTCGTATTCGTTCCAGCGATGGGCGAAGGCGAAACGCGCGTTGCTCCGCATGACTTCCCGCCTCACCACACAGCGCCGACGAGTAGACCGCTTAGATGGGACCGCAGCACCGTCGAGGACTAGGCGAACAAAAGAGCGGTTGTCTGAAGGTGAGGGATCATGACCGACGACAAGGCGAAAG
>CAYGZE010000488.1:0-2998 GCA_964354185.1 uncultured Anaerolineales bacterium | reverse complement strand
CGGCGACCTGGTCGGCCAGGTACTCGACGACGCCGAGGTCGTGCGTGATAAAGAGGTACGTGAGCCGCTCCGGCCCCTCGCCCTGGAGGCGCCGCAGCAGGTTGAGGATCTGGGCCTGGATCGAGACGTCCAGCGCGCTGGTGGGCTCGTCGAGGACGAGGAACTTCGGCTCGACGGCCAGCGCCCGGGCGATGCCGATCCGCTGGCGCTGGCCGCCCGAGAACTCGTGCGGGTAGCAGGCGAGCACCTCGGCCCCCAGCCCCACGTGCTCCAGGACGCGGCGGACCCGGTCGCGGCGCTCGGCGCGGTCGCGGCCGAGCCCGTGGACGAGCATCCCTTCCTCGACCGTGTCCCGCACCGTCATGCGGGGATTGAGCGAGGAGTACGGATCCTGGAAGATGATCTGGACCTGGCGGCGGAACTGCCGCAAGGCCCTCTCGTCGAGCGCGGCGAGGTCCCTCCCCTCGAACCGGATGGCGCCCGAGGTTGCCGGCAGAAGCCGGATGAGCGTCTTGCCGAGGGTCGTCTTGCCGCAGCCGGACTCGCCGACGAGGGCGACCGTGCTGCCGCGCCGGATGGCGAGGTCCACGCCGTCGACCGCCCGCACCTGCCCCACGACCCGCTGGAGGACGCCCTTGCGGATGGGGAAGTGCTTGACGACAGCCCGAGCGTCCAGGAGGAGGCCGTCCTGCGGCGCCGCGGCCCCGGCGACCGGCTCCGGGGCGGGGGCCGCCCCCGGCGTCGGCGCCACGGGGCGGCCCTCGTAGAGGTGGCAGGCGACGGCGTGGCCGGGCTCGATCTCCCGCAGGAGCGGCTCCACCTCCTGGCAGGGGCCGAAGACCCGCGGGCACCGATCCGAGAAGCGGCAACCCGGCGCGTAGTCCTTCGGGTCGGGCACCACGCCGTGGATCGTCTCCAGATGCCGTCCGCGCCGGGCGCGGCTGGGGCGGCATCGGAGCAGCAGTTCCGTGTAGGGATGGGCCGGATGGCGGAAGAGGGAGTCCGTCGCGGCCGTCTCCACGATCTTGCCGGCGTACATGACGGCCACGCGGTGCGCCATCTGCGAGATGACCGCCAGGTCGTGGGTGATGAAGAGGATGGCGGTCCCGAGGCGGCCCTGGAGGTCGCGCAGCAGGTCGAGGATCCGCGCCTCGACGGTCACGTCGAGGGCCGTCGTCGGTTCGTCGGCGATGAGGAGTTCGGGCCGGCAGGCCAGGGCCATGGCGATCATCACTCGCTGGCGCATCCCCCCGGACAACTGGTGCGGGTACTCGCGGAGCCGCTGGCTAGGCTCGGCCATCTCCGTCAGGCGCAGGGCCTCGACGGCCTGTTCGATCTCGGAGGCCTTCGTGGGGCGGGGCCCGCCGCGCTCGGGACGGCCGTGGCGTATGGCCTCCAGCAGTTGCGTCCTGACCGAGAGGACGGGGTTCAGGCAGGTCATCGGCTCCTGGAAGATCATGGCCATGTGCCGGCCGCGGACGGTGCGCTTCTCGGGGCCGGGCAGGCGGACGACGTCGCGCCCGCGGAAGAGGACCGAACCCCCCGCGACGTAGCCGCCCGGGGGGATGAGTTGCATGATCGACAGGGCGGTCAGCGACTTGCCGCACCCCGACTCGCCGACCAGTCCGAGCGTCTCGCCGCTGTCGATGGCCAGGGAGACGCCGTCGACCACGCGGCGGGGCTCTGCCGCCGTGCGGAAGTAGGTCCGAAGGTCCCTGACGTCCAGCAGCGCCACGCCTACTCTCCTTTGCCGCGGATGCGCAGGCTCGGGTCGAGCGCGTCCCGCAGCGCGTCGCCGAAGAGGTTGGCCGGCAGGACCAGCGTGAACATGGCGACGAAGGCCGCCGCCAGGTTCCACCACACGATGGGGTCGCGGCCGAGTTCGCCCCGGGCCTGGTTGATCATCGTGCCCCAACTGTAGGTGCCCGGGCCGACGCCCACGCCGATGTAACTGAGGACGGCCTCCGCCAGCACCAGGCCGCTGAACCGCAGGACCACGTTGATCAGCACCAGGTGCATCAGGTTCGGCGTCACGTGCCGGGCGAGCACGCGGAACCGCGACATGCCCAGGGCGAGGGCCGCCTGGACGTACTCCTTCTCGCGCAGTTTCAGCGTCTCGCCGCGCAGGACCCGGCACAGGCCCACCCAGCCCGTCAGCCCCATGACCACGCACAACTGGGGCAGCCCCTGGCCGAAGACCAGCATGAAGCAGACCACCAGGAGGATCCAGGGGATCGAAGACAGCGTGCTGTAGAGGTACTGGACGACGTCGTCGATCCACCCGCCGAAGAAGCCCGCCACGACGCCGAAGAAGATGGCGAAGGGGACGGCGATGAGCGTCGTCAGCCCCCCGACGACCAGCCCGGTGCGGACGCTCTTGAGCGTCATGTAGAGGACGTCCTGCCCCGTCTTGTCGGTCCCGAGCAGGTGCCATCCCGGGTACTTCAGGGGCGGGTAGTCGCGGCGGAGTTGGATGCGGCCGTCGGGCTCCTCCACCTCGACCGTCTCCTTGGCGAGGAGCCGCGCCGCCAGCGGGGCCGAGTAGGTCTTCTCCATCCGGCTCGCCAGGGGCGCGCCCAGCCGGTCGAGCAGCGACCGCGGGTCCGACAGCGCCGCCGCCGACGCCGGAACCCCGCCGGCCGCGCCGACGGCCGAGCGGTCCACGTCGCGCCAGGCGACGCTGTCCATGACGGCGATCGCGACGTACACCGCGAGAACGGCCAGGGAGCCCTTGGCGAGGCGGCTGCGGCACACCTGGCGCCAGGCGTTGCGCCACAGGTCGCTCCGGCCCGCGTGCAGCAGGAACGCCAGGAACCCCAGGATCGTGGCCGCCAGGACGGCGGTGTCGAACACCGGCACGCGGAGCCTCAGGGTCGACAAGTGCCGCGCGGCCAGCCAGGTCCCCACGGCCGCGGCCGCCAGGAGCACGAACCCGGCCACGATCTTGGCCACGTCGCGCCAGGATGTACGGCCGTACAGGCTCCGCGTGTCGCCCGCG
>CAYGZE010000487.1:0-3001 GCA_964354185.1 uncultured Anaerolineales bacterium | reverse complement strand
CCGCGAGTGCGGCCGCGTCGAGGCCGGCGACCGCGTCACCGTCACCGAGGACCGCGCGGTCCTCGTCAACGACGAACCGGTCGGCGAAGGGCCGCGCCGCGAAGCCCTCGACCGGGGCGACGAGGAATAGCGCTGCGACGCGGCTGACGGGGGTCGAGATGGCCCTGGCGGGCGAGGTCGCGAAACGCCGGACCTACCTCAACGCCATCCAGGCCGCCCAGCCCCAGTATCGGCCCTTGTCCCCGAGGCTGTGGGTGGTTCTCCTGGTCGCCCTCGTCGGCGGGGTTCTCATTGGGATTGCGTGCGTCCTGGTCCCCATCCGGTTCTCGCTGGGAGGGCGTCTGCTTCTCACCTTGGCGCTCCTGATTGTGATGCTCAGGGCGGGCCTCGGCGCGATGAGCAACGTTCTCCGGCTCGAGTATCCGGAGGAATACGCGAGGTGGAAGGCCGCGCCAGTGTCGTACCTGGCGGGGAAAGTCACCCACTAGGCCCGCGTGCCGGACGGACTGTGAAGGGGTGCTTGCAGAGGCAAAGGGAATGGCCTGTTCGGCAGGGAGGAGCCGATGAGCCAGCGTCCGGATCTCGCGCCGCCGACCGAGTCCGCCACGCCCCGGAATCCAAGTGGCGCTCCGTTCGTGCGGCCCAGGTGGGCAACGGCCATCGGCATCCTCTCGATCCTCTACGCGTCGCTGGGGCTCCTTTTTCATCTCCTCGATCTCGGTATCATGTTGTTGCTCAGGCTTGTCCCTCAGCTGGAGGACTCGCCTCCGGAGGCTCGGCGGTTCTGGGAGGACTTCCCTCCGTGGCTATGGCGGTACGTGGAGATGGTGGATGGCTCCTGCCTGGTTCTGGCGGCCGCCCTGTTGGCCGGGGGCATCCTGCTGCTCCGTTGCAGGCGCGCCGCCCGGTCGCTCCACTTGCTCGGGGCAAGCGGCGTGCTGGTCACGGTTGCGGTCGGCGTCGGGATGGTGTTCCTCACGGAGGTGTTCCTCACGGACTGGTCCGAATACAGTGGCTTAGTGTGGTTCATCGCATCCGTGAGCGTGGTGCGGGCCGCCTATCCCGTGTTCGTCCTCGTGTGGTTCCTGCGGAAAAAAGTCTGGAACGAGGTGGACGGTTGGGTTCAGGGCAGGCGGGCAACTCCTGACGCGCCTCAGGCCTTGCCTGGCCCGCCCCCGGCGGTCGCCGCCGGGCGGCGCGCGTCGCTCCTCTTCCCGCAAGGCACCCGCCCGCCGGGATGGGACGTGACCGCCTCGACCGAAGGCCTGTCGGCCCGCATGGGTTCCGAGGCGCTCGAGATCCCCTGGGATTCCATCACCCGCTTGGGTTTCGGCGAGACGGCCGTCGGGCAGGCCCGTCTCGGCGTCGCCCATCTCGAAGCCGAGGGAGACCGGCGCCTGGCCTGGACCGATCCCCTTCTGTTCGGCCTGGGTGACATGCAGACTGCGGCGCCGCCGGAACAAGGCCGCCGAGTCACGTGGCCGGATGGCGCCGAGACGCCGCTGCTCTGGCCGCGGCACGGCGTCCTCCTCACCGCCATCGTCATCGAGAAGGCCGGGCTCGTGGAGCAGGGCGACGGCACATTCTGCCGGCCGGGGCCGGGGGACGAGACCGCCCCCGCTCCGCCCCACCACGCTGCACCCGAGGATCTGGCTCCGTCCCAGAGCCCCCGCGTCAAGAGGACGACGCAGGCGGTGCTCCTGGTCCTGGGGCTCCTCGCCTTCTCCGCGATGGAATCCGTCGGGTTCGCGGTGGCACTGATCGTGGCGATCCTGGTTCATGAGTACGGTCATGTCGTGGCAATGAAGTGGAGTGGCGTCCGGGTGAAGGGCATCTTCATCTTGCCCTTCGTGGGTGGGGTGGCGCTATCGGAAGACGAGGCGCCCACGGCATGGCAGGAGTTCGTCATCTGCATCATGGGCCCGGCCTTCGGAGGTGCGCTTGCGCTGGCGGCCGTGATCGCGGCGTTCCTGGCCGGAGGCCAGTACCCGTTCCTGGCGGACGTGGCCATGTGGTGGACCGGGCTGAACCTTTTCAACCTGATGCCGCTGGGGGTGCTGGACGGCGGGCGGATCGTCTCCACCCTTGCGGCCTCGACCCACCGTGCCGTGGGGATCATTGCCTCGCTGGGGACGGCCCTTCTGAGCCTGCTTGCGGCCGTCTTGCTGGAGTCGTGGCTCCTCGGTCTCGTGGGGCTGGTCGCCTTCGCGGAACTGTTCGGCCGGTTACGAAGCGAGAAGTGCAGTGAAGCGCTGGCCGGCTTGGGGTGCACCGCGGCGGGGCTTCGGCAGGCCGTGGCGGCCACGTGGCAGCGGATTGGGCGAATCGCCAACCCGGCGGACCCCGCCGACCAAGCGAAGGCGAAACGGCTGGCCGCCTCCCTCGACCGGTTCAAAGGGTTCTTCCGCGGCCGGATCCGTCCCACGAGGATGCGGCCGGGGCAGATCGTCGGCGCCGCCGCCATCTACGCTGGGGCGATCACCTTCCTCCTTGGCCTCTTTCTGGCCTGCGTTGTTGCCGGCAATAGGCAAGGTGACAAGTGGACGACGCTGAACGACGAGGCCGCGTCACTCCACCGGCAGGGGCGCTATGACCAGGCCATCGTGGTGGCGAAGAAGGCGCTCGAAGTCGCCGAGCAGACCGAGGGCCCCGATCATCCCGATGTGGCCACGAGCCTGAACAACCTCGCGTGGATGTACTACATCCAAGGCCGGTACGCTGAGGCCGAGCCGCACTTCAAGCGCGCGCTGGCGATCAGGGAGAAGGCCCTCGGCCCGGATCATCCGGACGTGGCCCAGAGCCTTGAGAATCTGGCGAAGCTGTATAGAGCAACCGACCGGGCAAAAGAGGCCGAGGCTCTTGAGAAACGCGCCGCAGCGATTCGGGCGATCAAGCGATGAAGTCTAATGGCTGACAAGTCGCTCCACCTGGCGTAATCAGGGGACACGTAATCGGGGGACACCTTCAATCCTGTTCGGCCCGCTGATTGCACCAGGCGCGG
>CAYGZE010000486.1:0-3019 GCA_964354185.1 uncultured Anaerolineales bacterium | reverse complement strand
CTGCGGCCGCCTCGCACGGCCTCGGGCCGACGAGGGGTCATTCGGATAGGCTCTAAGTCTCTCCCACCATATCGCGCAGGAGGGTCACTGTGAAGACCGTACCCTTGCCGAGTTCGCTCTCGACGGCGACCTCGCCGCCGTGGAGTTCGACGAGCCGCTTGGTGAGGGCGAGGCCGAGGCCGGAGCCCTCGTGGTTGCGGGCGAGGGAGGAATCGACCTGGTGGAACTCCTCGAAGAGCATGGTCTGGTCCTCGGGGGCGATGCCGATGCCGTGGTCCGCGACGCGGATGACGACGGTCTCGGGGAGGAGGCGGGCCTGGACCTCGACGCGGCCGCCGTCGTTGCTGAACTTGACGGCGTTCGAGAGGAGATTGTACAGGATCTGCTTGAGTTTGATGGGGTCGGCCGTCAGGAAGAGCGGCCTGGGAACGACGTCGGTCCGCAGTTCCAGGTGCTTGTGCTGGGCCAGGCCGCGCACGACGCGGAGAACGTCGTCGACCTCGACGGCGAGGTCGCAGGGCTGGAGGCTCAACTCCATGGCGCCGGCCTCGAAGCGCGCCAGGTCGAGGATCTTGTTGATCATGCTCAGCAACTCGTGTCCGGCCTGGTCGATGTCCTGGGCGAACTCGCGCTGCTCGGCGGTGGGGGGGCCGGGGATGCCGTCGCGGATGGCCTCGGCGAAGCCGATGATGGCGTTGAGGGGCGTGCGGAGTTCATGGCTCATGGTCGCGAGGAACTGGCTCTTGAGGCGGTTGGCGCGGACGAGTTGCTCGTTGAGGCGCACCAGTTCGGCGGTCTTCTGGCCGACGCGCTGTTCGAGGGAGCCCATGTAGTCGCGGAGGCGGTCTTCGAGGGCTTTCTGCTGGGTGACGTCGCGCCCGATGACGGTGTAGCCGATGGGCTCGCCGGCGCGGTTGGTCCGGACGGTGACGACCGTGCGGGTGGGGAATCGCTGGCCGCTCTTGCGGCACAGAACGCCCTCGCCCTCGTGGCGGCCGTAGGCGCGGAGGGTACGTTCGCGCTCGGCGCCCAGGACCTGCTCGACGGCCTCGGGGGGGACGAGGCGATCGAGCGGCTGGCCGACGATCTCGGCCGGCTCGTAGCCGAAGACGCGGCGGGCGCCCTCGTTGAAGGTGAGGATGCGCCAGGTCATGTCGGTGGCGATGATGGCGTACTCGGTGGAGGAGTCGAGGACGGAGTTGAGGAAGTCGGTGGTGGCCCGCAGTTCGCTGGTGCGGTCGTCGACGCGGCGTTCGAGGTCGTCGTAGGTGGCGGCGAGGCGGTCGCGCATCTCGCGGAGGGTGTCGGCCAACTGGCCGATCTCGTCGCGGGCGTAGGCCTGGACCTCGGCGTGGAGGTCGCCTTGGCCGATGCGGCGGGCCGAGGCGGAGAGTTCCTCGAGCGGCCGCGTCACGCGCCGCACGATCAGCATGCCGACCAGCATCGTCACGAAGACGCCGAGGCCGCCGTACAGGAGCAGCCGCGCCCGCAACTGCTTCAGTTCGCCGTAGGCCTCGCGGGCCGACTGCTCGACCAGAGCGTACCACTCCACGCCGGGCACGTCGATGGGGGCCCACGCGACGACGACGGGGCGGCCGCGGGCATCGGGGTAGGACGGGCGCGCGGGCGGGCGCTTGCCCTTCCACCGGAGCATCTCGCGGACGAAGGCAAGGTCGGCGGTCGGCGTGGCGCCGGCGGACCCGGCCGCCAGGTCCTGCGGCCTCAGGGGCGGCGCGAACACCGCCTCGCCCTGCGCGTCGACGATGCGGACCGTCTTGCCCGCGGGCTCGACCAGGGTGTACAGGTCCGCCGTCATCCGGGCCACGTCGAGATGGGCGCGGCAGAGGGCGACCTGCTTGCCGTCCCTCTGGAGCGGGAGGGCGACGACGATGCGGCCGGGCGTGCCGGCAGAACCCCTGCGGAAGGAGACGCTCTGCCCGGCCAACTCGGCGCCGGCGAGCAGCGTGTGGACCGCCGGGGCGCCGCCGGCCAGGTCGAGCGCCACCGTGCCGCCCTCCCGCGCGACCGCAAGGGCGAGCGTGCCGTCCGCCGCGACCAACTCCAGCCGCGCGAGCGCCTCGACCTCGTCGAAGGCCGCGCGGCCTTCGGCCAGGAGGTCCGCCTCGCCGGCGTAGGCCATCACGCGGACGAGGTTCCGCAGGTGCGTGGCCGTGTGCCGCAGCGCGTCCTGGGCCGCCTCCGCCACCTCCTGGGCCTTGAACTGGTTGACGCGCAGGACGTCGTCGGTGATGGCCTTCTCGGAAGCGGCGTAGAGGAAGTAGCCGATGAGGACGCCCTCGAAGACGGCCGTCGCCAAGGCGAACAGGATCAACTTGTAGGACAGTCTCAGGTGCATGTGAAGCCGGTCCGGCCCGGGCCCATGCGGACGGCGCCTAGGCCTTCTGGGTGCCGCCCTCCCTTGCCCCGCGGTCGGACGGGGGCGCGCCGCCCAGGCTGGCCCGGATGTACCGCTCGAAGGTCGGCAGCCCCGCCTCGCCCCAGCGATGCTCGATGCGGGCCTTGAGGGCGGCGTTCGTGCCGAGGAGCGACTCCAGCGCCGCCCGGTCGGCCTCCCGCGCCAGGCGCATCACGGCGGCGTCGTGCGTGTCGACCGTCAGCACCCAGTCCTCGGTCTCCGACACGCGGTCGATCCCCAGTTTCATGTGCGGGAAGACGCGGTTGCCCAGCCGCAGGCGGATGCGCCGGCACGCCTCGGGCGGCGCGTCGGGGGGCGTCCGCTCGAAGGCCTCGTCGCGCGCCAGGTGGGCGAGCGTCTCGCCCGGGGGCCACTCGAGCCGCCCGCGCACCGCCTCGGGCACGGGCCGGCCGCCGTAGGCCTCCTCCAGGTAGATGCGGACGGCCTCGCCGAGCAGGTTGCGGCTGAAATCGGCCAGCCTCACGGTCCCGCCCCTCCGGCCCCCGCCCGGGGTCCCGCCCGCCCAGGAAACTCATCGGCACCCCTCGACCGGCGCATCAGGCTATTTCGGCCCGGCCGACCGGAGCGCCGCCATCGCCGCCA
>CAYGZE010000485.1:0-3025 GCA_964354185.1 uncultured Anaerolineales bacterium | reverse complement strand
CGTCGCGCAGCGACGTGTTCCAACTCATCTGGCTGGAGACGCTGGCCGTGTGCGCCCTGGGAGCCGTGGCGGGGTGCGCCCTGGCGTTCCTCGGGGCACGCCTCGTCGAGCGGGGCATCCAGACGGTGCTGGACATCGGCATCCGAGGGTCCATCGTGAGGATCACGCCCGCCATCCTGGGGGCGGCCATCGTGGGCACCATCATCGTGGGCTTCTTCGCGGGCCTCTATCCGGCCTGGCGGGCTGCCTCGATGAGGCCGGTGGAGGCGATTCGGGAAGGCATCGACTGAGCCGCAGACCCCTCTCTTAAGGAGACGCACGGATGAGCCCTGCTGTCGGCGACGTCATCATCCAGGCCCGAGGGCTGAAACGGTACTATCGGCGCGGCAGCGAGACCGTCAAGGCGCTCGACGGGGTCGACATCGACCTCTCGACCGGCGAGATGGTGGCCATCCTGGGGCCCTCCGGCTCCGGCAAGACCACCCTGGTCAATCTCCTGTCGTGCCTCGACGCGCCTACCGGCGGCACGCTTTCGGTCGCGGGCAGGGAGGTGTTCGGGCTTCCCGAGGACCAACTGGCGGGCGTTCGCAGGGGCACCATCGGCTTCGTCTTCCAGAAGTTCTACCTGCTGCCGACCCTCACGGTGGCCGAGAACGTCGAACTGCCGCTGATGTTCTGCCGGCGCCGGGCGGACCGGGCGGCCACGATGGGCGTCCTGGGCCAGGTGGGACTGGAGGATCGGGCCTCGCACTTCCCGCGCGAACTCTCCGGCGGCGAGATGCAGCGCGTGGCCATCGCCCGCGCCCTGGTCGTCGAGCCCAAGATCCTCATCGCGGACGAGCCCACGGGGAACCTCGACTCGCAGAACGGCGAGGCCATCTTCGCCCTCTTCCGGTCCCTTGTGGCCTTGCGCGGGCTTACCCTCGTCGTCACGACGCACAACCTCGCCCTGGGCTATCTTGCCGACAGGGTCCTGATCCTCCAGGACGGGAAGATCCTGAAAGAGGAGCCCGGCAAGCCCGTGGCCGCGACCCCGTGAGCGGGCACCAAGTCTTGCGGAACCCCGATCGTCAGCCGCTGAGGCTCGTGCAGCCAACCACTCCAGGGGTCTCCGGACCCGTCGAGTCTGAACGGGACGCCGAGCGACGTAAGTCTTGTCCTGACAAAGAGAAAGCCGTTCGACGTTCTCGCCGAAAGGGCTTTTTTGAAGATTGGTCGGGGCGACTGGCACTCGTTCGAAACGGAAACCAGGCCTATCAGGCCCTTCGTCAGCGCCTCCTGCGGACCGTCCGAGTCCTATCTGCTTACGGCGGCGAGGCTTGGGCGCAGTCCCTTTGGGATAGCCTCCCGTGGATCAGGGACGTGTCCGGCAACATCACCTTCGCCTGCGGCCAACGAGCACGCCCAGGCCGCTCAGGGCCAGCAGGGCCAGCGTCGCCGGCTCGGGCACCTCCACGATCTGGAAGCCGTTGAGCGGCGCGCGCAGGTAGCCGATGCTGTAGAGCCCCCTCTGACCACGAATCCGAATGTCGCTCGCCGTCAGGTCCTCAAAGATGAGGTAGTTGCCGAACTGATCGTCGGCAGTAGACTGCTGCCAGACGCCCGTGAAATCGCCCAACTCCCGCAGGGCGACCTTGTCGGTCAGAAGCGTGCCGTCCAGCGTCTCGACCCAGTAAGCACCGTCCCAAGTGTCGAACCCTCTGTCGCCCTCGACGTAGAGGACTACGTTGTAGCGGGCATAAGGCACGTTGAGGATATTTACGTAAGGGAAGGGTTCCGTGGGGTGGTCGCCCAGGTAGCCTCGCATGAGCCTCTGGTCGGGCGTGTCGGCCGGGATGCTCGTGCCCCACACCGTGCCGCCGTATTCCACCCGGATTCCGAGCGCGGCGTCATTGTTGGTTCCGACGCGGTTGCCGAGCCGATCCACCAGGGTCTCGGGGACCGCACCGGGGCCTTCGTGGGACGTGCCCGACAGGTCGTTCCAGTGCAACTGGGCCACGGCGTCGGGGCCGGCGATCTCGTTGTCCAGAACCTGCCCGCCGCCGGGGATCCCGCCGACGAAGTTGAACCCGATCGCCCGGGCGGAGTCCGCGATGCGGAAGTGCCCGGTCCCCGGGTTGTACCATACGCGGTTCGGGTCCAGGCCGAGGACGGTGACGGTGTCGAAACTCCCCGTGAAGCCGGCCGCGCTCAGGAACGTGTAGCGGTCGCCCGTCTGAGGGGTGTACCGGGTGAAGTCCAGCGTGAGTCCCCCGCCCAGCGCGGCCGAGCCGGCGGCCTCGACCTGGTCGCACAGGCCGCTCGCCGGTGGGCCGTTGACCTCGATGCGCAACTCGCCCGTGGCCGTCTGGGCGTAGTTGCCTTGCACCTGGGCCGTCTCAGCGGCCCCGGGCGTCCGGCCGGGGCTGATGACGCCATCGACGACGAGGTTCCCTCGGATTTCCCCGGTGAATCCGCCCCCTCCCGAGAGCACCAGTTTTCCGCTCTCGCCCGGGTGGCCAGACATGCCGTATACCCCCGCCCCCGTACCGCCCGTGGCAAGGACGGTGGCACCCAAGTCAATCCGGGGTGCCACGAGCCTGACCGTTCCGCCGCTTCCGCCTCCCCCTCCGCCGCCGAAGTTCCCCGTGCCTCCCATCCCGCCGGGCGCGCCGTCGCCGCCGTGACGGTATTCGTCCCCCGCTCCGGGCGTACCCGCTGTGCCCGAACTCCCCGTCAGGCCAAGGGTCCCCAGTTGTCCATCGCCGCCTCGCACGTCCAGCGTGACCAGGTCGCCGGTGATGGCGCCCAGGGCAACCAACTCGACCGCGCCTCCGCCGTCGCCTCCGGCCCCCCCTTCGCCTCCGACACCGCCCGCGCCTCCTGTGCCTCCGTTACCGCCTCGGCTGCCAGAGGCCCCGATAGCCGGGAAGAAACTGCCGTCCCCACCGCTTCCGCCGCCCCCGCCGCCTCCCCCGCCCCCGCCCCCGCCGCCGCCCCCGCCGCCGCCGCCCCCGCCGCCGCCGGCAACGAGACCGGCGCTCAG
>CAYGZE010000484.1:0-3042 GCA_964354185.1 uncultured Anaerolineales bacterium | reverse complement strand
AACGGAGCACGGAACGGCTTCTGAGGTAGTTTCCTGCCCCGGTCCGTGCCCGCGTTCCCAGGGGACGCTTTCCCGGCGTTTGACTTGGCCGCAATCCTGGTGTATATCTTCTTAGGCGACGGTCGTGGCCGCGCTCGCCCGGCGGGGGTCGGGCGGGGCGGCTGCGCGTCGCGCTGATTCGGGCGAAGGATGTCAGGGCGATCTCCGGGGGAGACCGGAGGTCGCCCTTTCCTTTGCGCGGCTTGCGAAAGGAATCCCGGGGGAGATCGGCCCAACGGTGGCCGGTTTTCCCCCCTTTTTTTGGGGCTCCGAGGAGAAGGAGGCGGCCAATGGGCGGGCAGAAAGGCATTGTCCTCATCGCCATGGGCGCGTGTTGCCTGTTCTCATGTTTCGGCAGTGCGGAGGCCAGACCCAGTTTCCAGGGCCTTGGAGACCTGTCCGGGGGCGCGTTCTGGAGCGAAGCCCAGGGCATTTCGGACGACGGGACCGTCGTCGTAGGCCACAGCAAGGCGGCTGCCTCGGGGGGCGATTACGAGGCCTTCCGCTGGACAGAGGCCGGGGGGATGCAGCCCCTCGGCATGCTCTCCGGCGGCCAGAGGAGTTACGCCTGGGACGTCTCTACCGATGGTTCCGTCATCGTGGGGACGGCTTACGCCGGTGGCCTCAGGGCGTTCCGGTGGACCGAGGCCGGCGGCATGCAGAACCTTGGGACATTTCAGAACTCGTACGTCCCGCACCCCGAGAGTTGGGGGTTCGCCCTATCGTCCACCGGCAACACGATTGTGGGCGAGGGCCACCTGCCCTATTCATACAGTAGGGGGGCCTGCCGCTGGGACGCCGGCACCGGCCCTGTAGCCCTGCCCGACCTGCCGGTCGGGGAATCGAGCCTTGCGCGCGGCATCTCGGCCGACGGGTCGGTGATCGTGGGCCAGATCGGCGGTCGGGCGGCCCAATGGACGGGCGGCGGCGGCCTCATGCTCCTCCCTGCCCTGCCCAGCGGAACCCTGCCGTTCGAGGCCTATGCCGCATCGGCTGACGGATCGGTGATCGTTGGCAAGGCCGAAACCCCCGGCTTCCCCCAGGCGTTCCGCTGGACGGCGGCCGGCGGCAGCCAACCGCTCGCGACACGCTGGAGCGACGCCTTCGATTGCTCGGCCGATGGCTCCGTCGTCGTTGGGGCCGGGCTCAACACCGCCGCCATCTGGGACCAGATCCACGGTTTCCGGGACCTCCAGGTCCTGCTTGAGGACGAATACGGACTCGACCTTTCAGGATGGGACCTCCTGTCTGCCACGGCCATCTCTGCCGACGGCCTGAGGATCGTCGGCTATGGGGTGAACCCGAGCGGCCAAAGGGAGGCTTGGCTGGCCACACTGCCCGAGCCCGCCACGCTCTCGCTCCTGGCCCTGGGCGGCCTGGTTGCGGTGCTTCGCCGCCGCCGCAGGGTGTCGTGACCGGCGGCAAGACTCGCCGGTTGTAGGATGGTCCACCCTCTCGCTGCGTCCCCGGCTGCGCGGCGGGCTGCGCTCCACCCGTGGCTACATGCCGCCGCCCCTCCGGGGCGGGTTTGTCGAATACGCATCTCTCCCACGGGTTGCGCTCTGCCCGCCTCGCGGCGGGCTGCGCTCCACCCGTGGCTACATGCCGCCGCCCCTCCGGGGCGGGTTTGTCGAATACGCATCTCTCCCACGGGTTGCGCTGCGCCCGCCTCGCGGCGGGCTGCGCTCCACCCGTGGCTACAGGCCGCCGCCCCTCCGGGGCGGGTCCGTTGAATGCGCGCCTCTCCGCGCATGAACTCAACGGATGTTCGGCCGCTTGGCGGCACGGCGGGAACAGGTGCGGCGCACTGGCGGGCAAGCCGCCAGTGGCACCCGGCGCCCTCACCCCCACCTCCTCTCCCGCGGGCAGGAGAGGGCACCCCTATGCGGGGGCGCCCGGCGAATGGAAGGCACAGGACCCGGCGCTACGGGTTCAGTTTGAAGGTGGCGGCGATGGCGTCGAACTCGGGCACGCGGGCGTCGAAGCGGCTGGGGTCGGCCGTCCCGATGATCATGTAGCCGCGCCGCTCGCGGACGAGGAAATAGGCGAGGGACTTCCTCTGGGCCTCGCCCATCGTGGCCGAGTAGATGACGCGCCGGGCGGGCTGGCCGCCGAGGTCGACCGTCTTCGACTCGAATTCCTTGTACTCGGGCAGGCCCTTCTGGCCCTGCTCGGACTTGACCCTGGCGTACTCGTCGGCGGTGAGGACGTCGGGCAGGTTCTCGGCGTAGACGAAGACCATGTCGCGGGGGACGTTGGGGTCGGTCTGGTCGGGCGGGTAGCCCTCGACGTCGGTGCCGCGGCCGCCCTCCCACGTCTTCCAGTCGCCGGGGAACGTGATGGTGAAGCCCTTGGCCTGGCTCGTGAGGACCTGCGGCTCGGGCGCGGCGGGCCCCTTGGGCGCGCACCCGCCCGCGGCGACGGCGAACGAGACGGCGGCGGCAAGGACGGCGACCCATGCATGAGGCTGTGTCTGACAAATCCGATCTGGCTTCGGGCGGCTGCATTCGCCCCTGGCGGCGTCGGCCTGCATCGGCGATTCGACAGGAATCGCCTGCTTCGGCCTCCTTGCCAGGGCCGAATTCGCTCGCCCTCGGGCCGACGACGGATTTGTCAGACAAAGCCTAGGCGACATGGCGGCATCTCCTTTCGACGACGCGCGGCCCGCGGACCGCGCCGGGCGTGCGCCCGGACCCAAGGCAGTCCAGTCTACCGCAGGGCGGGCGCGGCCGAAAGGGGAAACCGCGCGGCCTTGACCCGGCGCCGACCCCCGTCCTATGATAGACGAAGGCGCCGCGGGCGAAGGCGCGCAAGGGGCGCGGCACGCGACCGGCGGCGGCCGAACCAGGCCAAGAGCCTATCCGAATGACCCTCGTCGGCCCGAGGCCGTGCGAGGCGGCCGCAGGCAAGGAGGGCGAAGCAGGCGGCCCCTGTCGGGCCGGCGATGCAGCCCGACGCCGCATGCGGCCGCCGCAGCCGGCCGAAGCCAGAGGGTTACTCGGA
>CAYGZE010000483.1:0-3065 GCA_964354185.1 uncultured Anaerolineales bacterium | reverse complement strand
CCACGCGTCGACCGCGCGGTCGGCCTCGTCCGGCCGCACCTCGGGCCCGTCCAGGACGAGGCCCGTCCGCTCCGGGTAGGGCTCCAGGACCCGCCGGAAGTAGTCCTCGAGCGTCTCGCCCGGGCCCCGCGGCAGCGTGCCGACGTGCACCACGCCGAGCGCCCGCAGGCGTCGCATCTCGCCCATCCAATCGCCGGCGGTCGTCCAGTTCAGGCCGCGCAGGCCCTCGATCGCCCCGTATATTTCGTGCAGGTGCAGCCCCTCGCGCCGGTGGAAGCCCGGCACGCCGCCGCAGTAGTGGAGCCATCCGCCGCCCATTGCCTGGAAGGCGTCCTGCTCATAGGGCGCGACGAACTCGCGGTGCTGGGCGGCCGAGATGAGGATGTCGCTGTCGCCGCACATCCGCACGGTGCCGTTGGCCATCCAGAGGGCGCTCCCCGCCCCGCCGGCCAGCGGCGACGGGTCGATCCGCTTGCACAGCCGCGACACCGCCACGTAGACCTGCGTACACTTCCGCATCAGACCATGCACGAACGGCGGGTCGTCGTACAGGTCGGTAAAGAGGTCGTGCCCGCGCGCCTGGGCCGCGATGTCGAACGGCCCCTGCTGGTCGCAGTGCAGGATCCGCACGTGCGCCCCGAGGCCCCGCGCCTCCAGGGCCGCGCGGTGGTGCTCCATGTGTTCGACGACGCGCGGCATCGTGCCCAGGCGCCCGATGTCCTCGGGCACCTCGAACTCCGCGAGCGCCTCCTTCGCCACGTACCGCGTGATGACGGGCATCGTGTGGGCGGGGACGACGTAGGCGGCCCCGAAGACGGTCATGCCGTTGATGACGCCCAGGTTGGCCCGGACGGCGGGGACGCAGTCGCCCCCGGCCGCCACCCGCGGCAGGACGTCGTCCTTGAGTTGCATGTAGAGGCTGGCACCTGGGTCGTGGAAGCGCCGGGCCCAGTCGAAGTCGGGGAGGCCGGCGGCCTCGGGGACCGCGCGGCCGAAGAGGAGGGGCAGCGAGTCGCCCGCGCGCCAGGCGAACGCGTCGGCCTGGCGGCGCTGGGCCGCTGCGATCCGCTCGGGGTCGATCCGCGCGGCAACCAGGCCGCCCACGCGGTCCAGCAGGGCCTCGACGTCCGCGGCCATCCCGCTTTCCCCTCCGACGTCCCGACGGTGCGAAGCCTAACCGCCGCGCGGCCGTTCGGCAAGCAATCTCGCCGCCCCGCGCGCCCCGAATCCTTGTTGCACGCCCGGCGGCGGGACGTATACTGGGCGGCCGCTCGGCCCGCCGGCGCGGGCCGTGAAGGAAGGATAAGGAGGACCCCATGCGACTCGGCGGACCCGTGTTCGGTTCCTGCGCCGACCCGGCGGCCTGGGCGGCGGCGGTCAAGCGCCTCGGCTACGGTGCGGCCTACTGCCCGGTGGACGCGGGCGCCGGCGACGACGCCGTGGCGGCCTTCGCCCGGGCGGCCAAGGACGCCGACGTGGTCATCGCCGAGGTCGGCGCCTGGTCGAACCCGATCGACCCCGACGCCGCCAAGGCCCGCGCCGCCGTCGAGATGAACCAGAAGCAACTCGCCCTGGCCGACCGCATCGGCGCCCGCTGCTGCGTCAACATCTCCGGCTCGCGCAGCACCACGTCCTGGGCCGGGCCCCACGCCGACAACTTCTCGAAGGACACCTTCGACCTGGTGGTCCGGACGGTGCGCGGCATCCTCGACGCCGTCAAGCCCGCGCGGACCTTCTACACGCTGGAATGCATGGAGTGGTCGCCGCCCTACACGGCCGACAACTATCTCGATCTCATCAAGGCCATCGACCGCAAGGCCTTCGCCGTCCACTTCGACCCCGTGAACCTCATCTGGAGCCCGATGCGCTTCTACCAGACGGGCGAGATCCTCCGCGACTTCTGCGCCAAACTTGGGCCCCGCATCCGCAGTTGCCACGCCAAGGACATCGCCCTGTCGGACCAGTTGACCGTGCACCTGTCGGAGGTGCGGCCGGGCACGGGCGGGCTCGACTACGCGACGTTCCTTCGCGAGATCGCGAAACTCGAGCCCGACACGCCGATCATGCTCGAACACCTGCCGAACGAGGAGGAGTACACGAAGGCCGCCGCGCACATCCGCTCGGTGGCGAAGAAGGAGAGCCTCGAGTTCCGCGGCGCGTGAGGCGCGCGATCGCCGCGGGTCACGTGTCGTTCCATCTATGGAAAGAGGGTCCCATTAAGGAGGGGGAGTCATGAGCCGTTGCCGCCGCACCTGGATGAGTGGTCTGGCGCTGGCAGTCCTCATGGTCCTGGGCGCCGTCCTTGCGGAAGCGGCTGTGCGGCCCCCGCTCGGGCCCCGGGCGCCCAAGGCCGACGACCAGCCCGACCCCAAGGTCGAGGCCTTCGTGAAGGCCTTCGCCGAGAAGCATCCGGCCCGCGAGACCGTCCGCATCGACGTGCGCAACATGCCCGCCGGCGACGACGTGGCCCAGGCCATCATCGACCGGCTGACGAGCGTGCCCGACGCCAAGGCCGACATCGCCGTCCTCCGCCACGAGGGCGACCCGGCGGCCATGACCGTGGCGATGGCCCCCGTCCCGAATCCCGACGCGGTCGTCGAGGTCATGAACTTCGGCCGCGTGACCGGCCAAGGCCGCGCCCTCCAGGTCTCGGTCTTCCGCAACGCCAAACTGACGCCGCTCTGGCAGACGTTCCGGCGAGACGAGGAAGGCTTCGCCGTCGACTTCCCGGGCAAGCCCCGCCCCATCCGGCGCGAAGGCGTCCCCATGTTCGTCGTCGCAACGCCCCAGGGGGCCTACCTGGTCAACTCCACGGCCGCGGCTTCCCCGGATGCCTCCGCCAAGGTGCTGTTGGACAATGTCCAGGCCGAGGCCTTCGGCGAGGGAGTGCGCGTCCTCGAAGCGAAGGACATCACGCTAGAGGGCGGCATCCCGGGGCGCGCCGTCGCCGGCCGCGACCGCGAGGACGATTACCTCATCGCCCGCTACTACATCGCCAACGGGCGGCTCTACCAGGTCCTTCTCTGCACGCCCAGCGACCGGCGCACCGCCAACGACACCGAGCG
>CAYGZE010000482.1:0-3070 GCA_964354185.1 uncultured Anaerolineales bacterium | reverse complement strand
GCGTGTGCGGTTTCGGGACGAAGTTCGAGACCGCCAGGTTGATCTGCCCCGGCCCTTTGCCCGTCTCTCGCCGGAGGTCGCTCACCTGGCGGGCCAGGGTCGCGATGCCGGCGACGTCCTCGGGCGTCTCGGTGGGCAGGCCGACCATGAAGTAGAGTTTGATCGAGTTCCAGCCGCGCGACCACGCCTGCCGGGCGCCCGCCATCAGGTGCTCGTCCAGGACTTCCTTGCCGATGACGCGGCGGAGGCGGGCGAGGGCCGCCTCGGGCACCATCGTCAGGCCGCTCTTGCGGACGCTGCCCAGGAGGCGCGGCACGAGTTCCAGTTGATGGTTCGTGTGGAGGCTCGGCAGGCTCAGGGAGACGCCCCGCGGCGCGAACTCGGCGTCGAGCGACGTCAGGATGGTCCGAAGGTGCGGATGGTCGCTCGGCGACAGGCTCGTCAGGCTCACCTCTTCGAGGCCCGTGTTCGCGTAGCAGGCGCGGGCGATCGACAGGACCCGCTCCGGGCTGCGACACCGGACGCGGCCCTTGGTGCGGCCGGACTCGCAGAAGCGGCACCGCCGCGGGCAGCCGCGCATGATCTCGATCGTGATCCGGTCGTGGACGACCTCGGTGTTCGGCAGGATGGGGGCCGTCGGGAAGGGGGCCGCCTCGAAGTCTTCGACGAAGGCGGCGCGGGTCCGGTCGGGCAGTCCCTCGGCGCGCGGCTCCAGGGCGGCGAGGGTGCCGTCCGCGTTCCAGCGCGGTTCGAGGAGGCCGGGGGCGTAGAGGAAGTCGAACTCGCGGGCGAGGGCGAGAATCGCTTCAGATCGCGCGGCCCGGCTTCGCCAGGCTCCGCCGCCGGCCACGGCACGGGCCGTAGCCGTGCCAGGGTGGCGGGCCCGGAGGTCGCCCAGGCGCGCCAGGACGCGCGGCAAGGCGTCCTCGCCCTCCCCGAGGAGCATGAGGTCGAAGAAGTCGGCCATCGGCTCGGGATTGTTCGTGCCCGGGCCGCCCGCGAGGATCAGCGGGTCGCCCTCCGAGCGGTCGGCCGCCAGGAGGGGAATCCCCGCCAGGTCGAGCATCCCCAGGACGTTCGTATAGAGCATCTCGTATTGGAGCGAGAAGCCGACCAGGTCGAACGCGCGGACGGGCCGGCGCGATTCCCACGAAAAGAGGGGCATCCCCAGCCGCCGCATCCGGTCCTGGGCGTCGAACCAGGGGGCGTAGGCCCGCTCGCACAGGGCGTCGGGCAGGGCGTTCACGACGTCGTACAGGATGGCCGAGCCCAGGTGGCTCATGCCGATGGCGTAGGTGTCGGGAAAGGCGAGGCAGAAGCGGACCTTGGCGGCGTCCCAGTCCTTGCGGACGCTGCCGCGCTCGCCGCCGATGTACTGGGCGGGGATCTGGACGAAGGGCAGGAGGTCGCGCGAAACGGCCTCGGCCAGGTGGTTGCTTGGGTCCGCCATAGGGCCGCCACGGTAGCGGCTCGGGGGGCGGGCGTCAAGGCGGAGCAGGGGAACGGCGGAACAGGACAAGAGGGGAGCAGGAGAGTACGGCGCGGCGGCGGGGTCTTGCAAACGGGTGGGGGCCGCGCTATAAGGGAGGCGGCCTCGGGGCGTAGCGCAGCCTGGCTAGCGCGGTCGCCTGGGCGACAGGTCGCATGGTGATTCGGCTTCGCCGGCCGCCTTGGCGGGGCCATGGTGGTTCTTGCAGATCGGGGCGTAGCGCAGCCTGGCTAGCGCGTGTGGTTTGGGACCACAAGGTCGCGGGTTCGAATCCCGCCGCCCCGACCATTTGGCCCTCGCGTCTGCTGACGCCGTCGGCCTTGACTTCGGACGGGGGGCGGTCTAGACTGAAACGTACGCATCTGCTGTGACTCGGGGCCCCTCGAGAGCGGGTTCCGATCAGGCAATCCAAACGGCGCGTGAGCGCGTGGCGGTGGGCTGAGACTGCGCGCCCAGTGCTGCTCAAGGAATCGCGTGGGTGCAAGCACCCACCGTACACCTGTTTGCATGTGGCGGTCCGGCGGCCTGCCGGCAGGCGGGCCGCGAGGCCGCCAGCAGCAAAGGCAGGGGGGCGAACCAGGTATCGAGGTAGAAGGGAGGACTGCCATGCGAACCCCCATTGCAGGGGTCGGCCGGGTCCTGATGGCCGTAGCGGTGCTGGCGGCCATCGGCGTGGCCTGTGCCGAGGAGATGAGCCGCGGGAAGACCAGTTACGCCCCCGTGGCGGGCACAGAGCCGTTTGAGGCGGTGATGAAGCGGATGGCGTCCGAGAAGGCGGCCATCATGAAGCGGCAGATGGCGCTGCTGGAGGCGCGGTACGACCTGGCGGACCGGTCCGCCAAGGGCGTGACGATGACGCGCGGCAAGGCCGTCCAGGAAGGCGTCCGGGCCAGACTGCCCGACGGCGTCACCTGGGACCAGTTGGCCGCCATGAAGCCGGAGGAGGTCCGCGACAAGGGCCTCTGGCCGGCGGGGCTGCTGCCCCTGCCGCACCCGAACCATCCCGAGGGCGGGATGGTCTTCCCGAAGTACCACATCGACGAGATCAAGAAGCAGACCGACCGCGACATGGCCCGGTTCGACCTGGACTTCGACCTGCCGGACCACCTGCTGCCCGAGTACCCGCCGGCCATTTTCCTGACGACACGGCCGGACCTGGGCGACGTGTCCCAGGGCAAGGTCGTCACGAGCGAAAACTACTTTGAGCTGTTCAACGGCCTCCTGAACCCGAAGCAACTCGAAGGGCTGCGCCTGCTGGTGACGCCGTTCCCGCAGCAGCAGTTCAACGTGACGGATGACCGGCGGAGCGCGCGGCCGAGTTTTGGCGTCACGTGCTTCGACTGTCACGTCAACGGGCACTCGAACGCGTCGACGCACCTGGTGGGCGACATCCGGCCGCAGGAGTTCCGGCACCGCCTCGACACGCCGAGCCTCCGGGGCGTCAACATCCAGCGGCTGTTCGGGTCGCAGCGGGCCCTGAAGAGCATCGAGGACTTCACGGAGTTCGAGCAGCGGGCGGCCTACTTCGACGGCGATCCCGTCATTGCGACGAAGAAGGGCGTCAACATCCTGGAGCGCGCG
>CAYGZE010000481.1:0-3103 GCA_964354185.1 uncultured Anaerolineales bacterium | reverse complement strand
TGGCTAGATAACAGTGCGCCCCTGACGGGGCTGCCAGAAAAAACAGTCACACCCCGGCCTACGGCTAGGGCGGTGTGTCCGGCTTGGCCCGCTCGAGCCGGACGACCGCCACGGCGGGCGCCTCGAGGGCCAGGGGGATGCGCACCTCGGGGCCCGCGGCCCGGCCTGCGTCGGCGGGCTCGAGGTTTCGCGCGGCGTCGAGGCGCAGGGTCTGCCACGCCGTCGCCCCCTCCCACGGCAGCCGGGCGACGACCAGGTCGAACCGCTTCTCGGGCGAGCGGAGGTTGCTCACCAGGACGGTCAGCGCCGACCGCTCCTTGTTGGCGCCGGCGCAGACGGCCAGCCGCCCGGCCTCGCTCCCCTCGGCCGCGACCCGCTCCGGCGTCTCCAGGAGCATCCGGAACGCCTTGACGGCGTAGAAGGTCTTCTTCGGCGCGCCGTAGCGGGTGAACAGGCCGAAGGGGCTCGAGTCGCCGCTGTAGAGGTTGGCCGCGTCCACGGGGCAATCCTGGAGGAGCACGAGGACGCAGGCGACGAAGGCGGCCCCCTCGGCGCCGCCCATGCGCTCGTACCACCGCTCGCTCGCCGCCCCCTGGCCGCGCGCCAGCATCGGCGTCCAATCATTCCCAGGAAGATAGTTCCACTCGTTCAGATGCGTCTCGGCCCGCGCAAAGCCGCTCGCGTCGAGCCACTGCCGGATGGCCCGGGCCTTCCGCACGTAGACCCAGGGGTCGTCCGTGTAGGTGTGCCAGGAGAAGAAGTCCAGCGGCGCGCCCGCGTCCTTGCACTGCTTCAGGAAGCCCTCGAGGAACGGCGTCGGCCGCAGGCGGTCGTCGACCACCTCGCCTGGGGCCCCGACGGACGGCCCGCCCACCCGGAGGTCGGGGAACCGGGCCTTGATGGCCTTGGCGGCCGTGGTGTAGAGCCGGTAGTAGTCGTCGTCGGACCCCGTCCACATGGCGGGGCGGTTCTCGGGCTCGTTCCAGATCTCCCAGTACCGGATCCGGTGGCGGGCCCCGTCGGCCCAGCCCTCGTTGTAGTGGCGGATGATGCCGAGGCAGGCCGCGGCCCACCGCTCGGGGTCGGCCGGCGGGGCGACGTGGTACTTCCGCCGGCTGTGCTCAATGCTCTCGCCCAGGCGGTAGACGATGCCGGCCCCCGTGTCGACGATCGCTTGGACATACGTGTCGGTGCGCGCGAAGCGGTAGGCCTCCGGCCGCTCCGGGTCGGCCCGCGGGTCGGGGAACACCGCGTGCATGTCGACCACGTCCGGGTCGGGCCACTCGCTGTCGTGGAGTCGGACGAGGGGGATGCCGAGTTCGCGGTAGCCCGCCGAGAGGTCGACCGTCTCGCCGAAGTTGAGCGGACCGTTGTTGACGCCGTGAAGCGGGCGCACGGTCCCGGAGCGCTCGGACGCGTCGACGCGGATCTCCGCCGCCCGGGCGCCTTCGAGGAAAGAGGAGAGGACCGCCACCGCCACGGGCGCGAGGGCAAGGGTCAAGCGGTACAGGCACGTTCCTCGCGTCATTCGCACGCGTCTCCCGCGGCGCCCGGCCCCCTGGCGGACCGCTTCCATTATGCCGCCGCGGGCGCCCCGCGTCCAGTGCGTCAACGCCCGTCCGGCCCGGAAGCGAGCCAGGAGGCCGATTCTCATGACAAATTATGACATCGGCCGGGGTGCCTGCGACCCACAGAACGCAGTGTTCGCGGGGCAAGGTACCGGAAAGCAGGCGGCGGATGGCGCATAAGTGATTTTGTGGAAGCATCTTAGGTGAAATTCCCGGACCTCGCGTCTCTGTTGAGGAATCGCCGCCGGAACGCCGATATTCGCTTGCACGTGTGAAACGTTCACACTATACTGTGACTGGCGGGGCTGGCGGGGGGAACGATGGCCGCAAGGGGGCAGACCATGACGAGCCTGAGTGAGCGTCAGCAGCGGATCGTGGAGGAGTTGGAGCGCCGAGGCGGCTGCACGTACCAGGAGTTGAGCGACCTCCTGGGCGTCTCGACGATGACGGTCCGCCGCGACATCGACCGCCTGGCCGAGGCCGGAGAGGCCATCAAGACGCTGGGCGGCGCCCAGAAGGCCCACGCCCCGACGCATCTGTATGAGTCGCCGATCATGGGCCGCCTGGCCGAGCGCCGCCCCGAGAAGCGGGCCATTGCCCGCGCGGCCATGGCGCTGGTCTCGCCCGGCCAGACGCTGTTCCTGGACGGCGGCACCACGTGCCTGGAGTTCGCCTGCCTGCTGGCCCAGGGGGGGAAGGGCCTCATGGTCATCACCAACTCGGCCCTGGTGTGCCTGGAGTTGGGCAAGAGCAAGGAGACGGGCATCCTGGGCATCGGGGGGCAGTTCGACCCGGACAGCGCCTCGTTCGTCGGCCCCACGAGCGAGGAATGGGCCAGCAGTTTCTTCGTGGACCTGGCGGTCGTGTCGACCAAGGGGTTCGTGCCGGCCGAGGGGACGTTCGAGTCGTCCGTCGCCAACCTTCGCGTCAAGCGGATCATCGCCGGGCACGCGGGGCGGGTCGCGCTGCTCGTGGACCACTCCAAGTTCGGGCAGCGGGCCCTGTGCAAAGTGCTCGACCGGTCCGACATCGACGTCGTCGTCACCGACGCGCGGACGGCGGAAGGCGACCTGGCGGCCCTGCGGCAGGACGGCAAGGAGGTCCACGTCGCGGCGGTGGACGAGAGGTAGGGGAGCTGTCATGCCCTTGACGCCGGTTCGGGACCTGGTGCAGGCCGCGATGGCCCAGGGTTTCGCCGTGGGCTACTTCGAGGGCTGGAACCTCGAGTCGGTCCAGGGGGTGATCGACGCGGCCGAGGCGACGCGGTCGCCCGTCCTCGTCGGGTTCAACGGCGAGTTCCTGAGCCGCGCGGGCCGCCTGGCCGAGGAGCGCCTGGCGTGGTACGCCGCGCTCGGCAGGGCGGCGGCCGAGTCGGCCTCGGTGCCGTGCGGCCTGGTCTTCAACGAGTGCGCGCAGGACGACTGGGTCTGCCGGGCCGTCGACGCGGGGTTCGGCCAGGTGATGCTCGACGCCCCGGGTGCGCCGCCCGAGGACGTGGTGCGGCGCGTGGCCGAGGTGACGGCCTACGCCCACGC
>CAYGZE010000480.1:0-3103 GCA_964354185.1 uncultured Anaerolineales bacterium | reverse complement strand
CGGCTGGCGAGGTCGCCGGCGAATTTCTCGTCGCTGTGGAGGGTGTAGGCCCGGACGCCCATGCGCACGGTGCTCTGCCGGCCTTCGGGCCGGTCTACGAGCAGGATCGTCCGCTTCTCGGGCTCTTTGGGCAGGGTGTAGTCGACGGCCGCGGCGGCCGCGGCCGCCCAGCCCTCCAGCAGGCCCTTGGCGAGATCCTGCCCGCGCTCGGCACTCACGTCGCCGCTGATCACGAGCACCGCCTCGTCGGGCACATAGGCCGAGCGGTAGAACGCCTTCACGTCCTCCAGGGCGACGCGGGCGACGCTCTCGGCCGTGGCACGACGCCCAAGCGGCGTCGCCCCGTAGAGCGCCGCCATCAGGTCCTGCTCGGCAACGCGGGTGGGCTGCTCCGCTTCGAGGCGAAGCCGGTTGATCCTCTGCTCCTTCGCCTTGGCGAATTCGTCGGCGGCAAACGCCGGCTCGCGGAGGATCGTGCGGCTCATCCGGATGCCGTAGTCGAGCTGGCCGGTGGGGGAGGAGCCGCTGAGGCGCGTGAAGTCGTCGCCGCTGCCGACTTCAATGCTGACGGCCCGCGATTCCAGCTCCTCGTTGAGTTGCGCGAAGGCCAGCCCTCCGGCCCCCCGGCGGACGACGCTGGCCGTGAGGTCCGCCAGGCCCGCCTTGTCCGGCGGGTCGCTGTCGGAGCCCCGCCTCAGGGTCAGGGTCCAGTGGACCAGCGGCAGGCGAGGGTCCGGCATCACGATGACGCGGACGGCGCCGACGGCCGACTCGGCGCCCTTCTGGAACCTCGGGTTCAGCGGCTCCGTGGAGATCGGCGGCTGCGTGGGATACCCGTCGGGGAACCTGACCTCGCGGGCAGGGATCGGGCGGGTCGTCGCCTGGGGCGCCGCCAGGTTCTCGGCGGCCACGGCGGCCGTCGGGTCCGGGACGACGCAGAGCGTCGTCTGCCGCGCGGGCAGCAGGTACTTGGCCGCCACGGCCTTCACGTCCTCGACCGTTACGGCATTGATCCTGGCGAGCGCGGTGTTGACGCGGCCGGGATCGCCGCCGAGGAGCGCCTCCTCGCCGAGGTCCGACGCGATGCTGGTGGCGGTCTGGCGCGCATGGACGAGGTCCAGCCGCGCCTGGGTCTTGGCCTTCTCGAGTTCGTCGGCCGTGACGCCCTTCTCGCGCACCTGCTGCACGGCTTCGACGAGGGCCCGCTGGACGTCCTCGGCGCTGCGGCCCGCAAGGACCGTGGCGGACACGACCAGGAGGCCCGCGGTCTCGAGGCTCCAGTTCGACGCATCGGCGTCTGCGCAGAGGGGGCTGGGTCCGTAGACGAGGTCGCGGCTGAGGCGGCTGGATCGGCCGCCGCCCAGGATGGTCGCGAGGAGCGCGAGCGCGCGGTTGTCGTCGGACGGGAACGGGGCGGCGCCGTATCCGAGCAGGACCTTCGCGAGGGCCGCGCGGTATCGCACTTCGCGGCGCCTCGGCTCGGTCTGCTCGGGCTCGGCGGGGAGGTCGCGCTTCACGTCGGCGCCGCGCGGGATCCAGGCGAAGTACCGGCGGACGAGGGCCTTGGCGGCGGCCGGGTCGATGTCGCCCGCCACGACGAGGATCGCGTTGTTGGGCACGTAGTACCGGTTGAAGAACTCCTGGAGTTCGGCGGCCTGCGCGGCCCGGAGGTGGTTCATGTCGCCGATCACGGGCCAGCGGTAGTTCGCCCGCGTGAAGGCCGTGGCCAGGAAATCCTCCCACAGGGTTCCGTAGGGCGCGTTCTGCCTCATCCGCCATTCCTCGGTGACGACGTTCCGCTCCGTGCGGTAAATCTCGTCCGAGACCCGGAAACCGGCCATGCGGTCGGCTTCCAGATAGAGGGCCAGTTCAATCTGGCCGGCGGGCACGGTGTTGACGTAGACGGTCTGGTCGAAACTCGTGAAGGCGTTGGATCCGCCGCCCACCATGCCGATCAGCCTCATATGCTCCTCGGGCTTCACGTGCTCCGACCCGCGGAACATCATGTGCTCGAACATGTGGGCGAATCCCTGCCGGTCGGGCTGCTCGTCCTTGCTGCCGACATGGTAGAGGACCCGCACATGCACGACGGGCGCCTGGTGCAGCGGCGCATAGAGGACCCGCAGGCCGTTGGGCAGGGCTTCCTGCGAGAACTCGATCGTCTCGGCCGCCAGGGCCTCGCCCGCCATGAATGCGGCCGTCAGCAGCCCCACCAGCGACCAGAGCCTCGGATGATGCGAGAACACCTGCATGGCGCGTCCTCTCCCTTCCGAGACCCCCATCCGGCCCCGGGAACGTGAGGGTTCAGGCAACCTTGCGGGCATGATCGGAGTCCCTACCGCGAGCGTCCTTGCTTGAGGCGGTCGATCAGCACGGCCGCCAGCAGAATGCCGCCGCTGGCGACGTACTGGTAGAAGGGGGGGATGTTGCACAGGTTCATGGCGTTCTGGGCCGTGCCCATGATCAGGACGCCGACCATCACGCCCAGCATCGTGCCGACGCCGCCGGTCAGCGACACCCCTCCCAGGACGCACGCGGAGATGACCTGGAGTTCCAGGCCCTGGCCGGTGGTAGGCTGGCCGCTTGTCATCCGCGAGGCGAGGATCACGCCGGCGAATCCCGCGACGAGCCCTTGGAGGGTGAAGATGACGATCTTCGTCCGCGCCACCGCGATGCCCGCCAGCCGCGCGGCCTCCGCGTTCCCGCCGATCGCCAGGGCGCTCCGCCCGAAGGTGGTCTTGTTCAGGAGCAGGCCGAAGAAGACGAAGCACCCGAGCATGATCCACACCGGCGTGGGGATGCTCATGTCCCCATAGACAAAGCCGAAGGACCATTGGACCCACGGGAAGCCAGCGTGGTAAGAGACCGAGAGCGTCGGGAAGTAACCATTGAACCGGGGCCATGCGGTGTTGCCGAGGAGGTAGAACCCCTCCTCGCGGACCCCGATGGCCTTGCCCTGCGAGACGATGTACGACAGGCCGCGGACGATCTGCATCGTCGCCAGCGTGGTGATCAGCGCGTTGATGCCGAGGACCGCGATGACCGTGCCGTTGACGAGGCCCACGAGGCCGCCCGCCAGGACGCCGGCGGCGATGCCCAGGGG
>CAYGZE010000479.1:0-3126 GCA_964354185.1 uncultured Anaerolineales bacterium | reverse complement strand
GGCCCAGGGGATACGACTCGCGGCTCGTGTCGCCCCAGAACCAGTACAGCCGCCCACGGTACGGGACCGTGCAGACGGAGTCCTGGCCGAGGACGCGGCCGTTCAGCAGGGGCTCGCGGATCGGAGGCTTACGGCCCAGGAGGACCGCGTCGCGGTGGATGCCCTGGCCCGTGATCCGGTACAGGCGCTCGGCAATGTTCCTGCGCTTGATCGCGACCCGCGCCGTCGTCCCCGGCGTCGTCCGCAGCCGCACGCCCCGGTACCCGAACCCGTCAGCCGGGACCTCGTAGCCGTGGCTCGCGACGTAGAAGTACACCTCGCGGTCCATGAGGCCCGGTTCGAGGAACGCCACCAGGCCGGCCGAGTCGGTCCAGTAGCGGATCTCGTTGACGGTCCGGAGTTCCACGAGCGGCACGCCGCGCCCTGTCGCCTCGTCCACCACCTCGATGGCGAAGTACCTCTCGGGCCCCTCAGCCGCGCCCGGCGCCGGCGCGCCGGGGACCGTTGCACCCGCCGCCAGGAGCGCGATCGCCGCGAGCAACAGGCCGGCACCGGCGGGCGTCCAAGCCATCGGCAGCATCCTCAGTCCCCCCATGGATGGCACCATCGTAGGGCCGTCTTCCATGCGGATCAACAGGCTGGGCCGTCGGCATGCAAAACCCCGGGCGTACCGCGGCGCGGAACGTTGACTTGCGGCAGCAGACGTGCTGTCCTGTCGTGTTCAGATCCCTTCCGGGCGCCAAGGGGCCGGGCGGTGGCCGCCTCCGCCAGATCCGGCGCCACGTGCAGATGAGGCAGACCTCACGGCTGCGGCGGAACCGCACCGCCCGGCACCGGCGGCGCCGGGAAGCCGGGGGCCGGGCCTCGCGCCGGCAGGCCGGCCTTGCGCATCGCCGCGATCAACCTGCCCACCACCTCGAGGAGTCTCCTAGCCCCGGGGTCCGAGGACCACAAGTCGCTCACCGAGACCAGATCGGCCTTCTGCTGGGCGTCCCAGATGGTGGCGGTGTAGACGGGCGTCGCATCTTCGACCCGAACGACGCCGCGCAGGACGAAACGCACCTTCAACTGGGTCGCCACCGTGGCCATGGCCTCCGGGCTCGCAGCCTTCAGGTCCTCCGGCGTCAGGTTCTTCTCTCGAACGCTGGCGGCGACCACGCCTGGCGGTGCCACAGGAACGCCCTGCGAGGACATGGCGCCGGCCAGCACCTGGCTTACGGTTTCCGCGGCGACCGTCCCCTCGAACGGCAGGCAAGCCACGTCAAACGAGCCCCTGGCGGGCGTCGGAGTCCCGGGGGTGGGCCCGACGCCGCTGCCCGGGACGCCCGTCCCCGGCACCACACCGGGCCCGGGGCCGGGCATGCCTGGACCCGGACCCGTCGCGGGGGCCCGAGCCGTCTTGAGGCCGGCCTTCACGAGGGCGTCGGCGACCTCGGCGGCCATGCCCTCCAGGTCCTGTTCGTCATACATCCACTGCCGCGTCCCCGAGAAGACATCGCGGCCCGACGACACGTCGGTGACATTCAGGTCACACGTCCGCCTCGTGCCCTTGCCCTGGATCCGTGTGCGGACGACAAACCGTGCCCCGCAGGCCTGGCCGATCCGGCCCAGCACGGCCGCGCCGTCCGGCTCGTAGGCGGCAAGGACCGGCGACCAGTCGATCATCTCCGCCCCGCGATATGCCTTGACGCCGAGGATGCGCCGAGCCTCGGCATCCTCGCGCAGGAGGCCTGCCCCCACCCCCTTGGCGCGCAGGGCGCGGACGAACCCCATTTCGAACTTCCGGCTCAGGCCATCGTCGTGCAGAACATGGCCGCTTGCCAGTACGGTCGCGTCCGCAGGGATCACAGCCACGTCCCCCTGTTCTCGGGGCTTCGCCTCGTCCCAGACCGTCTTGCCTGAGCGGTCGATGTACCGCCACTGGTTGGCACATACGAGGCGCGCCAGTCCGCCGAGGAATTGGCCGGCCTCGTCACAGTCGACCTTGAGGACGACTGCCCCCGCCTGATCGATGTAAGACCACTGATTGCTCTCGTCCCGGACGGCGGCCAGCCCCTCGGAGAAGTGGCCAGCTTCCGCGAACCGGGCCGGGATCGCCAGGGCGCCCGTCCGGTTGACGTAGCCCCAGCGGATCCGGCCCGGCCCGCGCCTGATTTCTGCCGCATCAGGCTTGACGTCCTTGGCCACTGGCGCCAGGCCGTCCCCGAAGTCGCCGACCCCGAAGAACTGGCACGGGACCACAACTTGGCCGTTCGTGTTCGCGAACCCCCAGTGGCCCCTGTCCTTCCCCCCCGCTTCCGGCCCGCGCGCCATCTGGATGACGGCCACCATGCCCTCGGAGATCTGTCGGGACGACGTGGCCAGGCCAGTCTCGAGCGCGGCCACGGTCTTGCCCGTCTTGTCCCGGATCACGAGATCGGGATTCGAGTGTCCGATGTTGGCGGCCAGGCCTTTCGAGAAGTCGCCGAAGTCGCCCTCCAGGACCTTGGTCCCCGTCTTGTCGATGTAACAGCCGTCCACTGCCGCCCAGCCGTCGCAGAAAAGCCGGGCCATCTTGTACCGCGGAAGGATGACCAGTCGCCCGGAGATATCCACGTATCCGTGCTTCTCCTCGCCATCGCCGGTCGGGGCCCGGACGCGCCCCATGCCGTCGTTGAAATCACTGGCGTCCATGAACTGCGGTTCGGCCACGATGCGGCCCGTCCGGTCCATGTAGCCGAAGCGCCCGTCCTTGCGAATGGGGTAGAGGCGAGGCCCTTCCGGCAGGATGCGCGGCGGCGGCCCCTTTATGGAGACCGAAACGTCCGGTGCCCCGGCGTCCGCTGCCGCGCCGGGCACAGGTGCGACCATTGAGGCCACGAGAGCGACCGCGAACACGCGACAGACGTTTCTCGGCATGGACGTTCCCCCTTGGGCCGATGCCGCATCGAGACCAACGTGGAATATACGAGGCGTACTAACGAAGTCAAGTCCTACATGCGGCGGGGCCCGCAGCAGAGGGCCTCGTTCCTGGCCGTCGAGGGTCTGCCGGACTCGGAGAGGCCGCGCGGAACTTGGACGCGATAGAACGTGCCCCCCTGGGGTGGCCTGCCATGAGCGAGCGTGGGCGCCCGCCCACGCGAGTCA
>CAYGZE010000478.1:0-3130 GCA_964354185.1 uncultured Anaerolineales bacterium | reverse complement strand
GCGGAGCGACCGGCGCAGGGCCGTCATCCGCCGGACGTCGATGCCCTGGGTGCTGACGACGATCGCGTCCGACACGCCGTCGAACCGCGCCGCGTACTGCTTGACTACTCGCTCTTTGATCGGACGGCTCATCGCTCGTCTCACTCGCCTTTGGCCCGCCTACCGGCAGGCAGGTCTCACGGTTCCCCCCGCCCGCCCCGCTCACGCGCCCGTGGGCAGCGTGGCGAGGTCGATCGCCAGGCCGGGCATCATCGTCGCGCTCAGGACCACCTTCTGGAAGAACTGGCCCTTGGCGGACACCGGCTTGGCGCGCCGGATGTGGTCCACGAGGGCCCGGACGTTCTCCACCAGGGACTTCTCGTCGAAACTCATCTTGCCGACGATGGCGTGGACGTTACCGCCCGCGTCGCTCCGGTACTCAACCTTGCCCGCCTGGAACTCCTTGACCAGTTTCGCGATGTCGGGGCCGACCGTGCCGGCCTTGGGCGTGGGCATTTTGCCCTGCGGCCCGAGGACGCGGCCGAGTTTGGCCACCTTGCTCATCACGGACGGGTGGGCCACCGCCACGTCGAAGTCCAGCCAGCCGCCCTCGATCTTCTTGACGAGGTCGTCCGCGCCGGCCTCGACGGCCCCGGCCTGCTTGGCAGAGTCGGCCGCCTCCGGCGGACAGAACGCCACCACCCGGCGCGACCGGCCCAAGCCGGCCGGCAGGCTCACCGCCCCGCGGAGGTTCTGGTCCGACTGCTTGGTGTCGATGCCCAGTTTCAGGTGCAGTTCGACGCTCTGATCGAACTTCGTCGCCGGCAGCCGCTTCAGGAGGCTCACCGCCTCCTCCAGCGGATACGACGCCTGCGTCACTTGCTGACGGGCCTGGCGGATGCGTTTCCCGGCTACCGGCATGTCGTCCTCCGTGGTGCAAGCCCCTCAGCCTCGCCGGCGCCTCGGCGGGCGCCGGAGCGGCCTGTGGGTCCCACAGCGCTCGCGGGTTGTCGCGGGGGCGGATGGATCCGTCCGGGCGTCCCTACCCGGTCGAGGCGGCGCCCCCGGCCGTCTCGACCACTTCGATGCCCATGCTGCGGGCCGTTCCTTCCACGATGCGCATGGCGGCCTCGACGGTGGCCGCGTTCAGGTCTGCTTGCTTCCGCTGGGCGATCTCGCGGACCTGCTGGCGGGTCACCTGGCCTACCTTGGTCTTATTCGGCTCGCCGCTGCCGACCGCGATGTTGGCCGCCTGCTTCAGCAGCACGGCCGCCGGCGGGCTCTTCAGGATGAACGTAAACGAGCGGTCCGAGAAGACCGAGACCTCGACCGGGATGATCGTCCCCTGCTGCTCGCGCGTCCGCTCGTTGAATTGCGAGACGAACTGGCCGATGTTGACCCCGTGCTGGCCCAGCGCCGGTCCGACCGGCGGCGCCGGGGTCGCCTGCCCGCCCGGGCACTGGAGTTTGATTTTCGTCAGCAGTTGCTTCGCCATCGTGACACCTTCACGTTACGCGCACGCCTTCGGCGTTGCGGCTAAATGGGCCCGACCTGCCAGTATTCTAGTTCCACCGGCGTGGCCCGGCCGAAGATCGTGACGATCACCCGGACGAGGCCCTTGTCGAGTTGGACCTCGTCGACGGTGCCCTCGAAGTTCTCGAACGGGCCCTGCTTGATCTTCACCTGGTCGCCCTTGCCGTAATCCACCTTGAGCGAGGGGGCCTCCTCGGCGCCGCGCTCGGTCTCGCCGACGATCTTCTCGACCTCGTGGGGCTTCATGGCGGTGGGCTTGCCCTCGGTGCCGATGAAGTCGCCCACGCCGCCGGTCTCGCGGATCAGGAACCAGACCTTCTCCGGGACGCTCCCGTCCGGCTCGGCGTCCATCTCGACGAAGACGTACCCGGGGTACAACTTGCGCTCGGTCACGCGCCGGCGTCCCGCCTTCATGGTCGAGACGCGTTCCATCGGCACGATGACCTGGGGCAGCAGGGCCTCGACCCCCTCGAGTTTCGACTTCGAGACGAGGGTGTCGCGCACCGTCTCCTCTTTGTTCGACTGCACGCGCAGGACGTACCAGTTCTTCGCCATGGGCCGCGTCACCACAATCTGAGAACGCGCGTGTTCGCCATCATGATCAGCGTGTCCGCCAGCCAGATGAGGAGAGCCAGCACGAGGACCGTCCCGATCACCACCGCCGTCGAGCCGATGAGTTCGGCCTTGCTCGACCACGACACTTTCTTCATCTCGCTCTCGGTCGCGATCAGGAAGTCGCCCACCCGCGGCGTGTTCATGTAGAAGAACGCCACCACGCCCAGCGCCGCGAACACCACCGCCGGGATCGCGTAGACCAGGTACGCCTTGTACGTCGAGTCCGGCAGGTGCCCGCTGAGCATCAGGTAGACATAGTAGCAGAACGTCAGGTCCACGAGGCCCAGGCCGACGCCGGTCAGGCTTCGGATGTAACGCCCCTGGTTCTGCTTGTAGATCGTCAGTGCCACGACGGTCCGTCCTTGACAAGCGTCCGCGCGCCGGAGGCTGGCAGGGGCGGAGGGACTCGAACCCCCAACTTCCGGTTTTGGAGACCGGCGCTCTACCAATTGGAGCTACGCCCCTGTCCCGGCGTCCGGTCGCTCCGCTACTTTTTGCGTTCCCGGTGGACGGTATGCTTGCGCTCGCGAGGGCAGTACTTCTTCAGGCGCAGTTTCTCGTTGCCGCGCGTCTCCATCTGCGTCCGGTACGTCCTCGCCCCGCACTCCGTGCACTCCAGCGTTACCCACTCGCGCATGGCCAGTTTCCTAGAAGGCAAGGGACGCGCCGGATCATCCGCACCGCAAGCGTCGCGGCCAATCCGACCGCCCCTTCGGGCGCGCCCGCGGGGGCGCCCCTGCCGACCCGATGGTCCCTCGACTACCTACGCGATGACCTTGGAGACCACGCCCGCGCCGACCGTGCGGCCGCCCTCGCGGATGGCGAACCGCACGCCCTGCTCCATCGCAATCGGCGTGATCAACTTGGCCTTCACCGTCACGTTGTCGCCGGGCATGCACATCTCGGCCCCGCCCAGCAGTTCGATCGCCCCCGTCACGTCGGTCGTGCGGAAGTAGAACTGCGGCCGGTAGCCCGTGAAGAACGGCGTGTGCCGCCCGCCCTC
>CAYGZE010000477.1:0-3158 GCA_964354185.1 uncultured Anaerolineales bacterium | reverse complement strand
CCGGGCGACCTCATCATCGGCGCCGACAGCCACACGTGCACCTACGGCGCCCTGGGCGCGATGGCCACCGGCGTCGGCTCGACCGACCTGGCGGCCGTCATGGCCACCGGCAAGGTCTGGCTCCGCGTGCCCGAGTCGATGCGCTTGCGGTTCACAGGAAAGCGCGGGCCCTGGGTCATGGGGAAGGACCTCATCCTGGTCGCGATCGGCCGCATCGGCGTCTCGGGGGCCCTGTACCGGGCGATGGAGTTCGAGGGCGAGGCCATCGCGGCCCTGCCGATGGACGACCGCTTCTCGATGTGCAACATGGCGGTCGAGGCCGGGGCGAAGAACGGCATCATCGCGCCCGACGCGACGACCCGCGCCTACGTCGCCGGCCGCTTCCAGCGCGAGGCCGTCTACTACGCGAGCGACCCCGACGCCGCCTACGTCGAGACCCTGGAGTGGGACGTGTCGGGCCTGGGGCCGGTCGTGGCGTGCCCCAACCTGCCGGAGAATGTGAAGCCGGTCGAGGAGGTCTCTGACGTCCGTCTCGACCAGGTCGTGATCGGCAGTTGCACGAACGGCCGCCTGAGCGACCTGGAGGTGGCCGCCCGCATCCTCCGGGGCCGCAAGGTCGCCCCGGGCCTCCGGTGCCTCATCTTCCCGGCGACGCCGCGCATCGAGCGCGAGGCCCTGCGGGCGGGCTACCTGGAGACGTTCCTCGAGGCGGGGGCCGTCCTGAACCCGCCGTCGTGCGGGCCATGCCTGGGCGGGCACCTGGGCATCCTGGCCGAGGGCGAGGTCGCCCTGGCCACGACCAACCGCAACTTCACCGGCCGCATGGGCCACCCGAAGAGCCAGGTCTACCTGGCGAACCCGGCCGTGGCGGCCGCCAGCGCCGTCACGGGGCGGATCACGCACCCGGCGGCCGTGGTGGGCTGAGCAGGTGTACGTGTTCAGCGTGCCTGACAAGTTCCCCTGGCCGGGTGCCACTGGCGGCTTGTCCGCCAGTGCCGCCCGGAATCGCACTGGCTGCAAGCAGCCAGTGGCACCCGCGTTACGGGCACGCTGAACACGTACGAGCAGGTCGCCCGGGCGCACGACGCCGGCCTGGCGCGGCGCTGCGGCGAAACGTGGGGAGTCCGCCATGCTCGATGCAAGGAAGTACCTCCGGCGGCTGCGCGAGTCGCTGGCGCGGCTCCTGGAGAGCCCCACCGACGAACTCGGCCGATGGGGCCGCTTTGCGGTCTACCAGGTCCGCCTGTGGCGGTTCTGCGGGCGGCAACTCGTGCGCGACCGGCTCGTCACCGTCGCGGGCGACCTGACGTTCAAGACCCTCCTGGGTCTGATCCCGCTCTTGGTCCTCTTTGCGCTCATCATCAACTTCTTCACGCGGGCGACCGACCTGGGGCGCGACGCCCAGGACATGATCTTCCGGTACCTGAAGATCTCCGAGATCCGCCTCCAGGTGGACGGCGAGGCCGTCGGCATCGCGGACCAGATCGACGGCATGGTGGCCTCGGCCCGGACGCGCCTGAACGAAGCGGCCGCCGTCGGCGTCCTCTTCCTGTTCGGCCTGTCGATGAACGTGCTGGCGACGATCGAGGCCGCGGTGAACCGCATCTGGCACATCGAGCGCAAGCGGCCGCTCTGGAAGAAACTGGTCATGTTCTGGCTCGTGCTGACGCTGGGACCGCCGGCGGCGGCGCTGGCGGCCTGGGGCTCGGCGGAACTCGCGCAGCGGGCGGCGGTCCTGGCGCCCTGGGTCATCGTCCTCGGGCGCTCGGCGCTGGGCCTCGCGGCGGTCTGGTTCGTCTTCTTTATTCTTTATAAGTTGATGCCGCGGCTTCCGGTGCGGTCGGGCCCGGCGCTGGCCGGGGCCGCCGTGGCGGGGACGCTCTGGCACGTCGTCGCCAAGCAGGCGTTCGCCTTCTACATCCAGTACGCCGTCGGCTACGGGCGGCTGTACGGCAGCCTGGGCGTCGTGCCGCTCTTCTTCCTGTGGGTTTACGTGACGTGGATCTTCATCCTCTTCGGGTGCGAAGTGGCGTACGTGATCCAGAACTTCAAGGACCTGGCCCGGGCGGACATCCTGGAGCGGGAACGGGAGCGCGGGCGGTTCCTGGCGGCCGACTTCGTGGGCCTGGTGGCGATGGCCGCCTGCGCCCGGCGGTTCTGCGACCGGCTCGGACCGACGACGGTCAACCTCCTGGTCGACGCCACCGGCGTCGGACGCGACCACCTGGAGGTGCTCCTCGGGCGGCTGGAGAAGGGCGGCCTGGTGGCCCGGACGCCCGTCGAGGCCGCCGGCGGCGAGGAGGACGTCGCCTACCTCCCCGCGCGCGAGCCGCGCGACATCTCCCTGGCCGACGTCCTCCGGGCCGCCCGGTCCGACCTGCCCGTCCCGGCCGACCCGGCGCACGCGCGCCTCAGCCGCCGGGTGCGGGAGGCCTACGACGAGGTGCGCGGCCGCCAGGACGCCGAGGCCGCGCGCGTCACCGTGGCCGACCTCCTCGCGCCGCCGCCGGCCGCCTCCGATCGTTGACCGGTATCCTCGGACGCGCGCGGCGCGTATCATGGAAGAAGGGCGATGGGGTCCGTGCTGCCGAACGGAGGTGACCCATGGACGTCGTCAAGTTCCTGAAGACGCAGAAGGTGAAGTTCGAGTTGCGGCACCACCCGGCCCGGTTCACGGCCCAGGAGGTGGCCGCCGCCGAGCACGTCACGGGCGAGGAGGTGGCCAAGGTCGTCATCGTCAAGGCCGACGACCGGTTTGCGATGTGCGTCCTGCCGGCCACGCACCGCCTGGCGATGGACCGCCTGCAGGCCGCGCTGGGGGCCAAGAAGGTCCGCCTGGCGACCGAGGACGAGATGGGCGGCCTGTTCCCGGATTGCGAGGTGGGGGCCATGCCGCCCTTCGGCGCCGAGTACGGCCTGGAGACCTGCGTCGAGGAGCGGCTGGCCGAGGACGTCGAGATTCTCATCCCGGCCGGCACGCACCAGGACTCCGTCCTCATGACGTGGGCCGACTACGAGCGGATCGCCCAGCCGTCGGTCGCGTCCATCAGCGACCACACGGCCTGAGCGGTCCGTCAGCATTGGACGTGGGAGTGCCGGTGCCATGCTTTCGCTTGCGAAAGCATGGGGTATGACTGTTTTTTCTGGCAGCCCTACGT
>CAYGZE010000476.1:0-3168 GCA_964354185.1 uncultured Anaerolineales bacterium | reverse complement strand
TGCCGTAGTGGAACTTGCGGCCCACGGTCATCTGGGCGTGGCCGTGGATGATGCTCGCGCCTGCCTTATAGAGACAATTCCACATGAGGAAGAAGAACCGCGCCTCGGGATCCTCGGCCCGGGCCTTCTCGGCCCAGGCGCGGGCGGTGGCCAGGAGGTCGGCCGCCTCCTCGGGCCGGAAGGCGTCGGTGCGGAAGCGAAGGGGCGAGTGGTCCCGGAAGATCGCCAGACCGTGCCACCCGTCGTAGGCGGCGACGTTTGCGCACGTCCGGTCGCCGCCGACCCGGCCGAAGGCGTTCTCGGGCGTGAGGTCCAGCGGCCGGCAGAACGAGCACTTGGCCCGGGCGGCCTCGATCTCGGCCTCGAGGTCGCCCGTGCTCTTGGCCTCGATGGGACGCAGGGCGCGGACGGCGTTGAAGAGGGTCGCCTGGCCCGTCGCGCGGTTCATCACGTGGACGATCTTCTGCCGCCGGATGGCCGCCAGCACCCCCTCCTTCGTCGGGGCGAGGTACTTGAAGGCCTTGGCGATCCAATCCTCCATCGCCGGCGGCGGACAGACACGGGCCTCCGACAGGCCGAAGTCGTACAGGCGGTCGAAGCGCCGCCGGGCGGCGGCCGGGAGGGACGAGACGACCCGGTCCAGGTCGGTGATGCGCGCGGCCATGGGGGCTCCTTGCTGGTCCTCCAGAACCGCTTTGCGCGGCGGGTCTCCTGACCCGCCGCGGTTTCCCGGCGTCCGGCGCGGTCGGTCGGGAGACCGACCGCGCAAAACCTATGTCGGACCGCTCACACGACGTCGCGGAAGACGGGCGCCAGGTAGTCGCGGACGACAACCTCCCAGGACATCTGCCGCGCCAGGTCGTAGCCGGCCTTGACGAACGCCTCGCGGGCCTTCGCGTCGGCGGGAAGGCGCCGCAGGACCTCGTCGGCGACGCGGTCGGCCTCGATCTCCTCGACGGCGTCGCGTTCGCGCGGCCCGATCGACAGGATGTTCTGGATGTGGTCGTACTTCGCGGGCAGGCGGGTGTAGTCGGCCACGAGGACGTTCGGGACGCCCTTCCCGCCCGTCACCTTGTCGACGAAGCCCGCGCAGCCGCAGATGTTCGTGATGACGCACATGCCGCCGAACGAGAGCGGTTCGAGTTGGGCGATGCCGAAGGGCTCGTAGATGGACTGGCCGAACTCGACGTCGGTGCCCTTGCGGATGTCCAGGAAGTCCATGTCGGGGGGCATCTTCGAGCCGCACGCCGCCGCGCTCCAGCCGAACTGGTTCACGAGGATGACCTTGATCTGCCTGGCGCAGGCGTTGAATTTCTGCATATGGACATAGAATGCCGCCTCGCCGCCCGACAGGTCCGGGTACCCCTCGCGGTGCCCGACGGGCCAGGAGTAGCGGCCCTCCATGTCGAGGACCTCGTGGCTCTTCCGGGGCGCCCCCAGTTCGCTCGACAGGAGGAAGTAGACGCCCGTCTGGCCCGTCTCGCGGAACTTCTTCTCCAGGTGCCACAGGACCTTCAGGTCCCGCCACATGCCCTTGGAGAGGGCCATGCGCGTGACGTGCGAGAAGACGAAGTCGGGCCGGTACTCCAGGATGTGCTCGGTGTACCGCTGGAGGCGGGCCTTCGACTGCTCGAGGTCCGCCAGGCCGACCTCGTAGGCCGGGATGCCGTTGTAGGCCAGGCGCAGGTTCTTGTCGGCGAAGTCGGCGGCCAGGAACTTCATCTCGGCCAGCACGTAGTCGCCGACGCAGAGGATCGCGTCGCAGAACCGCGAGGCCGACACCAGGGCGTGCTTGAAGAACGGGCCCTGGAGGCCGAAGACGTCCTCGACGAACTTGCCCTTGGCCATCGCCTCCCTGAGGACGTTGTAGAACATCGTGTCGTGGCCCGTGTGGTCCTCGACGATGCGGCGCATCGTCGCGACCTCGTGCGCGTAGAAGATCGTCCGGTACTGCGGCGACTCGCTCGCAATGGCCGCCAGCACCAGCGGCATGCCCATGAACTCGTGGGCCACCAGGATCGCCGGGCCGTCCTTGGCGGCCCCGAGCGCCTCCAGGGCGGCCAGGCCCGGGGCGGCCAGGCGCACGTATTCCTCATATTCCCATGTATGGTACATGTCGCTGCGGATGGCGAACCGCTCGAACAGCAGCCGCTTGAACTCGCCCAGCCGCTCCACGTTCGGGTTCCCGACGTCCACGAGGACGACCTCCGGGTTCGACTCCACGCCCGTCGCCTTGTCCTTGAACGCGCGCGTGCCGTAGAGGATCCCGACGCCGAAGCGCTCCTGCACCGGCCTCAGCCGCGCGCCCAGGCCGGCCGTGTCCGTCCCCCTGTGGCTCGAGTAGAGAACCTTGCCGTTCTTCGCCAGGAGGTCCTCGACGCTGCGGTCGCCGGGCCCGATGAGGATGGAACGGCGCACGGCCCCGTGGTAGGCCTTGGCCGTGAAGAAGCCCTGGAGGACGGCCCCGATGCCGCCCACCTTCTGAACGGCCTCGTGGGTCACATGGACGATGGTACTCATGCGGACTCCTTAGGTGCCCCGGGGGCCCCCCGGCGGCGGCCGGTCGCCTCCGCTCTCCGTCTAGTATCGGTCAGCCCGCGGAGGCAACTTCGCTTATTCCATGCCCTGCCCGGCCCCGCGGTGGCCGGTTCCGGCGGCGGGCCCCACGAGCGCGCCGCCACCCTCGGCGAGGAGCCGCTCCGCCAGGCGCGCGCCCGCCTCGGCCGCGCCGGCCATCGGGCCGGCCTCGCGGCCGCGGACCGCGCGCCGCCCGTCGGGCGCAAGGAGCCATGCCTCCAGCGCAAGCGTGCCGGCGGCGTCCACCCGGGCGAGCGCCCCCAGGGGCGTGCTGCACCCGGCCCGGAGGTGCCGCACCAGGGCCCGCTCGGCCACGACCGCCCAGCGCGAGGGCGCGTCGTCGAGCGGCCCGAGGAGGCGCCGTACCCGTTCGTCGGCCGCCCGAAACTCCAGCCCGAGCGCCCCCTGGCCCGCCGCCGGCAGGATGACCGATTCCTCGAGCGGGACCGTGCGCGGGCTCAGGAGGCCGAGCCGCTCCAGGCCCGCCCGCCCGAGGAGCGTCGCGTCGCAGGCGCCCGACTCGACCTTCGCGAGGCGCGTCTCGACGTTGCCGCGCAGGTCCACGACCCGCAGGTCCGGCCGCGCCGCCAA
>CAYGZE010000475.1:0-3170 GCA_964354185.1 uncultured Anaerolineales bacterium | reverse complement strand
GGCACCGCCCGCGCCTCCGGGACGGTCCGCGGACGGGCGCTGAGCGGCCAGAAGGGCTCGATGAAAGACTGCGGCGCCCACGTGCCTTTCATCGCCGCCTGGAAGGGCACCGCCCCCGCGGGCAAGGTCCTCAGGGACCTCGTGGACTTCACGGACCTTTCGGCCACGTTCGCCGACGTGGCGGGAGCCCGGCGTCCCGCGGGCGTGACGTTCGACGGCCGCAGTTTCGCCCCGCAACTGCGCGGCCGGCCCGGCCAGCCGCGCGAGTGGATCTTCGTCCAACTCGGCCCCAGGTGGTACGTCCGCGAGATGGACTGGAAACTTAACCATGCCGGCGAACTGTTCGACATGAGGGAGGCGCCGTTCGAGGAGAAACTCGTCGCCGCCGACGCCCAAGGCGCGGCCGCCGCCGCACGCAAACGCCTCCAGGCGGTGCTCGACCAACTGAACCCGGCGGGCGGCAAGACCGATCCCGGCGGCGGCCGGAAGAGGGCCCCCGGAAGGAACCGCAAGAAGGCCGCGGTGACGACCGCCTGACGCCGCGGCGCGGCGGGGCGCTTTCGGTGGAGTTTGGCCGCGGCCGGCCGCGCGGCCGCGGGCGCGAGCGAATGACAGGGACCCGCGCGGCGTGCGAGCGCCGGCGCGGGGGGGTCCGGCGCCTTCCTCTGGCGCCGTGTGGCACGCAGCGGCCATTCAGTCCGTCGCTGCGGGAGGAGGCGGCTCGGGCGCCTGCGGCCGCAGGCCGATGCCGAGCCTGCCTTCGGCGTCCATGGGGGTGAGGCGCGGCATCGGCGGCGGCGCGCCTCGGTCTGTGCGCGTGGCGGGGACCACGTCGCCGTCAATCGTCACGTTCTCGGCCTTGCCCACCTCGTATCGCTCCTCGGCCTTCACGTTCACGAACGTGTTCCCGGCAACCTGGACGTCGTGCGGCATGCAGCCTTCGACGGGCACGTCGTTGTGCGTGCCGTAAGCGACGGAGACGCCGACGCGGGAGCGGAAGTCGGTCTTGGTCCGCAGGTCGCGGAACAGGTTGCCGAGGATCAGGCCGGAGCCGTCGCGGATGCCCACGGCGTGCCGGAGGTTCTCGAAGAGGTTGCCCTCGACGACGAAGGTGCCGTCCATGCCCGGATGGGTGTCCACCGCGCAGAGTTCGTACGGCGACAGGTCGTTCGGGCCGACGCGGTTGTGGACGAACTCCCAGTGGGTCTTCCGGACGCCGGGCTTGTGCAGGTACTTGCCGGCGCGCTCGGGGCTGCTCCAGTCGAGCGCGCCGTTGGAGGCCAGCGAGTGGCGGTTCTGGCTGAACTCGTTGTCGGCCACGAGGACGTAAGCCCCCGAGTAGATGGCCACGCCATAGCCGAGCCCGTCGCGCAGGTTGTGGTGGATCTGGCAGTGGTCCACCTGGGCGGCGGCCTCGTCGGCGAAGTTCGTCGCGTAGGAGAACCCCGCGAGTTCGCAGTGGTCGATGCGGACGTTCTGTTTCCCGGCCACGGAGATGCCGTAGGACTCGTTGTCCGTGCCCGGGCTCGCGTCGGCGCCCTGAAGGCTGAGGCGCGTAAAGCGCACCAGGTCGCCGCCTGCGCTGAAGAGGTGGGTGGCCTTGTCCTTGGTCCGGATGACCGTCCGGGAGCCTTCGCCGAACACCGTGAGCCCCGCGGGGACGCGGACCTCGGCGTCGAACACGTACGGGCCTGCGGGCAGGAACACCGCGGGGGCGCCCTCCTTCGCCGCGCGGTCGCAGGCGGCCTGGACGGCCGCCGCCGTGGGCCCTTCCACCGCGACGCGCCGGGCCAGGCGCTCGGTCTCGGCGGCACTCAGGGGCGCGTCCGGTCCCACCGGCCCGCGAGGCCCGACGGCCGCGGCGGGCAGGTCGGCCCCTTCCGCACCCGCGAGGCACGCGACGGCCAGGAGGAGGGCGAGCGGCCCATGCGGCCACAGGCCCTTCCCGCCGCTGCGCCATCCATGCATGGCTCGTGCCTCTGCCGTGCGCGCCGGGACGTGCGCCCGCGCCGTCCCGCGCCCGGCCCTTATTTCGATTTCTTCTTCACTCCCAGACAGTAGAGGGCGCGGGTCGAGCGCAGGAGCAGCCGGCCGCCCGCCACGGCGGGGCTGGCGTCGAAGACGGCCCGGTCGTCGAGGCGGTTGTAGGCGAGTTGGCGGAACCGGGGCCCGGCGGCCACGACGAACGCGCCGCCCTGGCGCGCGACGTAGTAGAGCCGCCCGTCGGCCAGGAGCGCCGAGGCGTAGATCTGCCCTGGCTCGGGCGCGAGGCGTTCTTCGTACACGGGCTCGCCCGTCCGGCCGTCCAGGCACGAGACCGTGCCCGTCGCGTCGTTCGCGAAGTAGAGCCGCCCCTCGTGGTAGACGGGCGAGGAGACGTTGGAGCCCTTGCGTCCCTGCCACAGGCGGCGGGAGGCGGTGACGTCGCCGCGCCCGCCCGCCCGGACGGCCAGCGACTCGCCGGAGCGCCCGCCGATGCAGTAGACGACCCCCTCGTGGGCCACGAGGCTCGGGACCATGTACCAGCCGATGTCGGTGTCGCAGGACCAGAGGGCGTCGCCCGTGGCGGGGTCGAACGCGAGAATCTTGCCGTGGATCGCGAGGACGAGTTCGGTCTTCCCGCCCTCGAGCGGGACGAGGAGGGGCGTGTTCCAGGCCTCCTTGATGCCGCCCGCGCGCCAGGTCTCCTTGCCGGTGCGCTTGTCGAGGGCGACGAGGGACTCGCTCTCGACGCTGGCGTTGACGACCAGGAGGTCGCCGCACAGGACGGGCGAGGCCGCCGAGCCCCACGCGCTCAGGCCCGACCCGACGTCGGCCCGCCAGACCTCGCGGCCGTCCTGGTCGAACGCGAAGACGCCCGCCTTTCCGAAGAAGACGTAGACGCAATCGGCGTCGGCGGCGGGGGTGCTGGAGGCGTAGCCGTGGTCCTCGCGGACGGTCGGCTGCTCGGCCAGGCGGGCGGGGACGTCGGCCTTCCAGAGGACCTTGCCGTCGGCGGCGGCCAGGCAGAGGACGTGCCGCCGGAGGTCGGCCATGTCGCCCGGCTTGTCGGGCACGCCGTAGCCGCTGTAGCAAGTGATGTAGATGCGGTCGCCGAGGGCCACGGGGCTGGAGGCGCCCGCGCCGGGCAGGTCGACCTTCCAGACGAGGTTCCGGTCGGGCGACCACTC
>CAYGZE010000474.1:0-3176 GCA_964354185.1 uncultured Anaerolineales bacterium | reverse complement strand
GCCCTCCGCAAGGTCGGCATCGCGTGGGAGAACCTGGGCTAGGAACGGCATTTCACAAATAGGGACAGTCACCTATTTTCAGATGCCGAAATAGGTGACTGTCCCTAGTTTGCCGATCTGCCGACGGCGACCGTCCGCCGCCCGTCCGCCTTGGGCTTGTCGCTTGCGGCTTGTCGCCTGCGGCCGCTTTTTCACGCGTTTCCGACACCCGATTCGGACGATACACTCTCTGGCGGTGCCGCCGAGGGCCCCGGCGCGTCCGCCGTAAGTCCTTGCAGGCAAAAGGCTTGTGGCGCCGCCTCGCAGGCGCCCGCCCGCGCGGCCGGCCGCGGCTTGACTTGCGACCGCCTGTGTGCATCCTCACATCATGTGGGCCTCGCCGGGCAGGGGCGAAGGGCAGGGGGCACCGTATCGGGCAGGCAACCATGCGGCAGACGAAACCGGCGTTCACCCTCGTCGAAATCCTGATCGTCGTCCTCCTCCTGGGCATCCTGGCCGCCATCGCCATCCCCAACATCACGAGCCTGCCCCGGATTGCCCGCGAGTCGAACCTCAGGGAGAACATCTCCAAGATCCGCGCCCACATCCAGGTCTACCGCAACCAGCACAGCAGTTTCCCGACGGCCGCCGATCTGGGCGACCAACTGACCCGCTTCACCAACTTCGTGGGCGACACCGCCGACGCCCGGTCCACCGAGTACCGCTACGGGCCGTACCTCGAGCAGATGCCGGCCAACCCCATCAGCGGCGTGGCCACGATCCGCGCCGCCGCCGGCCCGGACGAGGTCCTGCCTCCCGGCGACGCCGACGGCGGATGGTGGTACAACGAGGTCACCGGCCGCTTCTACGCCGACCTCCGCGACGAACGCGTCGACGACCAGGGCGAACAGTACAACCATTACTGACCGGCCCGGGCGGTTGACCGTGCCGTTCCCTCCGCACTGAAATGGCGCCGCTCCCTGACGGTCGCGGCTCGGATACGCTGGCCCTTGCCGTTCGCCTTGGCTCGCGGCTCGATGCTCGGGGCTCGCGGCTCGGTTACCCACTCCGCACTCCTTCTTCGCCCTCCGTGCCCACTCCGCCGAAGCAGCCGCTTCGGCTGCGCAGGCTGGAAGTAGCCCGGCGGGCTACGAAGGACGGGTCCGCACTGGAATAGCCTTGCCCCTGGCCTCCCGCTCCCGGGTATAATCCTCCCTCGTCGTCCCGCACCCCCTGGACGAAAGGAGCCGCATCGTGATCCCCTGTGCCCTCGTGAGCGGCAAAGACATGGGCCTTCTCCACGGCCGCAACTTCCACGCCCTGCCCGACGCGAAGGTCGTCGCCGTCTGCGACTCAGAGCCGGCGCTGCTCGCGAAGGCCCGCGAGGCCTTCGGCGGCGCGGCCGGCTACGCGTCGCTCGACGACCTCTTGGACCGCTGCGACGCGCCGCTGGTGCTCCTCATCGTGAACGAGACCCGCCGCATCGAGCCCCTCTGCAAGATTCTCGCCGCCGGCCGCGACGTCTTCACCGAGAAGCCCCTCTGCGGCCTGGAGGGGCAGTACCGCGTCCGCGAGTCCGATGCCGCCGTGGCGGCCCCCGCCGTCCGGGCCTGGCGCCGGTCGGGCCGCCGCTTCGGCATCAACTACAACTACCGTTTCTTCCGCCACTTCCGCCGCCTGCACGACGACGCCGTCGAGGGCCGCCTCGGCCGCATCCGCATGGTGCGCGGCCGCGCCCACTTCAACTGCTGGTCCCACGTCATCGACCAGGTCCTCTGGACGATGGGCCGCCCCGACTGGGTCAGCGTCGCCGGCGACCCCAAGGAGCCCGGCGGCTGGCAGCGGATGATCCGCATGGCCTGGCCCGACGGCGCGATCGGACAGTTGGACGGATCGAATCTATGGGGATACGACGATCACCCCTTGCGCCTGATGCTCGTGGGCGACAAGGCCCTGGGCGAGGCGCGCGGCCTGGACGGCTGGTACCGCCGGAGCCGGGCCGACGCCTGGCCCCAGGTCGCCGAGGAGGCGTGGGAGATCGAGCCCGACGCCCCGGGCAACAAGGGTTGGCGCGAGTACGAGGCCTCCTTCGCCCGCATGGCCGCGGGGGTCGTCGGGGCGATTCAGGCCGCTGCGCCCCTGCCGGCCGACGGCCGGGCCGCCTGGGACGAACTCGTCTTCGAGGCCGCCGTCCACCGCTCGGCCTCGCGCCGGGGCCAGCGCGTCCGCCTGGCCGACATCGAGAAGGCCGCCCTGGCCAAGGGCCGCGCCTGACGCACCGGGTTCACATCCTCGAGGCCAACGGCGAGAGTTACCGCCTGCGGGAATCCAAGCGGCGGCTGAAGGCCAGGAAGGCTTAACCGAAAGGAATTGACTCCCCGCACGCCGCGGGATACATAGGGTCCGGGGGCCGCGTTTTTACTCCGCCACCCGCCGCAGTTTTGCTCCGCCCTTTACAGTGAACGCCGTCTCCATCTGAGCGAACCGCGGCGGGCCGCGGTGTGGGAACGATGGGTCGAAAGAAGAGGAAGCGGAACGAGGCGAAGCCGGGCGCGGCGGGTGCGCCGCGGGGAGAGACGCGGCGCGCGCCGGTGCCGGGTCGGCGCGTGTGGGCGATGCGGCTGGTGTCGCTGGTCGCGGGGCCGCTGGTGTTTTTCGGGCTGCTGGAGGGGGGCTTGCGGCTGTCGGGTTACGGATACCCGACGGCGTTCCTGGTGCGGCTGGAGGGGGGCGGCGGGTCGTACGTGACGAACGAGCAGTTCGGGTGGCGGTTCTTCCCGCGGGCGATCGCGCGGAAGCCGGCGCCATGCGTCCTTGCGGCGAAGAAGGATCCGCAGACGTGCCGCATCTTCATCCTCGGCAGCTCGGCGGCGATGGGGACGCCGGAGCCGGCGTTCGGGTTCGGGCGGATCCTGGAGGTGATGCTGCGGGAGCAGTATCCCGGGGTGCGGTTCGAGGTGGTGAACGCGGCGATGACGGCGGTGAACTCGCACGTGGTGCGGGAGATCGCGCGGGACTGCGCGCGGCACGAGCCGGACGTGTTCGTGGTGTACCTCGGGAACAACGAGGTGGTGGGTCCGTATGGGCCGGGGACGGTGTTCGCGGGATACCTGCCGAGCCTGTGGGCGATCCGGGCGAGCCTGTGGGCGAAGGGGACGCGGACGGGGGAACTGGTGGGGGCGGCGCTGCGCGGGCTG
>CAYGZE010000473.1:0-3216 GCA_964354185.1 uncultured Anaerolineales bacterium | reverse complement strand
CGTGGCATTACCTCGTAACTTAATATTGACAGATGAAAATATAAAAATATATCGTCATAAACCGAATTCAAAAACGGCTTCGTGTAAGGACTCTACGGCGTATGTCCTTAGAGCGATCTGGCTCTGCGCGCTCTTTCTGATTATGCTAGGGTTTCTGATTCTCCTGTTCTGTCATTGAACAAGCAAGAACAGTAAGGGATTATTTCAGAGCTGATCTATCTCAAGCAGGAGTCAAAATATTGTAAGATTCCAGCGCGCGACTTATCACAACGATTAAGTGCCCAGCACTTTTCATTACTATTATAATAGCCGCTGAACATCAGCCCGACTTTTTTGCGAATGTTAACGCTGCCAAAATATGAGCTGTTGGAAATCTACCGCAGCAAAATCTCCCTCCATTGCGCAAAAGCAGGTTACGACTATCCAACTATCCGGTTGCCGCATACATTCTCGAGACTTGCCGGCCTATCAACGCGAATTTATCAGACGATATACAATGGATCACTAGCGTCCCTTACAGTGATATCACCCACAGAAAACGCTTCAAAAACCCCTGAATCCTCCGTCTTTACACGGCGAAGGTCAGGCGTTCGAATTGCCTCGAGCCCATCTGTTTTTTTTAATTTTAGTGGAGAAATGGGCTTCTTTTTCAATATGGGTTCTTAAATCGCTAGTTTTTGCTTCAAGAACCGAAATTCGAGCCGAAAAATCAGATTCAGCGTTTTGACGCGAGCCGATCGAAAGCAAACGTGAATTTAGCTTAAAACTCTACAGCATGTCTTGCTTGTGGTATTTACTGAATTGAAGCGTAGAATGTCGAGATTTTTTAAAATAGTAATGATTAAACCCACTAAACGCTTTAATGAATATTGTGAAGAAGGTTGTTGAGCTAAAAGGTGTTGAATCTGATCTAGAATATCTCACTAAAATGCTCTCCTCCGAGACTCTTTGTGTAGGGAAGATCGAAAAGCTGAACAAGTTCGTCCTATGGCATTCAGAATTCGATGCGATGGAAAACACCGAGATTTACCAATATGCAACCAACCTTATCGGCGTGATTAACGGCTGCGCCAAACTCAGTAGCAAACAGTTCGCAGCTACAGAACGAATTGGCGAGCCCCTATTCGTCCAAACTTCTAAGGGTATCTATGAAATAATAAATGAACAAACCATTAACGTTACAGTGTTATGTGATTGTCCTACGCTTTACGCCGAAGTTCCTTCTACTCCCGAATACCAGTTGAGCACAGCAATACGTAATATTGATCCTACGCGCCTTAAACTGATTTTTAAATATTCTCTGTTAAATGCTGCCATGAGAGACGAAAAGATGGAGGAGGCGCTTCGCTATTTCGGGAACTTGCACGATTGGTTCAACCTATACAAAGTGTTTGAAGCAATTCAAGGAGATCCTACCGATTCAATAGGGAAAGACGAGATCAAGAGACTAGATGAGAGGGTAAAAGGATCAAAACGAATATCTGAGTTGTTCACTCAAACTGCAAACGTTTACCGTCATCATTACAACCCAAAAAGGTTCAAGCCACCTAAAAATCCAATGTCATTAGACGACGCAGAGAGGTACCTCGAAGAGCTCTTGAAGGTGTGGTGTTTCAGAAAGATGTTCGAAAGAATGGACTTTTAGGGCTGGCGACGATTTTTCTCATTGTGTGAACGATTTCCAGCCGATCTTGATTATCGGCACTTAACGAGTTTTAGGTCAGGGCGTGAAATAATCCCGTTAAGTGCTTTAATCGAAAAGCGGTATGAAGACGAAGCAACTAAAATGGCGTTTTGTCATAGAGCTTTTTACATAGCCTTTTTCATACTCTACAAAAAAAGACGGAAAAGGAAACACCTGACTGAACTTCGTCTGCAAACAAAGCATAGATCATTAAGTAAAAATATCATTCGTTCTATCGAACGATAAATATATAAAGGTGTAAAATAAGACAGTAATACAGACTTTAGAGTCAGAATCGACATGAATAACATAACTCTGCACGAACGGCTAAGCGCGCTCGAAATTACGATTCCGGAAGGAACGTTACGGCGCTGGGTGCACGAAGGCATCATCCCAGGTCCCAAAAGTAAGCACAAAGGCAAAGGCGGAGGGGCAGGAAGGTTCAGCGACTGGCCGGAAGATACCGTTGAAAGAGCTGCCGTTGTTTACGTTTTGCGTCACAGTGACACGAAGTGGGCTAAGCCTACTGCCCACGCTATCTTAGAGACCAAGAAAGTGGTCGACAAGTTCTACGACATTATCCGACAGTCTGAGGAAACGAGTGACATAAGTATACCGGACAGACTTAACGCACTTCTTACGTGGGTCGAGACGCCTGACGGAAAGCGTGGCATGATGTATGCGAACTACGACCTCCATCCGCTGGTCGTCATTTGGATAGCCACTTTGGAAAAGATACGGAACAACAAGTCGCTCTCTGAGCACTATCAAGCTACTTTTCACTGGACACGACGCAGCATCGAAACGGACTCAGGAGAACTTGTCAGACTAGTTTATCAGGGCGTTACGCTTGCATTGTCCGATAGAGACTCGTTCGGTTTCAATTATGAACGCGCCCCTGAACAACGGCTAAAAAAACGGACCTTCAATATCAGTTCGAACTGGAACTGCGTGTCGGTAGACGTGAATACACAAATGATCACCATAACTGACCCAGAAACGCGCGAAATAACCATAATTAATTTGAAAAGCAGCGATTATGAATTATCTAACTTAAAGAACGCTGTTTTACACCCAAAATCGAAGGGAAAATGAAAAGAGAATGAGAAAGACCAAGGCCAGCCACCTGCTCAGAATACGAGGGTCAGACCTGCGACACTGCCACATAAGCCCCCAGCGTACGAATCAAAAAAGTTGCAGCTTTGGTGCAACGGCGAGGTGCCCGTGACGCAATGCAGCTTCTGCAATTACCGCGACGCAGCGATTTTAGAGGGGCAAATCGCCACAAAACAGCTCACTCAGGTTGAGGCGTCGACAATTATCGGTTGCAGCAAATCGACCGTCAGCAGGCATATGAGCAACTGTGTGCCCAAAAAGATAGCTGAATGGATGAGACCGGCGCCAGCAAAGGAAGAGATACTCAACGTGGTTAACGCGCTAACCACTTCACACGCGAAAACGCTGAGAATCCTCGAGGATTCGTTAGCTGAAGGCGACAGAAAAACAGCTTTGATGGCACTGCAAACTGAAAT
>CAYGZE010000472.1:0-3234 GCA_964354185.1 uncultured Anaerolineales bacterium | reverse complement strand
TGGCGCTAGCGCCAGGGCCGTTTCGGCCCTCCGGGAGCCCAGAAAATCGGCAAAAATCGCGCGCGCCAACTCGTTTTCCGGATTGTAAAAAGTGGACTTACAGCAATTCCGGGAAGTGCGGAGTTCGGAGTTCGGAGTGCGGAGTGAACGGCCAAACAGAAACGCGGGGGCCGGTTGGCGTTGCCGGCAGCACATGCTTTCGCAAGCGAAAGCATGGCACCCGGCGCAGCGGCACGCCGGGCGGCGCCCGTCAGCGGCCCGTCCGGAACTCGGCGGCCGCGCCGGGCGCGACCTCGCGGGTCTCGTCGCCCACCGTCACGGCCAGGGGCGCCAGGCCGCGGTTGCGGACCGTCGTCCTGCCGGGCGTGATGTCGACCGAGACGGGGCACCCTTTCCAGAGGATCGGGAACTTGAGGCGCGTCCACGCCTTCGGCAGCCGCGGCCGCAGGCGCAGGCGGTCGGACTGAAGGGCCGTCGCCATGCCCGCGAAGCCGAGGACGGCGACCTGCCAGTTGGCCCCCGCCCCGGCGATGTGCACGCCCTCGGCCGCCCCGCCGTGCTCGACGTCGAGGTCCGTCCCGGCCCCGCGGAGCCAGAAGTCCCACGCCGCATCGTCCAGGCCCAGGCGGCAGGCGATGATGGCGTGGACGCCCGCCGACAGCGATGAATCGTGCGTCGTGTAGGGCACGTAGTAGTCCCACGCGCGGCGAACCTCGGCGTCGGTGAACTCGTGCGGCATCAGGTACATCAGCATCAGGACGTCGGCCTGCTTGGGGCACCGGGTGCGGTAGAGCCGCTCCGTCGACACCTGGGACGAGAAGGGCCGCCGGCGGTCGGGCCAGAAGCGCTCAAACTGCGGCTCGGCCAGGAGTTCGAAGTCCTCGCACTGGAGCACCAGCAGGCCGTCGGCGGCCCGGGGGATGGGCAGGCCCCGCGCCGTCTCGGCAAACGCACGGGCCTCCGCAGCCGAGGCCCCCGGCGCCTGGGCCGCCACCTCCAGCGCGAACCGGACCAGCCGGTTCGTGAACGCGTTATTGTGGCAGATGGGCGTGTACTCGTCGGGGCCCATGACGCCCAGAAGGCTGGGATGGTCGTCGCCCGGGCGGCGGTCGACCCGCGCCATCCAGTAGCGGGCCGTCTCGAGGATCACCTCGGCGGCCGGGCCCCGCAGGTAGGCCGGGTCGGGCACGGCGGCCGCATAGTGGGCCATCGCGTACACCACGTCGGCCGTCACGTGGACCTCGTGGTCGCGGTAGGGCCACAGGGCGCACGACTCGCCCCCGTCGCCGTCGGACTCCCAGGCGTACTTCGCCCCCGGGTACCCGTAGGCCGCCGCGTTGGCCCGCGCCCCCGGCAGGCAGTGGACGCGGAAGTCCACGAGCGTCCGGGCCCGCGGCGGGTCGGTGTAGAGGAAGAACGGGACGAGGTACATCTCGGTGTCCCAGAAGTAGCGGCCGTAGTAGCCCTCGCCTGCGTAGCCCTTGGCGTCGATGGCAACCCGCGGGTCGCCCGGCACGTGGGCCCGCAGAAGGTGGTAGAGGCTGGTGCGGAGGGCTCGCTGGCTGGGCTCGTCGCCCTCGACGACGACGTCGCAGGCTTCCCACCGGGCGGCCCAGACGGCCTCGTGGGCGGCGGCCAGGGCCGCGTAGGGCACCTCGGCCAGGTCATCGAGGAGCGCCGCCGGGTCGCAGGGAACGAGGTCGCGGCTGGTGGCGACGGCAGAGCGCTTCTCGACGCTCGCGCGGCCGCCGGGGGCGAGGCGCAGGCGGAACGTCCACGCGCCGCGGCGCGGCTCGGCCTGCCAGACCCAGCCGTCGGCGTCGGCCGCCAGGCGGCTGACCATGGTCACGGTGTCGCCGCCGTCGGTCTCGACGCGGCAGACGATGCCGCGCGCCCCGGCCCGCCCGCCGGACGCCCGGCCGCCCGCCTGTCCGGCAGGCGGGTCGGGCTCGACGGCCACGTCCGCGAAGTGGTCGCACCCGTTGGTCCGCACGTCGGCGTCGATGCCCGCCCGGACGACGACCTCCACCGCCCGGTCGGCCGCCAGGGTCATCCGCTGGACGGCCAGGTGCGGCCGGTCGGCGCTCACGAACCGCTCGAACGTCACGTCCAGGACCGCCCCGGCCCGCGTCCGCCACCGCAGCGACCGCCGGAGCGTCGCCCGCCGCAGGTCCAGCGTCCGCTCGTACGCCTCGATCGCGCCCCTCTCCACGTCGAGCCGCTCGCCCCCGACGTGCGGCACCAGGTCCAGGAAGTACGGCAGGTTCACCATCTCGCGGTTCAGGAACGGGTGCCGCCCGAAGACGCCCGGCACGTACGTCCCCCACTTGGCCTTGATCGTCGCGAACTTCTCCGACGTGACGCTGTCGGGCATCCGCATCGGGGCCGCGTTCTGCGGCGCGTCCTCCAGGTGCTCCTCCAGCGACCCGCGGAGGTGCAGGTACCCGCTCCCGAGCGTGAACAGGCCCTCGTAGGCCCGCGCGGTCGCGGGGCGAAAGGCCGTCTCCGTCAGCGTCCAGGTCGGGTCCATGGCACCTCCAGAATGGGGCGACTTTCCGGGAGTTGCCCAGTATAATCGCCGGGCCTGCGACGGCAACAGTCTGGATGGGCCGGTCCCGGCCTGCGGCTTCGCCGTGGCCGCCTCTTGTAGGGCCATGGCATGCCATGGCCGGCCGTGGTTGTTCAAGGAGATTCAACCGTGGTGCGGGCCGTCATCTTCGACCTCGACGGCGTCCTCGTCTCGACCGACGAGTTGCACTACCGCGCCTGGCAGCGCCTGGCCGACGAGGAAGGCATCCCCTTCGACCGCCAGGTGAACCACCGCCTGCGCGGCGTGGGGCGGATGGACTGCCTCCAGATCCTCCTGGAACGCTCGCCGCGGCCCTACGCGCCCGAGGCGAAGGCCGCCCTGGCCGACCGCAAGAACCGCTACTACCGCGAGTCGCTCGGGGACCTGACGCCCGCGGCCCTCCTGCCCGGCGCGAGGGAGGTCCTGCGGCAACTCCGGGCCCGCGGCGTCCGGGTGGCGGTGGCCTCGGCCAGCCGCAACGCCCCGGAGATCCTCCGCCGCACGGGTTTGGCGGGCGTCCCCGACGCGACGGCCGACGGCAACGACATCACGCGCTCGAAGCCCGACCCCGAGGTGTTCCTGGTGGCGGCCGCGCGGCTGGGCGTCCCGCCGGCCGAGTGCCTGGTGGTGGAGGACGCCGCGTCGGGCATCGAGGCGGCCGCGGC
>CAYGZE010000471.1:0-3275 GCA_964354185.1 uncultured Anaerolineales bacterium | reverse complement strand
CGATTCCGCCCCAAGTGTAGGGCATGCCGGGCCGGGGGGCCTTGACGTGCGTCAAGTTCGGGCGAATTGGCGGGGGGGCCGGACGGGGCCAGTGGTGCGTTACTCGTGAATCGAGGGGTGCCATGCTTTCGCGCCGTTGCGAAAGCATGCTCGCCCCATGCCGGAAACATGCTTTCGCAAGCGAAAGCATGGCACCCCCGCGGCACTGGCGGACAAGCCGCCAGTGGCACCCGCAGGGCTGCCCAGGACACAGCGCTAATCGTCGTTGAACTGGGCGCCGGCGGCCAGGGCGGCCAGGCCCTGGGCCTTGCGCAGGACGAGGGTGCTGCCGTCGACCGTGAGGAGGTCGGCCGCGGCCAGGCGGCCGAGGGCGCGGCTCAGGGTCTCCGGGGCGGTGCCCAGGTGGCGGGCGAGTTCGGCCTTCGGCAGGTCGAGGCGCAGGCGGCTCCCTTCCTCCAGGGGGACGCCCTTGCGGCGGGCCAGGTCCGTCAGGTAGCGGGCCAGGCGGCCGGCGACGTCGGTCAGGGCGAGTTGCTCGACGAGGCCCGCCAACTGGTGGCACAGGCGCGAGAGCGACGTCACGAGGCCGATCGCCAGCGGCGGATTGTCCGAGAGGCCCTTGACGAACCGGTCGCGCGGGAAGAAGGCCAGGCGGCTCTCGGCCAGCGTCTCGGCGAAGGCGGGGAACGTCTCGCCCGCGAACATGGCGGCCTCGGCGAAGGCGTGGCCCGGCCCGAAGACGTGCAGGATCTGCTGCCGCCCGTCGGGCGAGAGTTTGAAGACCTTCACGCGCCCGTCGAGGACGACGTAGAAGCCGTCGGCCGGCTGGCCCTCGCGGAAGACGGTGGTCCCGGCGGGGAAGCGGCGCTCCAGCGACATCCGCGCGAGCGACTCGCGGGCGTCCTCATCCAGGCCGGCGAACAGGGCGACGTGTTCGAGCGATTCGGCGAGGCCCATGGCCACGTTCTAGACGGCGGGGGCGGCCGGGTCAAGCGCGAAGGGGCAGAGGGCGGGGGCGCGGGCGCTTCAGTTCGCCCGCGGGTGAGCGGCGTCGTAGATCTCCTTGAGGCGGCTGGCGGTCACATGGGTGTAGATCTGTGTCGTGGAGAGGTTGCGGTGGCCGAGGAGTTCCTGGACGGCCCTCAGGTCGGCCCCGCGCTCCAGCAGGTGCGTGGCGAAGGAGTGGCGGAGGGTGTGCGGCGTGGTGGTGGGGTCGATGCCGGCCAGGGCGAGGTACTTGGCGAGTTTCCGGCGGACGCTGCGGGCGCTCAGGCGCAGGCCGTGGCGGTTGACGAAGACGGCCTTGGGGTCGCGGACGCCCGTTGCGGCGCGGGCCGCCAGGTAGCGGTCGAGGGCCCGGATGGCGTAGGACCCCAGGGGCGCCAGCCGCTCGCGCCGCCCCTTGCCGCGCACCCGCACGACCTCGCCGACCGTGTCGATGTCCTCCAGGTCCATGCCCACGAGTTCGCCGACGCGGATGCCGGTGGAGTAAAGGACCTCGAGCATGGCGCGGTCGCGCAGGGTCAGGGGGTCGTCGCCCTGGGGGGCGGCCAGGAGTCGCTCGACGTCGGCCGGCGAGAGGAACTTCGGCAGGCGCTTCTCCTGGCGCGGGGTGCGGATGACCTTGACGGGGTTGCGTTCGACGTCGCCGCGGCGGGCGAGGAACTTGTAGAAGGACCGGAGGGTGGCGAGTTTGCGGGCGATGGTGGCGCGGCTGTAGGCGGCCTGGCGCAGTTCGGCCAGGTAGGCCCGGAGGTCCAGCGGCGTCACCTCGCGCAGGCGCCTGGAGAGGGTGTCGTCGTCGGCGGCGCCGCCCGCGCTGCCGCCGCCGTCCTCGGGACCGCCGGCGCGGCGGAGGAACTCCGTGAACGCGGCCAGGTCCGTCCGGTAGCACCGGACGGTGTGCATCGAGAAGTTCCGCTCGTGCTCCAGGTAGGCGAGGAACCGGAGGACGAGCAGGTTAGTTGTCGGTCGTGTCTTGGTCTTCACCAGGTTGCTCGCTTGTGCCGAGGAACCGGCTCAGCAGCCGCAGGTTGATCTGCCGCGCCAGCACGGCGCCGTCGAACCAGTCGAAGTCGAGGTCGGGGTTGGAGGCCCACCGCATCAACTGGGCGATGGCGGCCTCCTCGCTGCCCTCCTCGCACCGGACGACGTACTGCTCCCGCCCCTTGACGAGGGCGAACTGGTACGTGGCCGCGCCGCAGCGCATCGGGTATGGCTCCGTTTGCCCTTCCCGGGGCAGGGGCTCCCCGTTCGGGTACCACGGAGAGTATCGGCTTGCGGGCGGAGGGGTCTTGACGGGATTCCGCCGGCCCGGCCCGCCGGCAGGGCAGGTCGGCCGCGTGCGGAGGATTTTCTGGAGCCCCCTCTTGACTCTTGCCGATTCGGCGGTAGACTTGTACAGGATGGACAAGAGGTACAATACGTACGCCAGGAGGGGAGGTTGCCATGACGGTGTTGCCGGCCACGAAGGTGAGGTCCGAATTCTCTTCCACGGTCAATCGCGTCGCCTTTGGGGGCGAGCGCATCATCATTGAGTCTCACGGGAAGAACAGGGCCGCCCTGGTGTCCCTGGCGGATCTCGCCTTGATCGAGCGAATCGAGAACGAAACGGACGTCGCCAAGGCGAACAAGGCGCTGAAGGAGGGCGGTCGTACCTCGCTCGAAGACGTGGAGAAACAACTGGGCCTGTCGGGGCGTAGGCCGTGAGATCGGTCTCGTTCACCAACGCGGCGCTGCGCGACCTGAAGCGCGTTCCCAAGGCCGTGCAGAAGCGGATGATCGACAAGATCCGGATCGCGGCCGACGACCCGCCGGCTGCCGGGGAAGAGAAGATCGTCGGCTCGGATGACCTGTACCGCGTCCGCGAGGGTGATTACCGAATTGTGTATCGCAGGACCCGGGAGGAGTTGCTGGTTGCCGCGATCGGCCATCGCAGGGACGTTTACGCGCGGTTGCGCCGCCGCTAGGAGGCCCTCCGCAGGCCGCGCACGCCGGCGACGCGCCTAGGCTGTGTCTGGCAAATCCGATCTGGCTTCGGGAGGCTGCATTCGCCCCTGGCGGCGTCGGCCTGCATCGGCGATTCGACAGGAATCGCCTGCTTCGGCCTCCTTGCCAGGGCCGAATTCGCTCGCCCTCGGGCCGACGACGGATTTGCCAGACAAAGCCTGGACCAGGAGAAAGGGAGTCGATGGCCGATCCCGCCAAACGATACCGCGACATCTTCGGCCGCGAGGGGACCGTCCGCGTCGTCCGCGGCCCCGGCCGCGTCAACC
>CAYGZE010000470.1:0-3290 GCA_964354185.1 uncultured Anaerolineales bacterium | reverse complement strand
TTCACCGCCCGCGTGAACCAGTTGTCGCGGGCGAACTCGTTCAGGTAGATCCCCGCCATCGCCCCGATCGGCGCCGCCACGAGGAGCGAGAACACCACCAGGTACACCGTCCCGATCAGGGCCGGCCAGATGCCGCCCGACCGCATCCCGTTCGTCGGCACGCCCGTGAGGAAGTGCCACCCGAGCGCCGGCCACGCCCGCGCCACGAGGTACGCGACAATGGCCAACAGCGGCACGAGGATGGCGACGGCCATGATCCCGAACACGATCTGGGCCGCGCGCTGGGCCCGGAGTTTCCGCCGCGTCAGGTCCGTCGCCGCGAAGCGCGAGGTGCGCGGCGTCCGGTCCGCGTCCGGCGCGGCGAGGTCCGGCGTCGGGCTGGTCGGCGTGCGGCTCATTTGCGGTTCCGGATGCCCCGGACGATCAGGTCCGCGGTCAGGTTGATGACGAACGTGATCGCGAACAGCACGATGCCGATCACGAACAGCGCCTGGTAATGGTGGGCCTCGGGCGGATACGTCCCGTTCGCGAGGGCCTCGATGCGGGGGGCATCGCCCAGTTCGGAGGCGATGGTGGCGGTCAGCGTCTGGACCGACTCCAGCGCGTGGAACCACGGGAAGCCGCGGCTGAACGGGATGTTCACCGAGTTGCCGGTGGCCATGAGGACGGCCATGGTCTCGCCGACCGCGCGGCCGACGCCCAAGAGGACGGCCGCCAGCAGGCCGCTCCGCGCCGCCGGGAAGATCACCTTGTAGACCAGTTGCCAGCGCGTCGCCCCGAGGGCCTCGGCCGCCTCGCGGAACCCGTCGGGCACCGCCCGGATGGCGTCCTCGGCGATCGAGACGATCACGGGCACGCTCATCAGCCCCACGACGATGCCGCCGTTGAGGACGTTGACCCCGACGGGGGCCCCGGTGAACCGGACGATCAGCGGGTTGATGACCATCATCCCGATGAAGCCCCACACGATCGACGGCACGGCCGCCAGCATCTCGACCATCACCTTCAGCGCCTCGCGGGCCTTCTTGCCGCAGAACTCGGCGATGAACACCGCCGTCCCCAGCCCGAAGGGGACCGCGAACAGCATCGCCAGGAGTGTCACGCTCCCGCTTCCCGCGATGAGCGCCAGGATGCCGAACCGCCTGTTCGTCTCCGACGTCGGGTACCACTCCTGGCTCAGGAAAAAGCCCTTGAAGGTGAAGACGTCGCGGAGGAAGGGGGCGCCCTCGCGGCAAATGAAGAAGAAGATGCCGAAGACGAAGACGATGGCGCTGATGCCGCACAGGGTGATGAGCGTGACAATCGTCCGCTCGCTCACCGCCCGCCACGCCCTCCAGAGGAGGCGCCGCGGGCGCCCGCCCTTCGGCTTGGCGGGGGCGCTTTGCCCCGGGGCCGGGGCGGCGGCGGGCGGCGGGCCGGGTTCCGCTGGCGCTGGCACGGGTCGGTTCCCTCCGCGGTCCGGGCGGCCAGGGGCCTGTCCGAGTCACCTTACGGCTTGGGGCCCTGGACGGCCTCGACCGGGATGTAGCCCGTCTCCTTCACGATCGCCTGGCCGGCCGGCGACAGGACCCAGTCGATGTACGCCTTGACCTCGCCCTCGGGCTGGCCCAGGGTGTAGAGGTTCAGCGAGCGGGCCAGGGCGTAGTGCTTGGCCCTGACGTTTTCGAGGGTCGGGGCGTAGGCCGTCTCGCCCTTCTTGGCGGCAACCTTGACGAACTTGACCGCGTCGGTCTTGTAGCCCATGCCGCTGTAGCCGATCGCCCCCAGGGTCTTCCCCACCAGGTCCACCACGTCCTTCGAGCCCGACATGCTCTGCATGCCGAGCCGGAAGTCCTGCTTCGCCAGGACGTGCTCCCGGAAGAAGGCATAGGTGCCTGAACTGTTCTGGCGGCTGACGCAGACGATCACGTCCGACCTGGGGAGGGTCACGCCCAGTTGCGACCACTTCGTGAGGGTTCCCCCTTCGCCGTAGATGCCGGCCAGGTCCTCGAGGGCGATCTCCTCGATCGGGTTGTCCTTGTGCGCGTAGACGGCGATGGCGTCGTAGCCGACGATGAACTCGACGGGGTCCTTGCCGGTGTTCTTGCGGGTCTGCTCCTTCTCGGCGTAGGTCATGTCGCGGCTGGTGCCGGCGACGGTGCAGAGGCCCTTCATCAGGGTGTTGATGCCGACGCCCGACCCGCCGCCGGAGACCTCGACCGACACGCCGGGGCGGGTCCTCGGATACGCGTCGGCCCACATCTGGGCCACGTTGACCATGGTGTCGGACCCGCACTCCTGGATGACGAACTCCGCGCCGCTGGGGCCCTCCGACGACGGGCCGCCCCCGCAGCCCGCGACCGCAAGCGCCGCGATCGCCAGGACGCCCAACCAGCGACCGACCATGCCCGTCTTCACGCAGGTCATGTGTGTCTCCTTGCCGAGACCGGACCGAGGTTCCGCTAGGCCGCTTTCCGCCGCGTCTCGCCCGCCGGCCGCGCTCAGCCCTCCTCCTCGTCCTCGGCGACCAGCCGGTACCCGACGCCGCGCACCGTGTGGAGGCACGCGCGGGCCTTGCCCAGTTTCTTCCGCAGCGACGTCATGTGGACGTCGATGGTGCGGTCCGTCACGACCGTGCTGGGGCCCATGGCGTGGTCGATCAGTTGGTTGCGCGTCAGGACGCGCCCCCGCGCCGAGGCCAGGGCCACCAGGAGCCGGAACTCCGTCAGGGTGAGCGTCACGGCCTCGTCGTTCACCTGGACGACGTGGCGCTCGGTGTCGATCGTGATCGGGCCGGCCCGCAGGATGCCCTTCTCGGGAGGCGGCAGGGACGCCCGCCGCAGCACCGCCGCCACCCGCGCAGCGAGTACCGCGAGGCTGAAGGGCTTGACGACGTAGTCGTCGGCCCCGAGCGTCAGGCCCACGACGACGTCGCTCTCGTCGCCCTTGGCGGTCATGATGACGATCGGCACATGGGCCGTCCGCGGGTCCTGCCGCATCTGGCGCACCACGTCCGTGCCCGGCAGGCGCGGCAGCATGAGGTCCACCAGGGCGAGGTCGGGCGGCCGCGCGAGGACCTTTTCGAGGCCGCTCTGGCCGTCGTGGGCGACGTCCACGCCGTAGCCTTCCCGCGCGAGCCGCCGCGACACGAGGTCGGCCACGTCCTTCTCGTCCTCGATGATGACGATCCGCTTTCTGGACATGTCGCCCTCATTCTACCGCGCCGCGCCCGGCCCACAATCCCGCGCGGCGGCATTTAGCGCAACCTTAACGGGCGCGGACCCGTGCCCATCCGGTGATGCGTTCCGGCG
>CAYGZE010000469.1:0-3295 GCA_964354185.1 uncultured Anaerolineales bacterium | reverse complement strand
CAGTCGCGTCTCCCAGATCGTGGCCTGGAACCGGGCCGACTTGAGTTCCCGCAGGGCGCTCGGGCTGAGGGCGCCTGGGCCCCGCGTCTCGCTCTGGCACCCGGCGGCCAGGGCGGCCGCCACGACCACGGACGCGATTCTCAAGGTTCTCGGGATCATCGCAGGCCCCCTTTCCGGTTCGGGTTCTTTGGGCTCTCTTCACCCGGGAAGACGGGCGAGGGGTGGGCCTATTTCCGAAATCCGTTCCGAAATGTGAAATATTTCCTGCGGGCCTCTGTTTCTCCTGCGCGCACGATCGTGCCCGCAAGGCACGCATCTGTCAAGTGTTACGCACCCGCGCCGCCATGCCTGCCGCGTGCCGAGTGCCCTTACGGGGCCCCGGGCGCCTGGGTCGCCAGCCGCCCCAGCAGCGCGAGCGCCGCCTCCTTCGACGGAATCGCGTAGCCGTGCGCCAGGTCCGGGTCCTGGTGCAGCGGCGGCCGCAGGTTCGCCAGGCCCACGCAACTCGGGCACCCGTCCTCGCACCCGCACTCCGCCACGAGCCGCCGGCACATCGCCAGCAGGTCCTCGATCCGCGCGTACCCATTCTCGCAGAATCCCAGGCCCCCCAGGAACCGGTCGTACAGGAACGCCGTCGGGCGGCCCGTGTTGGCGCTCTCGACGATGCCCGAGAGGTCTCGCCGGTCGCACATCGCCAGCATCGGCAGGCAGACGAGCATCAGGTTCCGCACCGCCACCAGGCCCTCGACGGGCTTGAGGCCCGCCCGCCGCAGGTCGTCCAGGTACTCCGGGTCGACCATGCACCAGAGGCCCGTGGTCTCCAGAGTCTGGGCGGGCAGGTCCAGGGCCGTCTGGCCGATGTTCTCGTTCGTGTGGAACTTGATCTTCTTGAACGCGACGGTGGCCCAGGTGACCTCGAGGTCGCCGAAGCAGGCCGTCAGGCCCGGTCGCTGCTTCCGCTCGCGCTCGCGGCGGATGCGGCACTTGTCGGAGAGGACCGGCTGCGTGTAGTAGTCGGTCTCGGCCGCCTCGACGTAGGCCACCTTGCCGGCGAAGTCGAGTTCGCGGACCAGGTAACTGGCCCCCTCGTGCAGGTAGATGGCGTTTGGATAGACGAGTTCGGGGGCGCTGGTGGCGTCGACCTGGCCGATGACCTCGCTCTTGCCGCCCGCCTTGCGCACGATGCTGAACGTGTCGTTCGAGATGGTCCTGAGGTCGGTCCGCTGCGACGGCGACTCCGGCCGCGACCAGTAGTAGCGGTCGTCGATCCGCGTCAGGCTGCCGTCCTGGGCCAGGAGGTCGGCCACGGCGGCCGCCCCCGGGCCGAAGACGGCCGCGTCCTCCGGCGCCAGGGGCAACTCGGCCGCCGCGCACCCCAGGTGGTTCGCCACGATGTACGGGTTGTGGGGGTCGATCACGCCCTGCTCGACCGGCCGCCCGAAGAAGTACTCCGGATGGTGCACGAGGTACTGGTCGATCGGGTCGTTGTAGGCCACCAGGATCGACAGGGCCTGTCGGCGTCCGCGGCCCGCGCGGCCGGCCTGCTGCCAGGTGGACGCGATTGTGCCGGGGAAGCCCACCAGGATCGACGCGTCGAGCGTCCCGACGTCGATCCCCAGTTCCAGGGCGTTGGTGGACGCGATGCCCAGCAGGCGCCCCGAGAAGAGGGCCTGCTCGATGGCGCGGCGGTCCTCGGGCAGGTAGCCCCCGCGATAGGCCCGGACCTTGTCCGCGAGGCCCTTGCCCGACTTCTCGAGTTGCTCCCGGGCGTAGCGATAGACCAGTTCCGCGACGACGCGGGCCCGCGTAAAGACGATCGTCTGGACGCCGCGCTCCACCAGGCGCACCAGGAGGTCCGTCGCCTCCATGTTGGCGCTGCGGCGGGCCAGGTTGTCGGCACCGAGGCGGGGCGGGTTCCAGAGGACGAAGAGGCGCGGCCCGCGCGGGCTGCCGTCCTCGTCGATCGTCTCGCAGCGCCGCCCCGTGACGGCCTCGGCTAGTTCGCCCGGGTTGCCGATCGTGGCGCTCGAGCAGATGAACTGCGGCCGGCTGCCGTAGTGGGCGCACGCCCGCGCCAGCCGCCGCATCACCATCGCCACGTTCGACCCGAAGATGCCGCGGTACAGGTGCAGTTCGTCGACGACGACGTACCGCAGGTCCTGGAGGAACGACGCCCATCGCGGATGGTAGGGCAGGACGCCCACGTGCAGCATGTCCGGGTTCGACAGGACGACGTTGGCGTCGGTCCGGATCTTGCGGCGGTTGTGGCGCGGCGTGTCGCCGTCGTACGTGGCCGGCCGCAGGGCCTCGCCGAGGGCCGGATGGGCCTCCTGCCACCGCCGGAGGGCCCCCAGTTGGTCCTGGGCGAGGGCCTTCGTGGGGAAGAGGTACAGGGCCTTGGCCCGCGGATCCTCGAGCAGCCGCTCCAGCACCGGCAGGTTGTAGCACATCGTCTTGCCGCTGGCGGTGCCGGTGACGACGACGAAGTCGCGGCCCTCGCGGGCCAGGTCCACCGCCCGGGCCTGGTGGAGGTACAGCCGCCCGATGCCCGCCGACGCCAGGCCCTCGGCCAGGGCAGGGGGCAGGGGCCGGGCGGGGTCGGCGTGGCGGGCCTCGCGGGCCGCCGTCCGCTCGACGTGGACGATGCTCTCACGGTGCCGCGGGTCGCGGGCCAGTTCCTCGAGCAGGGCGTCGAACGGTCCGGTCGCGTCCGGCTGGGGCCTGCGGGCCTTGGCCATGGCGTGCCCCCAAGAAAACGGGCGTGCGCGCGGCCCACTGGACCGGCGCCCGCCCGGGCCGCCTTCCTTCTACTGTGCGGCCGGGCGGGCGTCAACCGGAATCCGGGCGGGGCGCGGGGTCCGCCGTCGCCCTGCGGGCGAAGCGCCGTTCCGACCCGCCGGGTGCCACCCTGGCAGGGCAAGCCTGCCGTGGCTTGACCGCTGGCGGCTTGCCCGCCAGTGTTTCCCCCCGCCGGGTGCCACTGGCGGCTTGTCCGCCAGTGCTTCTCATCCGCGATCCGGCCGCGCCCAAAACTGCTGTAAGTCCACTTTTTACAGTCCGGAAAATGGGTTGGCGCGCACGGTTTTGGCCCGTTTTTGGGTTCCGCGGCCGGCCGGAACCGAGTTGGCGCTAGCGCCAGAGGGGTCGGCGGTCGCGAATGGTAAGATAGGCAAGATAGAACGCGTCGTTTTTCGATCGTTTTCCGTCTCCCTGCGCACGAATCCGTGCGTTTTCCGTCGATTTCCATGCGGTTTTGGAGGCTTTTTGCGCTTGATGGGTATGCATACGTTAATAA
>CAYGZE010000468.1:0-3301 GCA_964354185.1 uncultured Anaerolineales bacterium | reverse complement strand
GGCGTCCTCGGGCCCGAGGCCCAGCGCCGCCTCGTCCTCCAGCGCCAGATCGACGCCATGCAGGCCGAGGTCGACGCCCTCCACGAGGCCGCGGGCCAACTGGCCGCCGCCGACAAGGCCCTCCGCGACGACCCCGAGTACCGCGAACGCATCGTCCGCCACGAACTCGGCATCACCAAGCCCGGCGAGGTCCGCATGCCCCAGCCCGTCAAGACCGACGGCGCCGCCCCGGACGCCCCGGCCCCGCCCGCCGCCCCCCTGCCCGAGTGGCTCGGCCCCGTGGCCTCCTTCGCCGACCCCGGCATCCGGACGCTGAGCATGGCCACCGGCGGGACGATGCTCCTGGCGGGCATCCTCCTCAGCCTGCCCCGCCCGCGCCCCCGCCGCCGCGCCGCCCCGTCCGCCTAGCCGGGTGCACATGTGCCACGGGTTGCTTGCCAACCCGTGATTGTCACCCCGAGCGAGCGCAGCGAGTCGAGGGGTCTCGCCGTGGCCTTTGCCGTTGCCGTTCAATCCGCAATCCGCATTCCGCAATCCGCAATCGGCCTTGCGCCGTTCCTCAGGCACTCAGATACTTAGGTACTCAGGTACTAAGACACTCCGTCTTCCGCCATCGTGCCGAAGAGCGTGAGGGGGCCGGCCTCGAGGATACGGGCCTCGACCTCGCTGCCGATGAGTTCCGGCGGCCCATCCAGGACCACGAGGCGGTGGCACGGCGTCCGGCCCCGCAGTTGCCCCCAGCCCGGCCGCAGGCGGCGGCCGGCGGCGCTGGGGTGCGGCCGCGGGCTCGCTCCCTCCACGAGGACCCGCACCCGCCGCCCGACGAACCGCCGGTTCTCCTCGGCCGCGATCGCCGCAATCGCCTCCGAGAGCGCCTGGTGCCGCCGCCGCTTCTGGTCGGCCGGAACGTCGTCCGGGAACTGGCGCGCCGCCGCCGTCCCCGGCCGCGGCGAATACTTGAACACGAAGCCCGCGGCGAACCGCAGTTGCCGCACGAGGTCCAGCGTCGCCTCGAAGTCGGCCTCCGTCTCGCCCGGAAAGCCCACGATGAAGTCCGAGACGACCGCAACGCCCGGGGCCGCCTCGCGCACCATCGCCACCCGCGCGGCATACTCGGCCGCCGTGTACCCCCGGTTCATCCGCCCGAGGACCGCGTCCGACCCCGCCTGGGCGGGCATGTGGAGGTGCGGCATCAGGTGCGGCACGTCGCGAAACGCGAGGGCGAGGCGCGGCGTCATCGCCCCCGGATGGCTCGTCACAAACCGCAGCCGCGCGAGACCCGGCACCGCCGCCACCGCCGCCAGGAGGTCCGCCAGGTCCCACGTCCGGCCGCCCGACTCGGCGTGATACCGATTCACCGCCTGGCCCAGGAGCGTGATCTCGCGGACGCCCCCGTCCACCAGGTGCCGCGCCTCCTCCAGGATCGTCTCCGGCGCCCGGCTCCGCTCCGGCCCGCGGACGTACGGCACCACGCAGTAGGCGCAGAAGTTGTCGCACCCGCGCATCGCGACGACGTAGGCCTGGCCCGGCCACTCGCCGCCGGGCGCGCGGCCGACCGCGATCCGGTCGAGCGCGGCATCCGAGGAGGCGTAGGCGCCGGCGCCGGAGTCTCGCATCGCACCGGGTGCCACGGGTGGCCCGCCCTCAGTCTTGGCGGGTGCTATCCGCCGGGTGCCACGGGCACATGTAGGGTCGGTGCTTGCACCCACGCGCTCCTTGCCCGCGCCGGGTGCCGCTGATGGCCGGGTGCCACGGCTGCGCTGTGTGCAGCCGTGCGCGTCCGAGGCGGCGATGCTGTCGGCCACCGATTCCTCACGCCGCGGGTCGAGGGCCACGGGCCGCTCCCCCGCCCGGGCCCGGGCCACGAGGTCCGGCAGGTCCGCGAGGCGCCCGGGGGCGCACACCAGGTCTACCACCGGCGCCCGCGCGAACGCCGCCTCCCCGTGCTCCTGGGCCATGCACCCGAGGAGGCCCACGACCAGGTCCGGCCGGCGGCACTTGCGGGCCGCGAGGGCCCCGAGGTTCGAGAAGACGCGGTCCTCCGCGTGGCCGCGCACCGCGCAGGTGAGGTAGAGGAGGACGTCGGCCTCGGCCGGGTCGGCGACGATCCGGGCGCCGGCGGCCTGCATGACCTCGGCCACGAGCGCGGCATCGAGCCGGTTCATCTGGCAGCCGTAGGCCGTGATGTGCACCCGCGCCGAATCCATGGGCGGGCCATTATAGGCCCCCCCGCCCCGTGCCTCAAGGCCGCCGGCGGTCAGGCCCCGCCGCGTGACTCCCACTTGGAGAGAAGCCCCTCGAAACGGCGGGCGAGTTCCTCGCACCTCTGCAAGAGACGAGACGTCCTCTCGGCATCCTCCTTCTCAGCGCCCAGCAGGCGGGCCCTCTCCTCGAGCTGGCGACGTGCTTCAACCTGCTGACGTCCAGCCTCCTGGACGTGGGCTGCGTAGACCTGGAGTTGGCGTTGCGTCTCCTCCTGCTGGGCCCGGGCCCTTTCCTGCTGACGCTCGAACTCCTCCTGATGGGCCCGGGTCGCTTCCAACTGACGCCGCGTCTCGGCCTGCTGACGATCGAACTCCTCGCACCGTTTCCCATAGGCGCTCTTGCCGAAAAGTCCCATCGCAGAGACCCTCCTGTAGGCCGCCAACCGGCGGGCCCGGCACCCGCGCTCAACCGGGAAACGGGCACATGCCGCGTCTCCCCCCTCGCCCGTCTCGGCGGCCCTAGACTACACAGGCCACAACAAACGCGAGGCATAATGCGACCACCACAAACGATGCCCCAGCAAGGGCACCGATAATGGCCAGCGCTCTGCCTGTCTGCTTGTAGCCGGACCGGCGGATCTGCCCGAGCGCCACAAGCCCAAGGGCTATCGCAACCGAAGCCGTCCCCAGCGTGAGAGTCCCGAGCAAGAGAAGGACTGCCCTTTCGACTACCGCGGAAGCATGTCCCCAGGGGGCAAGGATCACAAACAGGACGTCCACCCCAACCATGAGCCAGGGGAGCAGACCATACAGAGACACGAGCACCATCCAGGGAACGATGCCCATGGCGAGCGACGTCACGGCCAGCGCGTTCATTGGACTTGGCCGCACTCCTCGCTCCTACGTGAGGCCTGGGAGAATGGGGACATGCTACTTCTCCCCCCGTCGCCTGTCTCGGCGGCCATCGGGTGCCGGCCACCCGGCCAGCGCCGGAGCCGCCGCATGCCTCCATCCTAACGGGTCTGAATGCGTCCGCAAGGGGAAAAGACCGGAGGCCCAAGCCACAAGCGGCAAGCCTCAAGCCGCAAGCCACGAGC
>CAYGZE010000467.1:0-3365 GCA_964354185.1 uncultured Anaerolineales bacterium | reverse complement strand
CCGAAGTTCCAGCCGCCCGCGGTGCCGGCGGCCCCGATGTCGAAGACGACGTACGCGTCCCACGCGGACCAGGGGCCGCTGTAGTTGACGCCGTCCCGCCAGACGTGCTCGACGTAGGACCAGGAGGTGGTGCCGTCGCCGTTGTTGGGTCCGTACGTCTCGCCGAGGGTGTCCCCGCCCAGGTCGTCCCAGAAGGCGTGGATGACGATCTGGCGGCCCTGGGTGTTGAGGATGTGGCTGTCCCAGGCGGCGACGGCGGCGGCGAAGTCGTCCTTCTGTGGGGTCGTCCAGTCCTGATAGCCCCAGTTGGTGCCATCGTTCTCGTGATTGCCGTAGAACGTGACGTTGAACGGCCCGATCGTCCGCGTCTCGGAGGTGGCCCCGGCCGGCGCGGCAAGGACGGACGCGATGAGGATGCCGGCGGCAAGAAGCGCCAGACCCGACGTCCGGCGCACGATGGTGGTTTTGAGCGGACGAATCGCCACGGCCATCCCCCCTGGGCCGCCGGCGCGGCCCGGTACCGGCGCGGGGCCCGCTCGCCCGGCCCCGGCCCTGCGCTGATACCTCAATAGGCATCATAACACGAATTCTGGGAAGGTCAAGCACTTCGGCGCCTCCATGGGCCCGCCGGCGTCCCAACCCATCCGCCGTCCAGCCGGCACCAGCAGGCACCTTCTCGCTTGCTCCGCCCCGGGCCGCGGGGTACCATTGCGGGCGGCCGCGAGGGCCGGCCGAAGCCGGGGGGTCGCTCGTATAGGCTAGAGGGTAACCAGGCAAAGGAGGCGGTGGCATGTCGACCCGGTACACACGACGCAGGTTCCTGAAGACGAGCGCGGCCCTGGCGGGCGCCTCGGCCGCGACGGCCTTCTTGCGCGGCCCGTACATCCTGGCCGAGGGGGCGCCCCAGGCGAAACTGGGCGTGGCCGTCGTCGGCGGCGGCGGCATGGGCGGCTACAGCGTCGACTGCGCCCTCAACGAGCGGCTGGTCGCCCTCGTCGACGTGGACGACGGCAAGGTCGCCGAGGCGATGAAGAAGTTCGCGGAGCGCAACAAAGACGGCGCCCCCGAGCCGAAGGTCTACTGCGACTACCGCAAGATGCTCGACGAGTGCGCGAAGGATCTCGACGTGGTCCTCACGGCGACGCCGGACCACAACCACGCCCCGGCCGCCATCCGGGCCATCCACCTGGGCAAGGCCGCCTTCTGCCAGAAGCCCCTGGCGCACAACATCCGCGAGTGCTACGTCCTGGCGAAGGCCGCCAAGGACAAGAAGGTCGCCACCCAGATGGGGAACCAGGGCCACTGCGGCGAGGGCATCCGCCGCGTGTGCGAGTACATCTGGGCCGGCGCGGTCGGCAACGTCCTGGAGGCCCACGCCATCCTCGGCCGCAACTTCGGCGGCAGCGGCGGCCGGCCCGAGACGAAGCCCGTCCCCCAGGGCCTCCACTGGGACGAGTGGATCGGCCCGGCCCCCTACCGCGACTACCACGAGGGCCTGCACCCGTTCAACTGGCGGTCGTGGCGCGACTTCGGGACGGGCACGATCGGCGACATGGCGTGCCACAACCTCGACGCCCTGTTCTGGGCCCTGAAGATCGCCGAGGCCAAGACCTACACGGTCGAGTGCCTGAACACGAAGGGCGGCAGCGCCGAGATGTACCCGCAGGACAACGTCGTCCGCTACGAGGTCCCCGCCCGGGCCGGCATGCCGCCGGTGAAGGTCTACGTGTACGACCACGAAGGCCTGAAGCCGGACGTCATGAAGGAGGCCGAGAAGGCGAACGACCGCAAGTTCGGCGAGTTCACCCTCTTCGTCGGCGACAAGGGCCTGATCGGGAGCGACTCGCGGATCCTGCCCGAGGAGAAGCACAAGGAGTTCCCGTCGCCCGAGAAGACGCTGCCGCGGGCCCACGGCGGGCCCATCGAGGACCTCTTCCACTGCATCAAGAACGGCGGGGCCCCGTGCTCGAACTTCACCGACTCCGCCGGGCCCCTGACGGCGTTCGCCCTGGCGGGCCACCTGGCCATGTTCGCGGGCGTCGGCAAGAAACTCCTCTGGGACGTCGCGCAGATGCAGTGCACGAACGTGCGCGAGGTCAACCAGTACGTGCGGCGGACGTACCGCAAGGGGTGGGAGGTCTGACCGCCGGAAAGGCCGCACGCCGAACGATGACAAACGGGCCTCCGGCCGCGGCCGGGGGCCCTTCTCTTGCCGGGCGGCGTGGCTAGGCGGGCGTGCCGACGTCTTGGACAAGATCGACCATGGGAAGGAACATGCCGATCACCACCAGCACCGAGGCGATGAAGGCGGCCACCAGGGAGAGGGCGGCGAAGGCCGCGGCCGCGTAGATCCCCGCCCGCGACCGGCAAACGAGGCACGCGTACACGAGGACGGCCATCGCCAGGACCCCGATGGGGACCCCGGCGTACCACCAGGTCTTGATGACGTGCGAAACGGCAATGAGCGCCTGCGTGAGCGCGGGCAGCCCGCCCTCGACGTCGAACTTCTGGAAGATCTCCTCGAAGCGCGGCACGGCGAGGGCGAGCAGCGCAAAGACGATGAGCCACGCGAGGCCGCCCCCGGCGACCAGGGTGACGCCCAGGACCTTGAGGGCCGTGGAAGGGCCCTGTGACACAGCGGGGACTCGGGTCATCGTGCGCCTCCGCTCGTTTCCGCGGCAACCGCAGGCATGGTGCCAGAGGGCGAGCGGCGCGTCAAGAGCGCGGGCGTTTTGCTTGGACCGCCCGCGGCCGCTGGTATAATGCCCGCCCGAACGGGAACGCCGGCAAAGGAGACGATCATGAGGCGATGGGGACTGGCGATGGCGGCGGCGTGCGCGGCCGTGGCGGCGCTGGTGTGCGTCCAGGCCTACTCGGAGCAGGGCGCCAAGCCGAGCGACGCTGAGCGCCGGCAGATCATCAAGGACTTCCACCGCATCGGCCTCAACACGGCGCCGGGCGACGCGATGTTCCTCCGGATCCTCGTCGAGGCCCGCAAGGCCAAGCGCGGCGTCGAGGTCGGCTCGGCCACGGGCTACGGCGCCATCAACATGGGCGTCGGGTTCGAGCGGAACGGCGGGCACCTCTGGACGATCGACATCGATCCCGGCATGGTCAAGACCTGCCGCGAGAACGTCGAGAAGATGGGCCTCCAGGACACCGTCACCGTCATCGAGGGCGACGCCCTGAAGGTCCTGGCCGACCTGGAGGGCGAGTACGACTTCGTCTTCCTCGACGCCCTGAAGCACGACTACCTCAAGTACCTCAAGGCCCTGGAGCCCAAGATGAAGCCGGGGGCCGTCGTCGTCGCCGACAACGCCATCCGCTCGGCCGGCGAGATGAAGGACTTCCTCGACTTCATGGCC
>CAYGZE010000466.1:0-3375 GCA_964354185.1 uncultured Anaerolineales bacterium | reverse complement strand
TAGCATCTCCTATTTTAAGAGAATTACTTAGTAGTCCATGATTACCCATGCCACTTAACAGTGAGCCATACACGAATACTTTATGCATATTATTTATTTTTATTATACCATTTGATAAATTCAATTACTGCTACCCAAACAGCAGTTATTAAGGATTGTTCATCACCATTTATCTTATCACTTGTCTTGAATCCTTTTTTACTATCAGACCACTCAATATCACACCATGCAAATGAGTCAACAGACCCAGTACCCCAATGAATATCTACTGAACTCCAATCAGTACTACCAATTTTCTTAACTACTGGCATCAGCCAATCCCAAGAAGAATGATATTTACATTTTTCATAAACATCATCTCTATTCCTATACCAGATCTTTCCTCTATGCTTATCTAACTGATAATATCCCCCATGCTGTATACTTTCTATAGGGCGTAATCCCATAAACTCAGCAATAAGTTTGTTATTACTTCTAATTTCAGACTGCTTCATTTACATAGTTTTTACTCATTGCAAATAATTTCTTAATAATAAAATCTCCAAAAGGATCTATTGTTAATTCCTCTGGGTGATACTGTACAGCATATATAGGAAGGGTCTTATGTCTGATTACTTCAATAGTAGGATGATTCTTATGAGGAAATATACCTAATATCTCAAGACATTCAGGAAAGTCTCTATTGGATACACATTGATGATGTAGAGAATTTACCTTTATATTGGCATTATAGTTTTCCTCATCACAATATTTAAGATATTCCTCTTTGAATAAACCAGGAAGTAAGTCTATACCATGAACTGTATCAGCTCTATCAGTTACATTAGTCTTATGGTCTATTACATTCTGAATTAATTGAGCCCCGAAGTGTACTGCAATAGTTTGTATGCCCCGGCAAATTCCGAATAGGGGGATACCCGCATCTATGTACTTAGGCATAACTACTGTATCAAAATACTCCTTTACTGGATCAGGTCTACTAGTATAAAAGTGAGGTATTTGTCCATATCTTAAAGTATCTACGTCAGCTCCTCCTGGAATTATGAGTAAATCTAAATTATGATCAATTTCCTCTTCCATAGTAAGGACTCTGGGTGTACCAAAGAACATTGCGTATCGTAGATAGGTGATTGGTACACCAAAGGTATTTTCATCAGTCTTCCATCCTGGAATTCCAATGATTGGTCGTTTTTTGATTTCCATATAAAATCTTTCGTTTAGTTAATATACTTCCATTAATAGAATAAACAAATAGTTGCTGCTCTGGACATTCATGAAAAGTATGCCTTATGAAATTAAATAGTTCTCTCTTTATAAATCTACCACACTTAGGGCATCTTTCGTATGGTTTAAGTTTTTCCATTTCTGCAAGTTTTACAAAGTGTATATACCCATCCTTCAGTATTTTGAGTTACATTCTGAGTAGATCCACATTTTTCACATATATTATATGATAAATGTTCTGCAAGCCAGACCATTCCGTCTATAGTTTCATCCCCTCCAGTATAATAAAATCTTAATCCACCAAATTTCTCTTTAACCTGAGTAGCTACTACTGAATCATACACCATCTGAGATATACTAAGATGTTTATTATTATCTATATATTGTTGAATACAGTTACATAGATTATCTACTAGCCAGTACCAACCATCTCCACAGTCAAAACCCCAGCACATAGCTGTAGTTCTCATATCTGCATATCTATCAACAAATATCTTTGGATAGTCCTTACATAATTTTTCATCTAATTCTTTTGTCATTTGCTCTCTCCTTTCATAAGGTATTCATCAATTAAATTTTCATCCCACTCAAAATCTAAATTATAGCCTTCTTTCTCTAACCAAAGCAAAAATGATTTTAGTCTCTCCTCTACCATCTTATCGGCAAGTCGCTGGGCGTGGAGGGCGGCAAACTCATTCATGGCTTTAATAGCATCCGCCCTTTCAAAGAATTTAGAGCGTTCATACATGAATGCATCATACTTATCTATTATCTCCTCTGCACCCTCGGCTGTCGGCTGTTGCTGTGCGGCAGTAGGTTCATTTAGAACTCTTTTCAGGTCGGGTTGTGTATAGTTTTCACTCTTCATTACCTTGCCATCTTCACGCATTATCGGATAACCGTCATTTCCTAATTTGCTCATATTACTTCGGTGAACTTCATCAAAACAGGATTCAAGTTTATCGGCTATCCCAAATTGAAGGGCAGTTCCAATAAGTATATAGAGACAATCCATTATAGCATCGGCAACTTCAATAATGTCCCCAACAAAGTAAGCATCGCTCAATTCGCCAACTTCTTCCATAAGAATCTTATGCCTCAACTTAAATTCCTCAGGTGGAATAATGGTTGGTATATCTCTTTGAGGCAGGTTAAAGGCTGTGTGAAACTCCTTTAGCTGCTTAATTTGCTTACCAATCATATCTGTACCCTCGGCTGGTTCTGACTTAGACTGCAATTTAGTTGGCGTGCTTTCAATTTCTTTTGTCAGAAGTTCCATTCTTTGTGGAGAAACGTGCCTATGACAGATATTGCAATAATCATATCCTGTTTCCCTATCAGGAATAGGACAGACACAAAATTCAGATGTTGATGTTTTTTGTGGTTCGGCTGGTTCTGACTTGACCGCATACGCTTCTAATAATTCTGCCAAATACTTTTCTTCAATAGCAGCTACTTCCTGAGTAGCGTAGGCTTCCATAGCGGCAAGAATAGTATCTATACCTAATGGGGATAAAATAGAATAGTTTCTACCAAGTTTGTCTTTTAGTATTTCTTCTGCTGTCGGTTTCATTTACCTATAGTGTTTAGGATAGTCATTCCTAAGTGACCTAGGAATATCCTGCCTTTTATGTAAATCAGTTACGTCATTATATGTACTACACTTATGGTTAGGCTTATATGTAATAAGTCTATTAGAAGCACATGAAGATATACCAATAATGAAAATTATGGTAATTAGAATAAGTATTAATCTTTTCATAGTATTTATTTATTAAGTTTATTATCTTCTATCCAAATTGATAGGTGGGCTTTACTCCAAGTATTGCCAGCTACATATAATACACAGGGACCCAACCAAAATCCAGCATCATCCCATTTATTACATAGGAACATAATTAAGAATGTCAATGTTGCCGCTAAGAATAGTAGATCAACTGTTTGTCTCAAAATTGCTTTTAATAGTCTCATATTATTTATTATTCCAGTAATGTTCACAAGTCTTGGTATTCTTATCATAAGGTACTATAGTAAAATAGGCTTGCCAGTAGGGGGTTACAGGAGCTGTATGTCTATAACAGCTTTTCTTCTTAGGGCATCTAGTTCCTTTACACATTGTTATATCTGCCATATCTATTCTATATTATAGGT
>CAYGZE010000465.1:0-3376 GCA_964354185.1 uncultured Anaerolineales bacterium | reverse complement strand
CCTTGCCACCAAGTTCAACACCTTGAAGGCCGAGCGCAACAAGCGAGGCAACTGAGCCCTCGCCCGCTACGAGAGAGACCATGGACGACACGAGCCGACTCCAACTGGACCTCCAGCGCGTGTTAGCCTGAGAGGAGAGGATGGCATGCCGCAGTGGAAGCCAATTCGGACGCTGCTTCTGTCCGGCAGGCCGCGCGACTGGCCGGGCCTGTCGGCGCGGAACCAGTGGACCATCGACTCGGCGGGGACCTTGCCGTACTCCTGGGCGAGGGCCGCAGTGCCGCCCCCCGGATGGGCCTTGAGGACGTGGTACTCCTGGGGATTCCCGAACTCGTCAAGGACGATGCCGTCGACGGCGCCCGGCTTCTGCTGCACCATACCCGGCGTCGCGACCTGGTCGGCTTCGACCAGGCGCAGGTCAAGTTGCACGGGCGAGTCCAGGGCCTCGTTGGAGAAGAGCACCGCGAACGCCTCGCCGTCCTGGGCCCGGGCCATCCGCATCGTGCGGAGTTTGCCGGCCAGGTCCACGGCCTTGGCCCATGCGGCAAACTCCCGCTCGAGCGTCTGGTTGGCCTCGGCGGCGCCGAGGAGCATCTGGAGCCGCGGGCCCGTGCCGATCACGTCATTGGCGAGGGTGAGGACGATGCCGCGCGCGTAGGAGTTGTTGGCCACCTCGTACCGGGCGCGGTTCCGGAGCGTCCGGCGGACTTCCGGGTTGGCCGCTGCGTCAGCCGCCAGGCCATCGGCGTTGGCCCAGTGGCGGCGGTTCTCGGGCGTGGTCTGGGCGGAGTCGAACTTGGCGCGGATGACCCGCACGATTGGCTTCGCCCGTTTGCCGAAAGGCCACCAGCCCATCGCTCGTCCTCAACACGTGCCCGGCGGCACGATCTTCAGCCGCGTGAAACCCTTGGCCGGGTCCGCCGCCGCGCGCTTCCCCGCCAGGTACTTGTCCGCCGCGATCTGGTCGGGCAGGCTGTGCTGCTTCACCCCGCCGGAATCGCCGTGGGCCTCCGCCGGCCCTGCGGCGTTCTCGCGAATCGCGTCTTCCAGGTCGTCGGCCATGTCGGCCTCGGCTTCCGTGCTGGTAGCAGGCGCCGGAATCGAACCGGCATTCGTGCGGGTATGAGCCGCATCGAGCGCCACGCCTCGCCGCCTGCGGACCCGACCGGGCGACGGCCAAAAAGAGAAGGCCGTGCGGGTGTGTGGCCCCACACGGCCTCAAATCCTCTTGGACTCCGCGTCGGGGATCAGCCGCCGCGTCGTCGCCCGGTCAGTTGTCGGTAGCGATCTTCACGCGCTCTCCTTCTGAAGGCAAGGTACTTCGGGGCAGGAACACGAACTCGTTACACCCCTGTAACCAATACGGTCCGGCGGAGCACGTGCAGAAGTGGAGTTCGCCCACGGCGGGTACGGTCGACGGCATCGCCAACGCGTTCGGCTGCAAAGCTGACATCACGTGGACCGGCAGCGCTCTGGTGCGGGCGAGTTTCCGCTAGTAGGCTTGGGGACGACCAACTCGTTTGTGGTTGCCGAAGGGCAGAAGCTCACCGTCACCGGGAGCCCTGGAAGAGATCGTCTCACTTACAGCCGCGCCTCTTGCCACGTACGGTTCTTCCTACTGCCTGGCGTAGTGTCCTCAGCATGTGGGCGAGCCCGTCACAATACCCCTCGAGCGTCGCCACCCACGTCTCCAGGCATCTCCGTCCCTTAGCGGTTAGCCGGAACTGCTTCTTGGCTGGACCGCTTTCGGACAGATCCCACGTGGCCACGACCAACCCGCGGTCCTCCATGGCCTTCAGGAATCTGTAAACGCCCGTCGAATCCGGGACGTGGCCCTTGAACATCGGCATTCTGCCCAGACGCTGCAGGAGAAGGTATCCGTGCAGCGGCTCTTCGGCCAGGAGCGACAGCACCGCCGGCTGGACAAACTTCTCCAGATGGCGGCCGGCGCACGGGCACTTGTCCAGGCTCGCCATCACTTTTCTCTTGCCCATGACCATAGCGTTGCCACTCCCTTCAGGCGGTCCGTTCGAAGCCACCCCACAGATCGGTCCATTATCGCCGCTGAACACAGAGGAGCCAAGGTGTTTCACGAGAACCTGCTGGTGCCAGGTGCGTGACGTCGGCAAGGGCACGGTCGGGCCGGCGCTTACCGTCCTCGCAGACCCGGAGCGCGTCCGGGAGGTACTGCAGGAGAAAGGCTCTCTGTTGCACGCCAGCGCCCTCTATATTCTCCGCCTCCAGATGGAGGAGGCCGACCACATTCTGCTGAACAAGGTTGACACGCTCTGCGTAGAGGAACGAAGCGCCCTGGTCGAGGCGCTCCGCGGAGCATTCCCGAACTCGGAGACTGGAGCAATCTCCGCGCGCACGGGCGAGGGGCTGGATGCCTGGCTCGGTGCCATTCTCAGCGGCAAACAGGCTGGCAAGCGCATTGTCGAGGTTGACTATGACCGCTATGCCGAGGGCGAGGCGGTTCTGGGCTGGCTCAATGCCGTGGTCGACCTCGAATCCGCCGGCGGCAAGACCGAATGGGGGAAGTATGCCCGGGATCTGCTGGACCGCCTGCACGAAGCGTTCAAACAACACAACGCCGAGATCGGCCACGTCAAGCTGGCGATCGAGTCCGGCGGCGAGGAATGCACGGCCAATCTCACGTGCCTGGGGGGAGGAGTTGCGGTGCATGGCAGCAAGTCGTTCATGGGCGTCCAAGCTACCCTTATCCTGAACGCTCGAGTGCAGATGCCGCCGGAGAAACTGGAAGAGATCATAAGGGCAGCCTTTGGCGCATCCGGCGAGAGCGGCGTATCGGCCAGGATTCGGGCGCTCCGCTGCCTCATGCCCGGAAGACCCAATCCGACTCACCGGTATTCGTCCACTGTGTGATACAGGGCTCCGCAAGGGTTGTGGGGGCGTCGAGAATCCTCTTGGCTAAGCGCGACGGCGAGATAAGATCATGGAAGCTGCTGACGCCAGTCGTCAGCGAGAAGTCACCTGGAAAACGTCGGACAAGAGATGATCGAACATAGGTGGCCTGCGACAGTCGCGGCTCAAGGTTATGTGGGAAACCCCGGTTCATAAGGGCACCAGGGATCCAACCATGTTCCTCCCACGATTCTGCGTCCTCGGTGCCCTGGGTATCCTGTGGGGGAACCCCCTCGGGAATCTGCGCCGGGACCAGACTCGAACCCCAAGGAGAACCTCCTGTGGGTCCACACCTTCGAGACGGTGGAGGACCTGCGGCGGGCCCTGCTGGAGTTCAAGCGGCTCTACAACGAACACTGGATCTTGGCGCGCCTGGACTATCGAACGCCCGCCCAGGCCCGAACAGACGCTTGCTCCGCCGTGGAGATCGCGGCATGATTCCCGCCAGTTC
>CAYGZE010000464.1:0-3409 GCA_964354185.1 uncultured Anaerolineales bacterium | reverse complement strand
GCGAGCCGGGCACGGCGCTGGCCGCCTTCCCGCCGAACGTCGTCTGCCAGTTCCCGGCGACGTTGAACCCGCCACTCGTGCCCGCCCACGTCATCGTGTACGCCGTCGACAAGGTCGTCGTCAGCCAGTCCAGGTACGACGAGACGCGCACCACGCCCATGGCGTCGCCGTAGTCGGAGTCCCCTTCGCCGTCCCGCCAGGCCACGAGACTGACGATGCCGGCCAGTTTCTGCACGCCGCTGTCGGAAAGGAGCATGCCCCCGCCGCTGTCGCCGGAGGCCGCCAGGTACTCCAGGGCGATCGGGTGTCGGCTGCCGAACCAGTTGCCACCGGGAGGCGAGGGGGACGGCCTGTCGAAATCGGCCAGCAGCACGTCGTCCGGATACCCGTACGGCCCGCCCGTCGTGTCCCAGACGTTCTGGCCGGCCCGCTTGGTCCCGGCCGGCTCGGTGGCCCCCGTCAGGCCCGTGCCGGTCTTGCCGAAGCCGACCACCGTGCCGGTCTTCCCGACCTCGTCCGTGGCGGTGTAGAACGCCGCGGGCTCTTCGTCGAGCACCAGGGCGCTCAGGCGAACGAGCGCCAGGTCGCTGCCGTCGGCGGGATCGCCCGTCCATCCGGGCTGGATCACCGTCCAGGCCCGCAGGTACTCGCCGCTGGCGAGCGTGAAGGTCATCGTGCCGGCGGCCTCGCCCACGTGAGCCGCCGTCAGCACGTAGTTGTCGGCCACCAGGACGCCCGAGGCCAGGATGGCCGGCGTGGAGATCAGGCCGACGCAGTCATAAGCCGCCTCGGCTGCCAGGGACGTGTACTCGCTGTCGTCGACGTTGTGGCGCCGCGTCCCGGCGGGGGCATGCGCCGCCGCGGCCGCGAGCAGGACCGCCAGCGCGGTCCCCCACACCATCCTGGCCCTGGAATCGGGCATGACGTCAGGTCTCCGCCACACCCCCCCCGGCACGCCCCGGCAGGGCGCGCCCCGTCCGCGAGAGGACCCCTCTCTTCCGCCCACCCAATTATACCGGACCTGGTGCATATGTCAAAACGGGCGAGGAAGGGGACGGGCCCTTCCAGTTATCGGACCTGGGCCTGTGCCTCGGCCGTCCCCGACTGAGGCCCAAGGCCGTCTCCCCCAGCGCCCCGAGCCGCCATCCGAGCCTGCCCGCCCGTCCAGCCCTGCCTCCGGCGGGCCTACCCCAATCCGCGGCACAAGACCGGCGAGGTCGTGCATCATCTGTTGCGAAAAGGCAACGCCCCCCTCGGCTTGGGCGAACACAACCGCAGGTCCATTCCTGAGAACGCCTTACGATGCTGGCGCGAAGCCTGCTGCCCCGGCACGTTGTTTCAGGGCAACGTCGCCGGCATAAACGGAACCTGCTCCGACACCGGGCAAAATCGCGTCCGGCGACCTGCCAGGCAGGCTTGGCCGCGGGACTGGGGCGTCCCGAGGGCGTCTGGCACGCGGTTTGCCCCTCCTTGAGGCGGGAGCGAGAGCACTTTTTCCGGGGTGAGGGCGGGGGCAGATCCTGCGGGCGTTCGTCCCGCAAGCGACCCACCTGTCAGTTCCCACGGGGAGTCTCTGCGCACCGCGCGAACCCAGCACGGATGTCCCGTTGTGCCGGGGCGCCCTGGCATCGCGGAGGCGGCCGTCGGCCTGGGAGGATAGACGTCAAGCCTTGCGCTCCGGGCCTTGAGGGGATGGACGCGCAGGGCGCGCCCCGGCGCCGCATGCCGGGGCGCGCGGGATGCACGCAGCGTGGGAAGGAGGTGGTGGCGGTAGCGACGTTGGCTGACGGCGGTCCCGGGCGGTGTAGCCCGCCTCAGGCGGGCCCGCTTCGGGTGGAGGAGCGGGGATCGAACCACAGGGGAATGGACGCACTCAAGCGCTCCGGCGCGTGAGTGGAAAGGAGACTGACGATGAAACTGTCATCGAGACACATGCGGCGCCCTGGTACGGGCGTGCTTCTGGGGGCGGCCCTCGCGCTGGCGATGGCCTTGGCGGCGGCGCCGTCCGGCGCCCTGGGCTTCGCCACGTTCACGGGGGTGGATGCCTCCGGTTTCTCGGACCTGGCGACGAATCCGAACGACTTCCCCTCGTGGGACGCCATCAACCTGACCTACCGCTTCGACGCCAGTTTCGGCGTGAACTGGCCGAACGCGCGCGTCGCGGACCAGGTGCGCCTGGCGTTCAGCCAGTGGGACACCGCCAACGCGACGGCCGACGGCGCCGTGTACTCCTACGGGCGGGCCAACGGCTGGCAGGCCTTCGGCGACATCCGGTCCATCGTGGTGCACGAACTGGGCCACGTCCTCGGCATGCAGCACCCCGACCAGGCCCATGCCGTGGCCCGCAACTGGCAGCAGGGCGGCGGCGGAGTGGTGGCCGTGGCCGACCAGAATAACGAAGTGCTGCGGTCCTGGATCAACCCGGGCGACTACAACCACGTCCTCTCGCACGACGAACTCGACGCCTTCAACTACATGTACGGCCACGACCTCAGCTTCGCCGAGGCGCCCGGCGGCGTGGCCGACATCGTGATCTCGGCCTACAACCCCGGCGACCCCAACAACTGGGCCGAGGGCGGCGGCCACTTCCAGTGGCGCACCCCGGGCGACCATGCGGCCGGCATGCGCATGATCGACGGGTTCGTCAATCTGAACCTCGCCTCGGGCCAGCCGCTGGGCCTGCGCACCCTGGGCATCAACTGGGACTACCAGAACGCGGGCGGCAAGGCGACCCGGTCGTTCAGGATCCAGACGACCGGCACCAACAACCCGGTGCCCATCTTCCACTACGACAACAACGGGGCCGACCACTTCGACACGTTCGGCACCGCGAGCGTCGACAACGACCACAAGGACGATCTCCTGCACACCTGGAGCAACCCCGCGTCCGGCGACATCCCGGACACCGAGATCATCCACGTGGGCCTCGAGCAGGACGTCTGGGACTGGAGCGTCGTCTCCGCCCGCGTGCACCATCCGGACGGCACGTCCACCGCCGCGCCCCTGCTGGGGTTCCACGAGTGGAGCAACACGATCGTCACGGGCACGCCCGCGGCCCCCGGGGCCCCGACCGGCACGCTCGACATGCGCGGCGAGACCACGGTCCTGGCGCGCGGCTTCCGCATCGCCGCGTCGGACACGCTCAGCGTCGTCTCCAACCTGGCGCTGGCGTGCGTCGACGGCATGGGCCTGGGCCTCGACGACCTCAACCGCGAGACGCTCCTGGAACTCCAGCGCAAAGAGATGATCGAGGTGATCGAGGAGTTCGGCCAGCAGACGCTCCTGCCGGGCAGCGACTTCATCATCGTCCTCGAAGGCGCCGAGACCGACCTGCCGCAGGAACTCATCGAAATGGGCAACTACCTGATCCTCGACCGTCCGATGTACCTCGACCAGGAACTGTTCGTCT
>CAYGZE010000463.1:0-3429 GCA_964354185.1 uncultured Anaerolineales bacterium | reverse complement strand
ACAACGGCAACGGCCCGGATTCTTTGCTTGCGGACGGCGGGGCGGCCGTCAGAATGGGGATACACCCCGCCCGGCGCGGCGCCGGGCGGACGCCTTTCGGGAATCCCCGGGCCGGCCGGCCCGGGCCGAGCGCCAGGAGCCATCTCATGCGTCGGACGATCCTTTCGGCGGCGTTGATCTTCGCGGCCCTCGGGGCCGGGGCGGCGGTCGGCGAAGAGGCGGCCCCGCCAAAGGACGTGACGCTCGCCAATCCCCAGGGCATCGGCTTCGACGCGGGCGGGCGGCTCCTGGTGGCCGACACGGGGAACCACCGCATCCTGGTCTTCGGGCCCGACCTCGCGCTCGCCAAGTCGATCGGCTCGGAGGGCGACGGGCCCGGCCAGTTCCGCCAGCCTGCCGACGTGGCGGTCGACGGCCAGGGGCGGCTCATCGTCGCCGAGATGGGCAACCACCGCATCCAGATCCTCTCGCCAGACGGCAAACCCGTCCTCGCGATCGGCGGCCCGAAGCCCGGCGAGGCCGACGGCGAGTTCCGCACGCCCACCAAGGTCGCCGTCGACGAGAACGGCCACATCCTCGTCACCGACACGCACAACCACCGCCTCCAGGTCTTCGACCGCGACGGGAAGCACGTCTTCACCCTAGCCAACCGGACCGGCCCGATGCCGGAGGACCTCCTCAAGCCCGACAAGGAGGGGAAGAAGACGCCCAAGGACTGGGAGCGGACCGACCCCGGCCAGTTCAACGAACCCGGCGGCATCTTCTACGACCGGGCCCTGAAGCGGTTGTTCGTGGCCAACGGCTGGAATTGCCGCGCGGAGGTGCTCGACTACGACTCGGCCACGGGCGAAATCAAGCGCCGCCCCGAGAAGACGGGCATCATCTGGGGCTGGTGGGTCACCAAGGGCATCGACGGCGACGCCCACGGCCGCCTCCTGGGCTGCGACACCGGCTTCGGGTCGCTCAATATCTTCGAGAACCGCGGCGACCTGACGAACGAGAGCCAGAAGTCGGCCACGCTGGCGGGCGGGCCCTACGGCAAGATGCGCGACGTGACCGACGTGGCGGTGGCCCCGAACGGGGACATCGTCGTGGCCGACTCGGGCAACAGCCGCATCGTCTTCTTTGGCGCCGACCTGCGGCTGCCGCCGAGCCCGCGCGTCGCGAGCGTCGGGCGCGGCGAGGCGGTCATCACGTACGAGACGCTCCGCCCGACCCAGGCGGCCGCCATGTTCCGCGCCGGCGGCCATCCCGAGCGGACGCCGGGGTTCGAGAAGCCCTGGGAGGCCGACGCCGCCGCCATCCGGCACGTGGCCGGCCGCGGGCGCGAGGCCACGCAGCACGAACTCAAGATCACGGGCCTCGAGCCGGGCACGCGGTACTACTACCGCCTGGCGTCGCCCGACATGCGGTGCATCCCCGGCGGCGGCTGGAGCCGCGAGTACGCCTTCACCACCCAGGCCCCGTCCGGGCGGATGGTCTTTGTGCGCCTGCCGGTGAAGGTGCTCCTCCTGCCGAACGTCGTGAACCTGGACGCGGTCGCGCCCGGCGCGACGATGCCCGAGCCGATGCCGGCCGCCGAGATCGAACTCTACCGCCGCGACTTCCGCGAGACGCAGAAGTTCTACTGGTGCAACTCGTCGATGCGGTACTGGCTGGACCTGGACGTGTACGTCGACGAGACGATGTACCGCACCGGCAAGGACCGCCAGGACGTCGACGAGGCCTTCATGAAACTGCCCCGCGCGAACGAGGGCGAGTCGCTCCGCACCCTCATCGAGAAGGCCGGCAAGAAGGACGTCGTCTACGCCGGGCAGGTCATCTGCACCGCCAACCGCGCCTGGGACGCCGGCCGCAAGGCGTGGCAGTACCAGGGCTCGGGCGGCGGGACGTACGGCGTCGAGTGGCCCAACCCGGGCAACAGCAGTTTCCTCGGCGGGAGCGACGTCGCCTGGCTCCTCTGCCACGAGTACAAGCACCAGTTCGAGAGCCAGTACGGCCATAGCGGCCTCGACAGCGAGGACGACCGCGACGTCTTCTGCCACTTCTCGCCCCAGTACCCCGGCTGGGACTGGTGCACCGCCTACGACCACGGCGAGCACTGGGACGGCATCGCGTGGCACCTGCGGCACCTGACGCCCATTCAGTACGGGCGGAACCTCTACGGCGTCATCGACTCGGCCGTCGACACCGACGGCGACGGCATCCCGGACGACGACGCGCGGCTGCCGCTGGACGAGAAACGCTTCGGCTCCAGCCCCAAGAGCCGCGACACCGACGGCGACGGCCTCGACGACATGCAGGAGGTCCTCGCCAGCCGCTGGGTCTCCTGCCTCAACACCGACCTCCGCCTGAAGACCCCCGGCAAGTGGGCCCGTCCCGATCCCAGGAGCAAGGACTCCGACGGCGACGGCGTGCCCGACGGGAAGGACCCGTACCCCATCTACCCCTTCCAGCCCGTGATCCGCCACGCCACGGCCCAGGTGGACGGCAAGCGCACCGAGTGGCCCGAGAAGCCCGACTACTGGCTCGACCACGCGGGCGTGAAACTCAAGGGCTGGGCCTCGTGGGACGAGAAGTTCCTCTACTACGCCTTCGCGATCGAGGGCGGCTGGCGCAAACTGACGCTCGTCGTCGACCAGGACGCCGACGGGTTCTACGTCGGCGGCGACAACGTCTACGCCGAGTTCTCGCCCGACCCGCAGACCGGCGCCCAGAAGGCCAACGTCCGCATGCACTACTGCAACCTCGGCCGCTGGCCCTGGTTCGACGACAAGCACGACTTCATCAAGCCCGAGGTCTACCCCTTCGCCGCGAGCACCGCCGGCGGAACCGTGTTCTTCGAGTTCGCGCTCCCGCGCAACGAGATGTGCGGCCTGCACCTGAAGGAGGGCGAAGAGGTCGGGATGGCCCTCTACATCGGCATCCCCGACAAGGGGGCCATCAGCCTGTTCGAACCGTGGAATATCTTCGACTCGACGCTGAAGCGGTAGCGTGCCGGCGACGGCGCGGAAGGAGGGCAGCCGCGAACCGGGCAAGACTCCCAGTGCTGATGGTCGGCCTGGCAGCCGCCGTGCTGCTGCACCCGGCGTGCGCGCGGGCGGCGCCGGCCGCGCCGGGCGAGGCGTCGGCCCTCCGGCTCGTCCCGTTCCCGAAGGAGGTCCGTCTGGAGGCGGGCGCGCTCGCGCTCGACCGCAAACAGGTCCTCGAGGTCCCCGCCGACGTGGCGGGCCTCCTCGGCAGCCTGGTGACGGAGGAACTCGGGCGGGCGAACCTCGCGGCGCCCGAGGTCCGCGCCCTCGACGCGAAGGCGGCGTGGTGGCGGCTGAGCGCGGCCCCGGGCGGCGGGCCGCCCGCCCTCGCCATGCGCGACGGCGCCACGCCGGAGGACTACGCCCTCGCCATCGGGCCCGACGCGGCCGCCGGCGC
>CAYGZE010000462.1:0-3442 GCA_964354185.1 uncultured Anaerolineales bacterium | reverse complement strand
CGCCTGGGCCGGGTCGGCCGTCGACAGGTGCACCGCCACCTGGGCCGCCCCGACCTTCCCCGGCAGGCGCACCACGATCCGGCGCACGTCGGGCTGCTGCTTCTGGGGCGGCGGGGGACTGGCGCCGGTCACCTCCACGACCGCGCCCTCCGGCGCGAGCACCCGCAGGTGCAGCCGCTTGCCCTCCTGCTCGAGCGTCGCCCGGGCGCCGTCGACCTTGACCTCGGCCTGGGTCAGCATGCCCCAGACGACCTCGACCGGTTCGGCCGCCACGACCTCGTCCTGCACAAGGACGTCGGCCGGGCCGAGCATCGCCAGGCCGCGCAGGACCGACTTCGCCTTCGGATACGCCGCCGAAAGGTCGGCGATGGCGTGGCCGCCGTCCTGGCGGCCGACGAAGGCCACGATCGGCGCCTTGGCCTTCGGGTCCTGGTCCTGGCCGTCCAGAAGGAGCGTGTTGTGCGACTGCGTGTTCAAGCGGTAGTAGGTCCACCGCTGGCCGCCGAAGTAGCCGGGCAGGTTGTAGTCGTCGCCGCCGAGGTCGAGGGCCCACCGCTGGCCCAGGGCGTCGAGGACGAAACTCCCCAGGTCGAGGTGCGAGTGGTTGGCCCGGTTGTCGCCGCCCTTGAACCCGACCCAGAGGGCGTCGCGGCCCTGCCAGTCGCTCCGGAAGAAGACGACGCCGACGCCGCGGAAGTGCTTGGCCAGGGGCAGGCCGGCCTCCTTGGGGCTCACGGCCCGCTCCGGCGCCCAGAGGAGGTCGAACGCGTCGCCGCGCATCGCCTGCAGTTGGTCATAGGCGTAGACGGGGCGGTCGAACGTCCGGGCCAGCCAGAACATCGACGGGGCACGGCCGGCGCCGTCGTCCGCGTCCGCGAAGTTGAACGTGCGGCCCAGGGGGCCCGAGAAGTAGATCCGGAACATGCCCGCCTCCGACAGGCCCGGCGACTTCTCGAGGTCGGCCATCGTCCCGAGGGACGACTGGAGGGCCGCCAGGTAGTACGATGTGTACATCAGGGTATAGCCCCAGTAGCCGGGCCCCTCGTCCCAGCCGCCGTCGACGCCGAAGTGGCCCATCGCCCCGCGCACGGCCTTCAGGCCCGAGGCGAGGACCTCGGCGGCGGCCGCCGGCTCCTCGTCGGCGACCGCCAGCGCCCCCACCGCCAGCCCGCCGTTGCACACCTGGCTCCAGTTGTGCGTCGCCCGGGTCCACCAGCCGTACGCCGCCTTGCCCCGGTAGCACTCCAGGCCGGGCCCCAGGCCCTTCTCGACGATCGCCCGGCGGATGCGCTCGCGCTCGTCGGCCGGCAGGATGTCGTACAGCCAGTCGTACCCGATGCCCAGGGCGCACGACATCTCGGCCGTGTCGAGGAAGTGCGACGGGTTCCAGTCCGGGAACGCCGCCGCGGCCGCCATCTCGCGGGCCGCCCGGTCGGCGTACTTCTTCTCGCCGCTCAGCCGGTACGCCAGGGCGAGCCGGGAGACGCGGTCCAGGCACCGGCGGCTCTGCGTGAGCAGACGCGGCCCTTCCAGGCGATGCTCGACCGTCGGGGCGTCGAGCACCTTGTCCGCGTCCGCCCGCATCCGCGCGTAGGCCTTCGCCAGGGGCCCCCCGGCCTCGACCTGCTTCCGCAGCGCCTCCAGCCCCTCGGCCGTCACGAACAGCCGCGGGTGCCCCCGCCGCAGGGTCTTGAGAACCGCCCGCATCTCCTCGGGCGACGCGGCCGGCGCGGCGGCCAGGCCTGCGTCCGCCAGGAGCGACACCACGACCACGGCCACCGCCCACCACGGCGTAGGCTCCATGACGTGCTCCTTCGCGCCCGCGCGCCCGGCGGCGCGGCCGCGGCCGGCCGGCCCGCGCCCATTACGGTTGACAGGCGCCCCGCGGCCCTTATACTCCGCGCGCGCGGTCGGCGCCAAGCGCCGTTCCGGCCTCGCGGAGCCGCGGCCGGGACGGCCTCAGCGTGCTTGACACGTTCCCGTCGGCGGGTGCCACTGGCGGCTTGTCCGCCAGTGCCGCCCGGCGCCGCGTTTCGGGTCAAGAGCCGCCGTCCGGCGCGTCGATAAAAACCAGGCGAGGCGCGTCCGGCGAGGGGACGCGCGGCGCGCAGCCAAGCGCTGTTTTCCAGAGCACGACGCTGCGCCGCTTTCCCGAAGGGTCTTGGCGACCATGCCCTATACGATCCGCCGCGTCAACGCCCGCGAGATCCTCGACGCGCGCGGCAACCCCACCGTCGAGGTCGACGTCCACCTGGCGGGCGGCGCCCTGGGCCGCGCGGCCGTGCCGAGCGGCGCCTCCACCGGCGAGCACGAGGCCGTCGAACTCCGCGACGCCGATCCCCGGCGCTACGGCGGCCGTGGCGTCACGAAGGCCGTCCGGAACGTCAACCTCCTCATCGCCCCCAAGGTCGAGGGCCACGACGCCCGCGACCAGGTCGCCATCGACGAAACGATGATCGCCCTGGACGGCACGCCCACGAAGCGCCGCCTGGGCACGAGCGCCATCCTCGGCGTCAGCCTGGCCGTCGCCAAGGCCGCCGCCGCCGGCGCCGGCCTCCCCCTCTACCGCTACCTCGGCGGCCCGGCGGCCCGGGTCCTGCCGGTCCCCCTGTGCAACATCCTGAGCGGCGGCGCCCGCGCCGGCTGGAACCTCGACTTCCGGGAATTCATGATTATGCCGCTGGGCGCCCCCTCGTTCCGCGAGGGCCTGCGCATGGCGGCCGAGGTCTTCCAGGCCCTCGCGAAGGTCCTCCGCGCCAAGGCCTGCACCACCACCCTGGGCGACGAGGGCGGTTACGCCCCGCGCCTCGAAGGCGGCAACGAGGAGGCCTGCCGCCTCATCCTCCGCGCCATCCGCAAGGCCGGTTACAAGCCCGGCAAGGACGTCTTCCTGGCCATCGACCCCGCATCGAGCGAACTCTATGCGAAGGGCCGCTACACCCTGCGGACCGAGCGCCGCCCCTTCTCGGCCGACCGCCTCATCGCCCTCTACGAGGACTGGCTCGCCAAGTACCCCATCCGCTCCATCGAGGACGGCCTGGCCCGGGACGATTGGGGCGGATGGAAGCGGCTCACCGACCGCCTCGGCCGCCGCGTCCAACTCGTCGGCGGCGACCTCTTCGCCACGAGCGCCTGCCGCCTCGCGCGCGGCATCCGGGAGGGCTGCGCCAACGCGATCCTCATCCAGGTCAACCAGGCGGGCACGCTCACCGAGACGCTGGCCGCCATCGACATGGCCCGCCGCGCCGGCTACACGCCCGTCGTCGGCCACGGCGCGGGCGAGACCGACGACACGGCCCTGGCCGACCTGGCCGTCGCCGCCGGCGCCGGCGAGATCAAGACCGGCGGCCTCGCGGGGTCCGGCCCCGTCGCCGCGTACAACCGGCTGCTGCGGATCGAGGAGGAACTCGGCGAATCGGCCGTCTACGGGGCCTTCCAGTGG
>CAYGZE010000461.1:0-3471 GCA_964354185.1 uncultured Anaerolineales bacterium | reverse complement strand
AGGTACAGGCGCCCGTCCAGGATGACCGGGTGGGCCCACGCGTCGGGCTCCGCGCCGTCGGTCAGGCGGAAGCGGCCGACCACGTGGAGGGCGTCGGGCCCCGGCTTCACCAGGACCATTTCGCCGCGCTCGCCCAGGCAGTACAGCCGCCCGTCGGCCCACAGGACCGCGCTCTGGGCCAGGTCCTTCGCGCAGTACTTCTCCTCGCCGGTCCGGGCGTCCAGGCAGTACCAGCCGCGGTTGTCCTCGCCGCTGCCGTAGAGGTACCCGTCGCAGGCGACGACGCCGCCGCTCAGGTTGTCCATGCGGCACTCCCAGACCTTCTCGGGCGGTGCAGCACCGTCGGCGGCCAGGCGGACCATCACGCTGCCGCTCTTACTGGGGAGCGAGTAGAAGAGGCAGCCCTGCCAGTAGAGCGGCGTCGAGCAGGCCGCCTCGTACTTCGTCCGCTTCGGGAACGTCCAGAGCACCTTGCCGGCGTCCGCGTCGACGCAGACGAGCGACCGCAGCGAGCCGGCGGCCAGGAGGCGCCGCCCCCCGCGGCGAAAGAGGAGCGGCGATCCGTAGCCGGTCTGCGCCGTCTCGGGGTCGTCGAGCGGCTCCGAGGCCCAGGCGGTCGCGCCGGTCTTGGAGTCGAGGGCGGCCATGAAGGCCTTCTTGCCGCCGGGCGTCACGAGGACGTTCGCCCCGTCCACCAGCACGCACTCGCTGATCGCCCACGTGAGGTTCTTCCCCTCGAACCGCTCGAGGACGTTGGCGGCCCAAACCTCGCGCCCCGTGCCCGCGTCGAGGCACGCGAGCCGGCCGTGGGCGTTCATGTGGTAGAGGCGCCCCTCGCTTGCGGCGCAGCACGCGCGGGCGCCGGGGTGCTGCCCTTTCCAGGCCCGCCCGTTTTTCGATTGCCACTTGGGCTTCCCCTCCAGGTCGAACGCGAAGACCCGGAGTTCCTCGCCGACGTCGCCCGTGATGTAGATGGTGCCGCGCGTGAGGATGGGCGACGACCAGCCGCGCCCCAGTCCCGACGCCTTCCACAGGAGCGGCGGTCCGCCCTCGGGCCACTCCTGGAGCAGGCCCTTGGCGTCCGAGACGCCGTCGCGGCGCGGCCCCCGCCACTGGGGCCAGCCCGGCTCGGGCGAGGCGATGGGCCCGTCGGCCTCGGCCGGGGCCGCCCGCGCGGGCGCCGCCGCGGCCAGTGCCGCCAGCACCGCGGCCACGAGGCACAGTCCGCCGAGTCGGTCATGCGACATGGGGTCCTCCAGAATCCCGGCGGCTTGCGCCGCCCGTGCCGTCACAGGGCGAGTTTCTCCCACAGGCGCCGCTGGTCCCGCAGGAACTCGACCGGGTCGCCCTTTGCGGTCGTCTCGATCATCGTGAACCCGTCGTACCGCATCGCCTTGAGGAGTTCGAAGAGTTCGCCCCAGGGATACCGCTTCTCCGACAGGTCCTGGATGTGGACGTGCCGGATCCACGGCTTGCACAGGTCGAAGTACGCTCGGAGCGAGCCGTCCTGCGTCTCGCCGTCGTTGCAGTTCCAGCCGAGGCAGACGCTGGGGTGGTCGCAGTACTGCATGATCTTCGCCATGCGGTCCAGCCGCGCGGTCCCGGCGCCGTGGCACTCGACGAAGATGACGATGCCCTTCTCCTTGGCGAACTCGCCGCACTCGCGGCAGGCGGCGCCGATCTGGCGGAGCGTCTGGTCCTCGGGCGCCTCTTTGGGCAGGCCGTTCGGCCGCACCTTCACGCCCCAGGCCCCGAGGTCGGCGGCCAGTTGGACGAACCCGCGGGTGGCCTCGATGTTCTTCCGGACGACCGTCGCGTCGGGCGAATGGAACTCGCACGCCGACCCCAGCGCGTAGAGCCGCACCGGCGTCTTCGCGAACTGCTCCTTCACGGCGGCGCGGGCGGCCGCGTCCAGCGTCGGCTCGACGCCGTGCGCGTGCGTCGTGCGGAGTTCCACCCCCTCCATGCCGCTCTTCTCGCAGGCGTCGATCAGCGTCGGCAGGTCCATCTTCGCCCCGACCAGGTACGTGACGAGGCCCAGGTGGATGCGGCCCTGGGCGGGGGCGGCCGGGGCGGCAGGCGCCTCGGCGGCCCCGAGCGCGGGCGCACGCCCCGCGGCCGCCGCAGCCGCCGCGCCCAGCGCCGCGGCGCCCTCGAGGAAACGCCTTCGCGTCAGGTGCACCGCCATGGCGACCCCCTTTCCGGGACGTGCGCCCATCATAAGCGCGCGGCCCGGCTTGTCAAAGGTCAACCGCCGGCCCGGGCCGCACCCCGCCCCACGCCGCCGGGTGCCACTGGCGGCTCGCCCGCCAGTGCCACGTCCCCGCGCCCCACCGCGGGTTTGACAGCCGCCCGGCCTCTCGCTAGGCTGGCCGGAGTCCCCTTGGCGGCGAAAGGAGCGGCCATGAAGATCCTCGCACTCCTGGCGATGGCGGGCCTGGCCTCGGCGGCCCTGGCGGCAGAGGGCCCCGATTGGGCCCGGCGCGACCTCAAGGCCGGCATCATCGGCACCGACACGTCGCACGTCCCCGCCTTCACGGCCGGCCTGCACGCCCATCCGGAGTGGCGCGTCCGCGTGGTGGCCGCCTTCCCCGCCGGCAGCCCCGACATGCCCGCCAGCCGCGACCGCGTCGAGGGATACGCCAAGGAACTCCGCGAGAAGCACGGCGTCGAGATCGTCGACAGCATCGCCGCCCTGCTCGCCAAGGTCGACGTGGTGCTCCTGGAGAGCGTGGACGGGCGGCCGCACCTCGCGCAGGCGCGGCCGGTCCTCGAGGCCCGCAAGCCCGTCTTCATCGACAAGCCGTTCACGGCATCGCTGGCGGACGCCCGCGAGATCGTCCGCCTCTCGCAGAAGACGGGCACGCCCTTCTTCAGTTGCTCCTGCGCGCGGTTCCAGCCCGAGATCTGGAAACTTCGGGCCGATGCCGGCGTCGGCAAGGTCCAGAAGGTCCAGGGCAGTTCGCCCTTCCACCTGGAGGAGCACCATCCGGACCTCTTCTGGTACGGCATCCACGGGGTCGAGGCCCTGTACACGGTGCTCGGGCGCGGCTGCGAGAGCGTCTCGCGGAAGGCCGAGGGCGACCTCGACGTCACGACGGGCCGGTGGCGCGACGGCCGCGTGGGCATCTTCCGCGGCGTGAAGAAGGGCGACTACAAGCCCATCGTCAAGGTCTGGGGCAGCGAGGGCGAGCACGAGTCGCCCGGCGACTTCGACTACAACGGCCTCCTACGCGTCATGGCCGAGTTCTTCCAGACGGGCAAGCCGCCCATCGACCCCCAGGAGACGCTCGAGATCGTCGAGTTCATGACGGCCGCCCAGTTGAGCGCCGAGCGCGGCGGCGCGGAGGTGCGGCTCGACGAGGTCCGGAAGTAGCGCCGCCGCGCCCCTGCCGGCCCCCGGCGCGCCGTTCGGGCCCCGCCGGGTGCCACCCTGGCAGGGCAAGCCTGCCGTGGCTTGACCGCTGGCGG
>CAYGZE010000460.1:0-3518 GCA_964354185.1 uncultured Anaerolineales bacterium | reverse complement strand
GCCGAGGCGCGGCAGGTCTGGGCCGACGCGACGATGGTCACCCTGGAGGAGGGCACCGGCCTCGTCCACTCGGCACCCGGCCACGGCCGCGAGGACAACGTGATGGGCCTGCGGTTCGGCATCCCAACCTACAGCCCCGTCCTGGCCGACGGCCGGTTCGACGACACCGTGCCCGACTGGATCCGCGGCAAGACCGTGTGGGAAGGCAACGGCCTCGTCACGGCCCACCTTCGGGAGAGCGGGCACCTGGTGGCCGAGAAGCAGACGCTCCACCGGTACCCGCACTGCTGGCGGTGCCGCGAGCCGGTGATCTTCCGCGCCACGGAGCAGTGGTTCGTCGCCCTCGACAAGGCGGACACCGGCAAGAGCCTGCGCCATCGGGCCCTGGAGGCGGTGGGCGGGGTCCAGTGGGTCCCGGCCTGGAGCGAGGCGCGGATCCGCGCGATGATCGAGACGCGGCCCGACTGGTGCATCTCGCGCCAGAAGGTGTGGGACGTGCCGATCCCGGCCCTCTACTGCCAGGGCTGCGGCCGGGCGCACCTCACGGGCGACATGATGCGGGCCGCCGGCAAGTTCTACGGCAAGCACGGCTCGGGCGCGTGGTACGAGGACGAGAAGCACTCGCTCGCCGACATCTTCGGCCAGGTGCCGGCGTGCCCGGCGTGCGGCGGCACCGCCTGGCGCAAGGAGCGGGACGTCTTCGACGTGTGGCTCGACTCGGGCGTCTCGTGGCACAGCGTGTGCGAGGCCGAGGACCTGGGCATGCCCGTGGAACTCTACCTCGAGGGCTCCGACCAGCACCGCGGGTGGTTCCAATCGAGCCTGATCCTGGGCGTGGTGGCGCGCGGCCAGCCGCCCTTCCGCACGTGCGTGACGCACGGCTTCGTCGTCGACGAGGAAGGCCGCAAGATGTCCAAAAGCCTCGGCAACACCGTCAGCGTCCTCGACGAGGTGAAGCGCCTGGGGGCGGACGTGGTGCGGCTGTGGGTGTCGAGCGTCGACTACACGTACGACATCCGGGCCTCGGACGCGCTGATCGCGAACCTCCAGGACGCGTACCGGAAGATCCGGAACACCCTCCGGTTCCTCCTGGGGAACCTGGCGGACTACGACGCGCGGAAGCACGCCGTCAAGGCCGCCGAGATGGAGGAGATCGACCGCTGGGTCGTCGCCCGGACCCAGCGCCTGGTGGCCGACGTGACGGAGGCGATGGACGCGTTCCAGTTCCATCGCGTCTACCAGTTGGTCCACGTCTTCTGCGTGAACGACTTAAGCGCGTTCTACCTGGATGTGCAGAAGGACCCGCTGTACTGCGACGCGGCCGGCGGGCGGCGCCGCCGGAGCGCCCAGACGGCCCTGGCGCACGTGGCCGAGGCGCTGGTGCGCCTGGTGGCGCCGATCCTGGTGCACACGGCGGAGGAGGCGTGGGGGCACCTGCCGGCGCCGGCGTCGGGCACGCGGGCGCCGAGCGTCCACTTGGCCGCGTGGCCCGAGGTCGACCCGGACCTGCTGGACGAGGACCTCCTGGCGAAGTGGGAGTGGCTCGACAGCGTCCGCCGCGACGCCTACGCCCTGCTGGAGGCGTTCCGCCGGGCCGGCAAGTTCGACAAGCACACCGAGGCGCGGGTGGCGCTGGTGGCGGCGGACCCGCAGGAACTCGCGCGCCTGCGCGAGGTCGGGACGGAGATGCTGGCGGACCTCCTGCTGGTGAGCGAACTCGTGCTGGCGAGTCCCGAGGAGGCGGCCGCCCTCGAGGGCGACCGCGCCGAGGGCCCCGCGGCAGGGGTCGCGCGATTCCAGGCGGCGATCCTCCTCGCGCAGACGCACGGCCGCTGCGCGCGGTGCTGGAACTGGCGACCGACCGTCGGCCAGGGCCAGCCGGCCGACCTCTGCGAGCGCTGCCGCGAGGTCGTCGGCGGCCGAGGGGCATAAAAGGGGCGGCACTGGCGGACAAGCCGCCAGTGGCACCCGCTTGGGGTCGTTTTGTAATGATCAATGACCAACTAAGAATGCCAAACTGACGCGGGCATACGCCCGCGCCCCGGAAAGAAACAGATAGGGAGACACACAGAGATGGGCGAGACGCAGGCGGGATCCAAAACGCAGGAGGTCCTCGACCTCTACGCGAAGTACGTCATCGGCAACTACACGCGGCTGCCGCGCGTCGCGGTGCGCGGCGAAGGGGCCTACGTGTGGGACGCCGACGGCAAGCGGTACCTCGACTTCTTCAGCGGCTGGGCGGTGACGGGCCTGGGCCACTGCCATCCGCGGCTGGCCGAGGCGATCGCCCGCCAGGCCCGGACGCTCATCTACATGCCGAACACCTGGTGCACGGAGCCGCAGGCCCGCCTGGCCGAGTGGATCGCCACCACCGGGTTCGGCGGCAAGTCGTTCTTCTGCAACTCCGGGGCCGAGGCGAACGAGGCGGCCATCAAACTGGCGCGCATCCACACGCCCAGGGGCAAGTACAAGTTCATCTCGTTCGAGAACAGTTTCCACGGCCGCACCTTCGCCGCCATCACCGCCACGGCCCAGCCCAAGTACCAGCAGGGCTTCCAGCCCCTGGTGCCGGGCTTCTCGTACGCGCCCTTGAACGACCTGGCGGCCGTCGAGAAACTGGTCGACGAGGAGACCTGCGCGATCCTCATCGAGCCCATCCAGGGCGAGGGCGGCGTCAACGTGGCGACGCCGGAGTTCCTGCGGTCGCTGCGCGACCTGTGCGACCAGCGCGGCATGATGCTCGTCTTCGACGAGGTCCAGACGGGCATGGGCCGGTGCGGCACGTGGTGGGGCTGGCAGCAGTCGGGCGTCGTGCCCGACATCATGACGATGGCCAAGCAGTTGGGCGGCGGCACCGCCATCGGGGCCATGTGCGCCCGCGACGAGGTGGCGGCCAGCCTCGTCCCCGGGACCCACGCCTCGACCTTCGGGGGAAACCCCCTGGCCGCCGCCGCCGGGTGCGCCGTCTTCGAGACCATCCGCGACGAGAACCTCCTGGAGAACGTCAAGGCGATGGGGGCGTACCTCAGGCAGCGGTTCCTGGAACTCAAGCAGGAGTTGCCCCTGATCACGGAGGTCCGCGGGGCCGGTCTCATGATCGGCGTCGAACTGGCCGAGGCGGGCGCGGGCATCGTGGCCGCCTGCCTCGACCGCGGCCTGCACCTCAACTGCACCCACGGGACGGTGCTGCGGGTCATGCCGCCCCTGAACGTCACGCGCGCCGAGGCCGACGAGGGCCTCGGCATCCTGGGCGGCGTCCTGCGGGAACACCGGGCGGCCGGGAATTGACGCGCCGGCGCCCGCGCGGCCGAGGTAAGATGGAGGATGAGGCGAGCCGTGACGCGACCGGACGGGCGAGCGCGCCGGAGAGGCGGACATGACTGAGCCATCTATCTACAGAAGACGGGCGACCCCCGCGATCCTGGCGGTCGCGGCGCTGGCGATGGCGACGGTCGGCGCGACCTGCGAGTCGCGCACCGAGCCGCCGCTGACCGTCGTCCTGGTGGAGTACCGCGGAC
>CAYGZE010000459.1:0-3531 GCA_964354185.1 uncultured Anaerolineales bacterium | reverse complement strand
GAAGCGCACGGCTTGCAGGCAAGCCGTGGCACACTCGGGGTCGCCAAACACGTGCTAGGCGTTCGGGTTCCAGGAGGGGAGCCGACCGGCCATGATCGTCGCCGACCTCGCCGCCATCGAAGGGCGCCGCTATCCCGCCCGCCGCCGCACGCAAAACCTCGTCGGCGGGTCGTCGCCCATCCGCTGCACGAACTTCTGCATGGGCTACGTCACGCTCGAGCCCGAGGGCGGCCAGGTGCCCTGGCACAACCAGGATTCGGAGGAGGTCTACTTCCTCATCGCGGGCACGGCCGAGATGTGCCTGGGCGGCGAGCGCCAGGTCCTCCACGCCGGGCAGGCCGTCCTCATCCCGCCGCGCGTCTTCCACCAGGTCACGAACGTCGGGCCGAGCCCGGCCCGCCTCCTCTACTGCTACGGGCCCGCGGGCGACGTCGCCCACTGGCGCCAGGAACTCGACGGGACGCTGCCCCGCGCGGGCGCGGACGCGCCGCCCCTGCCGCCGGGCGCGCGGCCGCAGTGCACCGACACGCCGTAGCGCCCGCCGCGCCGGGCGCCACGGGCGGCTTGGCACGTGTTTGGCGTGCTTGGCCAGTTCCCATCGGCGGGTGCCACTGGTGGCTTGTCCACCAGTGCCGCTCGGACGCGCACTGGCTGCAAGCAGCCCGTGGCACCCCCGTTGGGGGCACGCCAAACACGTACGCGGCTTGCCCACCAGTTCGCGTGCCGCGAAGCCGGGCGAAGGTGGGGAACGGAGAACCTGCGAGCGATGCCCAGCGCAGCCGTCCATCGCGTCGGCGTCATCCTGAACGGCGTCACCGGCCGCATGGGCTCTCACCAGCACCTGGAGCGCTCGATCCTGGCGATCCGGGCCGAGGGCGGTGTCGCGCTCGGCGGGGGCGAGGTGGTCCTGCCCGAGCCCGTCCTCGTCGGCCGCAACGCGGAGAAACTCGCCGCCCTGGCCGCGCGGCACGGCCTCGCGCGCTGGACGACGGACCTCGACGCGGCCCTCGCCGACCCCGCCAACCAGGTCTACTTCGACGCGCTCGCGACGGCCCTCAGGCCGCCGTGCGTCCGGGCCGCCATCGCCGCCGGCAAGCACGTGTACTGCGAGAAGCCCACGGCCCTGGCGACGGCCGAGGCCCTGGAACTCGCCGCGCTGGCCGGCCGCGCCGGCGTCCGGCACGGCGTCGTCCAGGACAAGTTGTGGCTGCCCGGCCTCGTGAAACTCAAGGGCCTGGTCGACGCGGGCTTCTTCGGCCGCATCCTCTCCGTGCGCGGCGAGTTCGGCTACTGGGTCTTCGCCGGCGACGACGTCCCCGCCCAGCGCCCCTCGTGGAACTACCGCAAGGACGAGGGCGGCAGCCTCATCACCGACATGTTCAGCCACTGGCGCTACGTCCTGGAGGGCCTGTTCGCCCCGGTGCGGGGCGTCTCGTGCCTGGGCGCGACCCACCTGCCGCGCCGCTGGGACGAGCAGGGCCGCCCCTACCCGGCCACCGCCGACGACGCCGCCTACGCGACGTTCGCGCTGGAGGGCGGCATCGTGGCCCAGTTCAACTCCTCCTGGTGCACCCGCGTCCGCCGCGACGACCTCCTGGTGATCCAGGTCGACGGCACCGCCGGAAGCGCCGTCGCCGGCCTGCGGGAGTGCTGGACCCAGTCGCTGGCCCAGACGCCCCGGCCCGTGTGGAACCCCGACGTCCCCAGTCCCCTCGACTTCCGCGACGGCTGGACCCGCGTCGCCGACCGGCCCGGGGGCTACGCCAACGCCTTCAAGGCCCAGTGGGAACTGTTCCTCCGCCACGTTGTGCGCGGCGATCCGTTCCCCTGGACCTTGCACGAGGGCGCCAAAGGGGTACAATTGGCCGAGGCGGCGGCCGAGTCGTGGCGCCGGCGCGCGTGGGTCGATCTGGCGCCCCTCGGCGGCTGAGCCGTGGATGCAGGAGCATGCACACATCTCTAAAGGAGATACGGACATGACCGACCCGGCAAACGACGTTCCCCGGCCGATGCGGCCCCGGTGCTGCGGGTGCGGCGTCTCGCGGCGCGAGTTCCTCCAGGTCGGGGGCGCGACCCTGGGGGGCCTGGCGGTCGCCGGCCTCACGTGGTCCGCCCTTCGGGCCGAGGAGGCCCGCTTCGGCCCGGCCCCGGCCCGCAAGCCCCTGCGCGTCAAGCCCGTCCTCTCGTACGAGGTGCCCGGCCGCCAGCCCCAGACCAGTTGGCGGAGTTGGGGCGGCATCGCGACCCCGGCCCAGGCGGCCGAGGAGGTCGCCCGCATCCAGGGCGAACTCGACAAGGTCCGGGCCGCCGCCGACTTCCCCGTGGAGTTCCTCCCCGTCGCCTCCGTGCGCGGCGGCGGCGAGGTGGCCGCCCTCCAGGACGTCGCCGGGGGGGACGTCGTCCTGCTGTACCCGGCCGGCGCGGGGGGCGACGTCTTCGAGGCCGCGCGCAAGTCCGGCAAGCATGTCGTCGTCTTCATGCGACACAAGTCCGGCCCCGTCTACCTCTGGTACGAGATCGTCTCGCCGCGCTACCTGCGCAGCCACAGCGACTTCCTGGCGATGAAGGACCTCACCTACGACGACATGGTGGTCGACTCGCTCGAGGAACTCGCCCTGCGCCTGCGGGCCCTCGGGGGCCTGAAGAACACGATGGGCCAGCGGATCCTCGCCATCGGCGGCGCCTCCGGCTGGGAGTGCGCCGAGGCGCCCGACCGGGCGCGCGAGCGCTTCAAACTCGACATCCAGGACGTCCCCTACGCCGACGTCGCCAAACTCATCCAGGCGGCCCGGGCCGATGAATCGGCCGTTGGGGCCGCCCGCGAGCGCGCCGCCGCGTACCTCAAGGACGCCGGCGCCAAACTCGAAACCGAGAAGAAATATGTCGAGAACTGCTTCGTCCTGGAGCAGGTCTTCCGCGGCCTCCTCGCCAAGGCCGGCGCCCGCGCCATCACCATCAACTCGTGCATGGGCACCATCATGCCCATGGCCGAGACGACGGCGTGCCTGACCCTGTCGCTCCTCAACGACGCCGGCTTCCAGGCCTTCTGCGAGTCGGACTTCGTCGTCGTCCCGTCGGGCCTCCTCGTGACGAACATCTCCGGCCGCCCGAACTTTCTCAACGACCCGACGTATCCGCACCAGGGCGTCATCACCCTTGCGCACTGCACCGCCCCGCGCCGCATGGACGGCAAGAACCTGGAGCCCGCGCGAATCCTCACGCACTTCGAGTCCGACTACGGCGCCGCCCCCAAGGTCGAGATGGCCAAGGGCACCCGCGTCACCAACCTCATCCCCGACTTCCTGGCCAAGCGCTGGACGGGCTTCGTCGGCGAGATCGTCGATGCGCCCTTCCTGGCCATCTGCCGCTCGCAGATCGACGTCGCCTACAAATGCTCCGACGCCAAGGTTGCCGAGAACATGCCGGGCTTCCACTGGATGACCGTCTACGGCGACTACGCCCGCGAGACCGCCTACGCCCTCCGCAAGGTCGGCATCGCGTGGGAGAACCTGGGCTAGGAACGGCATTTCA
>CAYGZE010000458.1:0-3538 GCA_964354185.1 uncultured Anaerolineales bacterium | reverse complement strand
TCCCGGCATGGGTGACGCGCATTATGCCCGCGGGCGGCGCCGTGGCAAGCGTGTTCCGCCGGTCGCAGCCGCCGGAGGCCGGATTAGACTTGAATTCCCCGGTGGGTCCGCGAGAATCAGGCCGATGACAGCGACGCACGCGGTCTTCCTACACTCGACGGAACTCGAACAGTACCACTATCCCCCCGACTGCCCGTTCAAGACCGAGCGGGCCGGCATGACGCGGCAGATCCTGAACCGGATGGGCCTCCTGGCGGGCGACGGCCGCGCGGAACAGGGGTTCCCGGCCGCCCCCCGCGGCACCCTTGAGAAGTTCCACACCGCCCGCTACCTGGACACCATGATCCGCGCCGCCGAGGGCCACCTGGACGTCGAGGGCTACGGCATGGGGTTCGGGCAGCCCGAGTGCCCGGTCTTCAAGGGGATGTACGAGTACGCCGCCCTGGCCTGCGGCGGGACGCTGGGCGGGGCCGACCTGGTGGCCCGCGGCGAGGCCCGCGTCGCCTTCAACCCGTCGGGCGGCTATCACCACGCCGGTCCCGAGATGGCGTCGGGCTTCTGCTACCTGAACGACGTCGCCCTGGCCTGCCTGGTGCTGGCCGAACAGAAGAAGCGCGTCCTCTTCCTGGACATCGACGTCCATCACGGCGACGGCGTCCAGAACGCGTTCTACGACCGCTCGGACGTGATGACGATGTCGTTCCACGAGAGCGGCGAGACGCTCTTTCCGGGGACCGGGGCGGTGGACGAGATCGGCACGGGCGAGGGGCTCGGCTTCTGCGTCAACGTGCCGCTGCCCGTCGGGACCCACGACGACGCGTACCTCAGGGCCTTTCACGCCGTGGGCGTGCCCCTGGTCGGCGCGTTCGACCCGGACGTCATCGTGCTGGAGGTCGGCATGGACGCCCTGGCGGGCGACCCGCTGGCGTACCTGAGCCTGACGAACAACACGCACGCGGCCGTCGCGAAGCGGGTGCTCGACTTCGGCAAGCCGCTCCTGGTGACGGGCGGCGGCGGGTATCACCCGGCCAACACGGCCCGGGGCTGGGCGCTGGTCTGGAGCATCCTCTGCGGCGAGGAGGGCCAGGACGACCTCGCGCTGGGCCTGGGCGGCGTCATGCTCGAGTCCACCGACTGGCAGGGCGGCCTGCGCGACCGGACCCTCATCACCGGCAGCATGCAGCGGCGCGTCGTCGATCCGGCCGTCGACGCCACCATCGAAGCGGTCAAGGCGAAGGTGTTCCCCCTCCATAGGCTGTAGCGAAAGGGGCGGGTGCTCGACCGATGAACCTCGACGTCCTGTTCGATCCCAAGAGCGTGGCCATCGTCGGCGCCTCCCGCGAAGAGGGGAAGACCGGCCACATGATCCTCCGCAGCCTCCTCCGCGGCGGGTTCGAGGGGAAGGTCTTCCCCGTCAACCCCAAGGCGCCCGAGATCCTGGGCCTCGTCTGCTACCCGAACGTCGGGGCCATCGGCCAGGCGCCCGACCTGGCCGTCATCGTCGTGCCGACGAAGGCGGTGCTGGCCGTCGTCCGCGAGTGCGCGGCCGCGGGGGTCAAGGCGGCCGTCATCGTCACGGCGGGGTTCAAGGAGTCGGGCAAGGAGGGCGAGGAACTCGAACGCGAGGTCGTCCAGGTGGCCCGGGCGGCGGGCATGCGCCTCGTCGGCCCCAACTGCCTGGGCGTCATGTGCCCGGCGAAGAAACTCAACGCGTCCTTCGGCGGCGACCTGCCGCCCGTGGGCAAGATCGGCTACTTCTCCCAGTCCGGCTCGCTCCTGGCCTCGATCGTCGACATGGCCCGGGCCGCCGACATCGGCTTCTCGAAACTCATCAGCATGGGCAACAAGGCCGACGTGAACGAGCAGGACCTCATCCGCTACTTCGGCCGCGACGCCGACACCCAGGTCATCGCCGGCTACCTCGAGACCATCGGCGACGGCGACGCCTTCGTCCGCGAGGCCGAGCGCATCTCCCGCGACAAGCCCATCCTCCTCATGAAGTCGGGCGAGACGGGCGCCGGCCGCCAGGCCGCCTCCAGCCACACCGGACGCCTCGCCAAGACCCAGCAGGCCTACGAGGTGGTCTTCGAGCGGGCGGGCATCATCCCGTGCCCGTCGATCAAGGTCCAGTTCGACTACGCGCGGGCGTTCGCCGACCAGCCGCTCCCCGCCGGCACGAACGTGGCCGTCATCGCCAACGCCGGCGGGCCCGGCATCATGGCCGCCGACGCCATCGAGCGCCAGGGCCTGGCGCTGGCCCACCTCAGCCAGGAGACGATGGACCGCCTGGCGGCCGAACTCCCCAACGCCGCCAACGTCACCAACCCCATCGACGTCCTGGGCGACGCGCTGGCGGCGCGCTACGAGTTCGCGCTGCGCTCCGCCCTGGACGACCCGAACGTCAACGCCGCGCTCGCCATCCTCTCGCCCCATGCCATGACCGAGTGCACGGCGACGGCCGAGGGCGTCCTGCGCGCCGCCGCCGCCCGCACCGACAAGCCCGTCCTGGCCTGCTTCCTCGGGGCCGCGCGGGTCGCCGACGCCCTCCGCATCCTCCGCCAGGGGAAGGTCCCCGCCTACGACTCGCCCGAGAGCGCCGTGGCCGCCCTCAAGGTGATGGCCAACTACGGGCGGTGGCGCTCGCGGCCCAAGCGGGTCGTGAAACTCTTTTCCGTCAACCGCCGCAAGGTCGAGCAGATCATCGACCGGCACGTGCGGCGCGGCCTCCGCGACATCGGCGAGATGGAGGCCAAGGACATCCTGGAGGCCTACGGCTTCGTGACGCCCCGCGGCGCCGTCGCCACCAGCGCCGACCAGGCCGCCAACCTCGCCGACCAGTTCGGCTACCCGGCCGTCCTCAAGATCTGGTCGCCCGACATCCTGCACAAGTCGGAGGTGGGCGGCGTCAAGACGGGCCTCGCCAGCCGCCAGGAGGTCATGGACGCCTTCGACCTCATGATGTACCGCATCCCCAAGAAGGTGCCGGAGGCCGACATCCTGGGCGTCCTCGTCGAGGAGACCGTCAAGAAGGGCCAGGAGGTCATCCTGGGCATGAACCGCGACCCGCGCTTCGGCCCCCTGATGATGTTCGGCATGGGCGGCATCATGGTCGAGGTCCTCAAGGACGTCGCGTTCTACCTGGCGCCCCTGACCGCCGAGGAGGCCAAGGAGATGCTCCTCGGTACGCGCACGTACCAGTTGCTCCAGGGCGTGGGCGAGCAGGAGCCCGTCGACATCGACGCCATCGCCGAGGGGATCCAGCGCCTGAGCCAGTTGGTCACGGAGTTCCCGCAGATCAAGGAGATGGACATCAACCCCCTGGTCGTCGGGCCCGAGGGCACGACACCCATCGCCGTCGACGCCCGCATCCGTCTGGAGGAAGGGGCGTAGCGGTCTTTCGCCTCCCCTCTCCCTGAGGGAGAGGGGGCGGGGGTGAGGGGAAGCGCCACCCTCACCCGGCCTTCGGCCACCCTCTCCCTGAGGGAGAGGGAACCAGGGGAAGGCCTCCGGCAAACTCCCCTCTCCCTGGAGGGAGAGG
>CAYGZE010000457.1:0-3541 GCA_964354185.1 uncultured Anaerolineales bacterium | reverse complement strand
CCAACTCACTCTGCCGAGCCGGGATCGGCTGAGGACCTCGGGAAGTTAAGGTAACAGGCAGGTGGTCTGCGGAGATAAACGCACTCCCCCACCATTCGGGTCGCGCGAGGGTCCGAGAAACCCACCCCGTACCATGAGTTCTCGGCGTTTTGAAGGATGAGATGGCGATTTCGGACTGCTGTGGTTGGAGGTTCAGGGGGCTGGCGCCGCCAGCGTGTACGCATCAGAAAAGGAATGTTTTTCGGGGCACAAGAGCTTGGCTCGACCGCCTCGTTCGGGTGTGCGCGCAATCGCAGGCACCGATCCGGCAGTCAGCGCCCTGATGTCTGAACTTGGCTGCCTGTTAACCGGCGGGTCGCGCGTTCGGATTCCTTGGTGGGGAGGCGACGGTCATCACTGGCAGTTTCAATTTCACAAAGCAGGTCGAAACCAGCAAGGCCGAAAACCTGTTAGTCATCCGGGACAGGGCGATTGCGGACAAGTACACGTCCAAGTGGGATGTTCATGTGAAGCATTCGGGGAAGTATGAGGGAAAGGAAAAGGGGGCTCCGAATCGGCGCCTTCGACAGAACCGGCGGCTCCCCACCCGGTTGCCACGGAAGTTTCGGAAGGTTACGTCGCCTCCCAGAAGTCACAGGTTTTCCATAAGGCGAAATGCAAACCGGCGGCGAAGATTTCCGTCAAAAACGTCGTCAGGTATGCCACCAGGGATGAGGCGATCCAGGCGGGCAAGAAGGCATCTGAACGGCGGGCCGCTAGTCCCCTCTGTCTAAGAATTCGTAATCAGTGGTCTAGAAAGACGGGTCCACCTTCGGATTTCCGCCGCTCCCGGGCCGCGGTCGCCTATCCGAAAGCTTGGAGGTATAATGGAATAACCCCCCAGCAGATTGAGCGAAGGCGCGGACGAAACTACTAGAATGTCGAAAGCAGTCAACCGCAAAGGCCGCCATGGCCCCTTAAAGGTCCGGCGTTTGCCGGTCACGTTCACCAGCGATGTTCGCCGCGTGATTACGCGATTCTTCGATCCCGGCGGGGAACCAAGGATCCGCAATGTGGTCGAGCGCGTCGGCCAGATGCGCGATGACGAGGTTGACCGGCTGCTAGAGGAGGTGTTCATAAAGTTTCGCACCCGCCACCGGAACATCGCCGCCACGTTCGAGGAGAACTACCGCACGGCCATGGCGATGATCGGCTTGACGGACGAGTTCTCGCAGAACCGCCGCCTGCTGATGGGGTCGTACTTCACCATGGAGTATTCGATCGAGTCGGCGGCGCTGTTCAACCCGTCGATGGTCCCGCATCTCAGCCAGTAGAATCTCCCCGCCGGCGCGGTGCGGTTCATCCTGAGTCTCCGGGCGACGGGCGAAGGACACGTGTCCTCGATCGTCTTTCGCACCGGCGTGATCTATTCCGATCACCGGATCCAGATGGACCCGCCTAGTCGGTTGACCAGGCCCATCCGCGTACTGCCCGACAAGCAGTACGACAAGACCCTGTTCCGGCGCAAGCTCGTGGACGTCGGCGTGTACAAGGGGGCGGTGGATTTGGTGCTAGACCGGCTCGGCGACTCCTTCACCATGGTCCAGCTCGAACATGCCATCACTGCGGCGCGGGAGGCGGCGCCGGAAAAGCTTCAAATCGAGGAGACGCTCCAAGGCATCCGCTGGCTGGCCCGCTCGAACTATCAGTTGGAGCTTTCGCGGGATGCGGAAGCTTCCGAGGTGGTGATCTTTCCCCAGACCAGCAATGAAAGCCACGGCATCGAGGACCTGCGCATGGTCCGCTTCGTGGACGACGACGGCACGGTCACTTACTACGGCACCTGCACGGCCTTCGACGGCTACCGCGTGCTCCCGCAACTGATCGAGACCCGCGACTTTCTCAAGATTGGCATACACACTATTAACGGCGCCTGCGCCCGGAACAAAGGCATGGCGCTGTTCCCGCGGCGGATCGGCGGACACTACGTGATGTGCTCCCGAATCGACGGCGAGAACCTCTACATCATGGCTTCCGACATCGTCCATTTCTGGGAGAGCGCCAAGCTGCTCCGGACGCCCCGCTATCCCTGGGAGTTCATGCAGATCGGCAACTGCGGCTCGCCCTTGGAGACGCCCGAAGGCTGGCTGTTGCTGACCCACGGCATCGGGCCAATGCGGACGTATTGCATCGGCGCCATGCTCCTGGACCTGAACGATCCGCTGAAGGTGATCGGCTGCCTCGACGAGCCCTTGATTACGCCGACCGAACGGGAGCGCGACGGCTACGTGCCCAACGTCGTCTACACCTGCGGCGGGATGATCCACAACGGGTATCTCTACCTCCCGTTTGCCACCTCCGACATGATCACCCGCTTCGCAATGGTCTCGGTCGACCGCCTGCTGGAGCGGTTGGTCAAATAGGCTCGACCGCGGCCAGGAGATCCGCCAGGGCAAAGCGGGCAACGCCGGTGGAAGTGTCGGCGGCGCCGTAGTAGACGTCGAGTTGGTCGCCGCGGCGGACCAACCCGCTGGGGAAGACCACGTCGGCGAGGAACCCCGATCGCTCAAAATCGTGTTCCGCCAGCATGACCAGCCGTGGTGAAATCCCCACGACGCGGTCCGGGTCGTCGAGATCCTGGAGCAGGACGGCCGCGGCGTACTGGCCCACCTCGCCTGGCCGTTGCGGCCGGATGTGGCCGTGGAACAGTGAAAGCCATCCCAAGTCGGTCCTCACGGGCGGCGTGCCCCCGCCGATCTTGGCGGTGGCCCAGGCCGCCTCCGAACCGAGCAGACGCCGGTGCGCCCCCCAGTGCAGCAGATCGGGCGAACGCGCAAGCCAGATTTCCGGCGCAGTAAAATGAGCGTTGGGATTGGGGCGATGCAACGCCACATATTCGCCGCCGACCTGCTCCGGGAACAATACCACGTCTTTGTTCTCCGGGCAGAAGATGATGCCGTGCCGCCGGAACGACCGGAAACCGTCCGTCGAGGCTAGCGCGGTGGCAATGCCATGCTCCGAGACGGCCACGTAGGTGAAATAGAACCGATCTCCAAGCCGTACGAGGCGCGGATCCTCCACGCCGAAGCTTTCGTACCGATCGGCCGGCAGCAGCGGCGTCTCTCCGAAGGAATCGATCGACAACCCGTCCCGGCTGAAGGCCACCAGGAGCCAGGAGAGGAACGTCAGGCGGATTTGCCCGCCGGCCTTCAACCGGACGACCCGCGGATCGAGCGACTCGACCTCGTCGAGTCTGCGCCAGTCGATCGCCGCCTTGCCGAGCTGCGCGTCCCAGTACGGCAGGGCGACGAAGCCTTCGCGCACCTCGCGTGGTCTCTCCGCGACGCGGATTAGCAGCACCACCCGATCGCCGTGGGAAACTGCCGCCGGATTGAAGGCACCGATGACCTCGAATCCCTCGAAACGCCTGCGGAGGTCTTCAGATCGGAGCAGGCATCGCGTGAGCACTCGCGGCGCCATCGCTTCCATGGCCGATCTCCGAGAGCCTGTAAGAGGATCGAAGTGGGACCTACCTGGCCTCCAAGGGGGCCTGCTCGTAGCG
>CAYGZE010000456.1:0-3618 GCA_964354185.1 uncultured Anaerolineales bacterium | reverse complement strand
CATGGCCCAGGCCATGAGGCGGCCTTCCCAGTAGGCGCGGTCGAAGACGCCGGGCGTCCGGCCCGCCATCTCGCGATGCAGGCGCTCGCCGAGTTCCAGGACGCGACGGTCCCGTTCGTCCAGGTCCGGTTGAGCCATGGTCATGCGCCTCGGCGCCCGCACGAACGCCCCAGAGCGTCGCGGGCCGCCACACGATATCCGGCGCCTGCGCGAAAGGCAAGGAGACTTCGCGCGGGGGCGAAAGTGTTTGCAGTTTCGCGGCCGGGCCACATAATGCCGCTGGTCGCGGCGGTCGCCCGCACGTCAAGGGGGCGGGCCGCCGGCGGTCGGAAGGAGCCTTCCGCGTGCCGGACCCGCAGGACAACCTGATCCCCCGGGCCGACGGCAGCCAGGGCCTGCCCGAGACGCTCCTCAAGTGGGTCATCCGCAAGCGGCTCCAGGCGCCGGCGGCGATGCTGCTGGAGATGCATCGACCGCTCATGCCCCTGGCGTGGCCGGCGGCGATGCTCTTCGGCGGCGTCGCGGCCCCGTTCTTCGGGCCCGACTACTATGAGAAGATCGAGGCCCTGCGCGACCCGGCGGTGCTGGACCGGCTGCTCGCGCGGCTGGAGGTTCCTCCCGAGGAGGACGTGGCCGCGCCGGCGCCGGGCGGCAAACCGCCCGCGTCGCCGTAAGAGCCGCGACCCGCAGCGAGGTCGTCTCCATGCAGCACGCCGACGCGCTGATGGCCATCGTGATGGGCCTCATGGGGGCCGCGATCCTCTGGTGCCTCTGGCGGGCGAGGCGCGGCCACGTCCCCTACATCCGGCGGATCGCGGGCATCGCCGCCATCGAGGGGGCCGTCGAGCGGGCCACCGAGATGGGCCGCCCCGTCATCTTCGGCATGGGCTGGACGGACATCCGGGCCATCGAGACGCACGCGTGCCTGTCGATCCTGGCGCACGCGGCGCGGCTGGCGGCGCGGCTGCGGACGCAACTCATCGTGCTCGTGCGGAGCGGCAACGTCTACCCGGTGGCCGAGGAGATCCTGCGCCAGGCCTACACGGCCGAGGGCGCCCCGGACCGCTTCGACGCCGCCGACCAGGTGCGGTTCCTCTCGGAGGACTCCGCCGTCTACGCCATGGGGGTCGCGCGCCTCATCGAAGAGACCCCCGCGGGATGCGCCCTCTTCTTCGGCGCGTTCGACTTCTCGAGCCTCCTGATGGCCGAGCCGGGCGCCCGCATCGGCGTCATGCAGATCGCCGGCGACCCCACCCTCTGGCAGGTCCCGTTCTTCGTGTGCTCCTGCGACCAGACGATCATGGGCGAGGAGTATTACGCGGCCGGGGCATACGTCAGCACCGACCCGGGCCTGCGCGGCACCCTGGTGAGCCAGGACCTCATCAAGGTCCTCCTGGCGGGCCTGATCGCGCTGGGCCTCCTCGCGACCCTCGTGCCGCGCGGGGCCCCCGACTGGGTCGTGCAGCAGGCCCAGAAGGTCGTGGAACACCTGCGGCAGTACAAGTGACGGGAGACGCGCGTGCGGCGGCGGGTCGTCTGGCTCATCACGTTCGCGGGCGGCCTCTTCTTCCTGCTGGAGTTCGTGTTGCCCGAGCAGGCGCCGGCGTGGCTGGGCGGCTTCAAGAATCCCCTGACGCCGTACCTGACGGACGCGACGAACTTCATCGTCGTGGTCGGGACGATGGCGTTCCTCCTGGGCCCGATCAACCTCCTGCGGGGCCACCTGGGCACGCTCCTCAGGCTGCGGAAGGGCTGGGTCGAGAGCGCGGTCTTCGTCGTCTTCCTCGTCATCAGCATCGTGGCGGCGGCCGACCGGCCGGACGAGGGCCAGAGCGGCGCCGGCTTCGCCCACCTGGCCGGGCTGGTCTATAACGCCCTCTTCTACGGCGTCCTGACCGCGTTCTTTGCCTCGAGCATGGCCCTGCTGGCGTTCTACCTGGTGTCGGCGGCCCACCGGGCGTTCCGCGTCAACAGCGTCGAGACCGGCCTGATGATGGCCGCGGCGACCGTCATCCTCCTGGGCCAGGTGCCCCTGGGCGACTGGATGACCCAGGGCCTGCCGAAGTTCCTTCAGTTCCCCACGATGGCCCAATGGATCCTGGCGGTGCCGAACACCGCGGTGCAGCGGGCCGTCCTGATCGGGGCGTGCGGCGGGGCGTTCGCGGCGGGGATGCGGCTCTGGCTCGGCATCGGCAAGAGGCAGGACTGATTCATGACGCGCTGGCTGGCCAAACTGCACGACCTCAACCCGCGGTGGCTCTACCTGGCGACCGCCGTCCTGCTGCTCGTCCCGCTCGTCACCATGATCCCCATGCCGCGGAGCGGCATCTCCAGAGCCGTGCAGGGCCTGTACGACACGATCGAGGCCTGCCCGACCGACGGGATCGTCCTCGTCGACTCCAGTTGGGACATGGGGTCGCGGTCCGAGAACATGGCCCAACTGGCGTGCGTGGTCCGGCACCTGTGCCGGCGCAAGATCCGCTTCGTCGTCATCTCGACCGTGACGCCGTTCTGTCCGGAGTTTGCCGGCCAGGTGATCGAGCCCATCGCCAAGGAGGCCGGCTACGTGTACGGCAGGGACTGGACGAACATGGGCTACATCCAGGCGAACACCGGCCTGGCCGTCGTCATCGAGGGCCTGGCCCGCGACTTCCACAAGATGCGGCAGGCGGACGTCCACGGCACGCCCGTCGACCAACTGCCGCTGATGCAGCACGTCCGGTCGATCAAGGACCTGGACCTGGTCTACTCCGTCACCTACTCGCCGTCGCCCGAGTGGATCAGTTTCGTCAAGGGCCAGTTCGGGACGCCGGTCGCCTTCGGCTGCATGTCGATCATGGCCCCGAGTTACTACGCCTACATCGACAGCGGGCAGTTGAGCGGCATGCTGGCGGGGAACCGCGGGGCGGCCGAGTACGAGGCCCTCCTGGGCCGTCCGGACCAGGGGACGCGCCTGAGCATGGCGGCCACGTTCGGCAACGCCGCCGTCATCCTCGCCGCCCTCGTCGGCAACCTCGGCCTCTGGGCCGCCCTCCGGATGCGGGGGCGCGCCGCATGACTCATCCCCTGGCCATCTGGGCCGGCGCCATCGTCACCCTGGCCGTCTTCAGTTACCTGGCCCGCGACAACCCCTTCTACCGACTCGTCCAGCAGGCGGCCCTGGGGGCGTCGGTGGGCATCGGCCTGGTGATCGCGTGGCAGCAGATCCTGGAGCCCATGTGGGGGATGCCGATCTGGCTCGCCCTCACCGGCAAAGGCGACCCGCGCGGGGCCTGGTGGCTCCTGGCCCTGGTGCCGGGCGCGCTCTGGTACTTCCAGTTCTCGAAGAAGTACTTCTGGCTCAGCACGCTGGTGAGCGGCCTCTTCGTGGGCGTGGCGGCGGGCCTGGCCTTCAAGGGCCAGATCCTGCTGATCATGCCCCAGATCGGCGCGTCGCTGAAGCCCCTGAACCCCTTCGCCGGCCCGGAGGGGTTCACCTGGACGGCGTTCCTGGAGTGCCTCAGCAATCTCGTGTTCCTCGTGGGGATGTTCACGACGCTGCTGTACTTCTTCTTCTCGATCCGGACGGACAGCCGCTGGTTCGCCACGCCGATCCGCGTCGGGCGGGTCATGATCATG
>CAYGZE010000455.1:0-3627 GCA_964354185.1 uncultured Anaerolineales bacterium | reverse complement strand
CCCTCGGCTAGGTCAAGAAATGACGACGCACAAAATCGACTTTTTCGACGGGCTGCTAGCCCGCGCCGCGGGCCCGGGGTGGGCGGACGCACGCACACCAAAGGACTGGGTTGGCTGTGGCCGATAGAGTAAGATGGGTTCAGGGGTTGCTGGCTTCCGGGGGCCACGCGAGGGGCTGGGCGTCCATGCTGAACAGGCGGAAACTGCTCCTTCACATGGTCGATGCGGCCAACCGGCCCGTCGGGCACTTGGAGTTGACCAAGTGGTGCTTCCTGCTAGCGCACGAGACCCCTACGCAGGGGGGCACGTCGTTCTACCAGTTCCTGCCCTATCATCTGGGGCCTTTCTCTTTCTGTCTGTACCGTGACGTCCGCGTCCTGGTGCGCGACGGGCATCTGGCTGACGAGGGGAACGCCTGGCGCATCCGGGCAGACGTTGGGCAGTTGACGGCGCCTCTTCCGCCTTGCCTGAGGGAGGATGCCGACCGTCTCGTCGGGCGCGTGCGAGACATGCCCACCGAAGCGTTGGTCGACTACGTCTACGAACGGTTCCCGTGGTTCACCGTGAATAGCGCGAAGCGATCGCTCCAAGGTCGACCGGTTGGGGCTCTCGCGGTGTATACGGTGGGGTACGAGGGGTGGTCGGTGGATGGATTCCTCAACCTGCTGATGCGCGTCGGCGTTCAGCAGATCGTGGACGTGCGAAGCAACCCGATTGCGCGTCGCTATGGATTCCACAAGAGCACGCTTCGGCGGTTGTGCCAGAAGGTCGGCATAGCGTACCAGCACCTCCCGCAGTTAGGCGTCCCCGCCGAGTGGCGGCAGAGCCTCGGAAGCGCCGCGGATTACGAGAGGCTGTTTGCGCATTACGAGGCCGACACGCTGACGCGCGAGACCGCGGCCCTGGAGAGACTGGCTGTCACGATGAGGGAGAGGCCTTCCGTCCTGGTGTGCATGGAGGCCGATCCGGCGCGGTGTCATCGCAGCCGGCTGGCCGGGGCGATTGCCCGCCGGACCGGCCTTCCCGTACGTCACCTGGGGGACGCGACGTGAGGCCCGGGTTTACGCTCACCAAGGTGCTCATCACCGTCATGACGTATCCCTACCCAAGCAGTACCTACCAGGAGACGGTCTGCACCGCGGGCATCACGGAGGGGGGCGAGTGGGTGCGCCTTTACCCAATCCCTCACCGCTATCTCCCGGAACTGAAGAAGTTCAGGAAGTGGCAGTGGATCGAGGTGGCACTTGCCCCTCGGGGTCCCGGGCAGGACAAGCGCCTCGAAAGCCGGAAGCCGGACCTCGACACGCTGCGGGTCCTCGGCAAGCCTCTCTCCACCAGAGACAACTGGCAGGCCCGGCGAGCCATCGTCGACTCCATGCCACACCACACGATCAAGCAGTTGGAGGGGCTGTACCGGGATCGGCGGGTGTCACTTGGTATCGTGCGCCCGAAGCGCGTGCTGGACTTGAGGGTGACGCGGGAGAGCCGCGAATGGCCGGCCAAGTTGCGGGCCCTCTGGTCGCAGGCACGACTTTTCGGCGAGCAGAAGCCTCTGCGGAAGTTGCCGTGCAAGTTTCAGTATGTGTTCGAGTGCGAGGACGGCGACAAGCCCTATCGGGCCATGGATGAGGATTGGGAACTCGGGATGCTGTTCCTGAAAGAGTTGGACAGGAAAGACTCGGAGCAGGCCGCCATCGCGAGCGTCAGGCAGAAGTTCTTTGAGGAGATCTGTGGCAAGGACAAGGACACGCGGTTCTTCGTGGGCACGCGTCATCCTTTCAACAGATGGCTCGTCATCGGAACCTTCTATCCGCCCAAGCAAGGGCAAGACACGCTTTTCACGCTATGACCCTCCACCCGTGGCTGCGGCAGCCAACGGCCCACGGTACGCGGCCGGATTCCCCTCGGCTGCCCCTTCGGCCGCGCTCAGGGCTGGGCTCGGGGCAGGCTCTCGACTCGGGCCCCTTCGGCGACCTCGGTCGGAATGACCCTTCGCGTCCCCGGCCCGGCGCAGCCGGCTCGCGGCCCGTGGCGGGGTCGTGGTGTCGTAGCCTGCGGCTTGGGGCTTGCCGCTTGCGGCCGGCCGGCGCAGCCGCACCGTTCGCTCCGAATTCCGCACTCCGCACTCCGCACTCCGAATTTCCATAAGTGTTATGGACGCATCGCCACTCGTCGAGCGCCAAAAGCCGTCAAAAGCGTACAAAAACCGACCAAAAGCGTCAGAGTTCGAGCGCAAAACGTCAAAAAACGATCGAAAAACGACGCGTTTTGCCTTGCCTATCTTAACATTTCAGAGGGCCGACCCCCCTCCCGCTAGCGCCAAGGCCGATTTGGCCGGCTAGGAGGCCAGAAAATCGGCAGATTTCGCGCGCGCCACCTCGTTTTTCGAATTGTAAAAAGTGGACTTACAGCAAAACCGGTGGCGCGGGACGCCAGCCCCGGACCCACCCTCACCCCCACCCCCTCTCCCTGAGGGAGAGGGTGGCCGAAGGCCGGGTGAGGGGGTGCCGGATCGCGGATGGGAAGCACTGGCGGGCAAGCCGCCAGTGGCACCCGGCTAAGGAGGTCCTCCCCTCCCGATTCGGGCTCGAGCGGCGCCGGGGCGCCTGGGCAGGGCCCGCCCGGCGCGGCGCTAGCCTGCGGCGGGGCCGAGGCGGCGGCGGGCCTCGTCGGCCGAGAGGCCCCGGGCCAGCACGGATTTGCGGGCCCGCCCTGCCCCGCGAACCACCTGGACGTCGGCCGGCCTGAGGCCCAGGGCGGCCGCCAGGAGGGCGCAGACGGCCTGGTTGGCCTCGCCCCGCTCGGGGGGCTTGCGGACCGCGACCTTGAGGGCGTCGCCCAGGGGGCCGACGATCCGCTCGCGGGACGCCCCCGGCACCACCTTGACGGCCAGGACGGCCCCCTGCGGCGTCTCGTGGATGGCGATCATGCCGCCCCCTGCCCCGGCCCGCCCCGCTCCCTGCCCACGCGGCCTCAGTACCCCACGTCCTCCAGGTCCGGGTCGCTCAGGCCGAAATGGTGGCCGATCTCGTGCAGGACCGTGTCGCGGACGACCCGGCGGATGGCGTCGTCGAGCGATTCGTGCGGCCGCCGGTCGGCGCGGGCCTCGGCCAGGACGGGGTCGCGGTAGACGACGATGCGGTCGGGCAGGACGTTGCCGTAGTCGCTCGTGCGGCGGGTCTGCGGAACGCCCTGGTAGAGGCCCAGGAGGGTCTCGTGGCCCAGGAGTTCCATTTGCCGCCGGAGGCGGGCCGACGGCCGCCGCTCGGAAACCACGTCGATGTTGTCCAGGCGGTCGGCGAACTCGTCGGGCAGGTCCTGGAGCGCCTCGTCCACCAGGTCGTCGAACTCGTCGGGATCCACGGGGCCCCTCCTCCATCGGGCGCGGACATGGTAGCCTCGGCCGCCCGGCCGTGCAAGCCGGCGCCGGGGTAAGAGCCTATCCGAATAACCCTCTGGCTTCGGCCGGCTGCGGCGGCCGCATGCGGCGTCGGGCTCCATCGCCGGCCCGACAGGGGCCGCCTGCTCCCGCTCTTCGCAGCCCGCCGGCTGCTTCGGCGGGCGAAGGAGAGTCGCCCTCCTTGCCTGCGGCCGCCTCGCACGGCCTCGGGCCGACGAGGGGTTATT
>CAYGZE010000454.1:0-3629 GCA_964354185.1 uncultured Anaerolineales bacterium | reverse complement strand
GACCCGAATCCTGATTCTCGCAGCGCCGCCCGCCGCGGTCAACCCGAAACCGCGCTTCGCAGGTACCGGTCCACCGAGGCCGCCATCTTGCGGCCCAGGTCGATCGCCCGGACCACCAGCGACGCCCCCAGGATGGCGTCGCCTGCCGCGAAGACGCCCGGCAGGCTCGTCATGTGGTCGGCGTCCACGGCCAGGTTGCCGCGCGGGTCCGTCTTCAGGTCCAGGTTCTTGACGAGCGGGCCGTACTCGACGTGGAGGAACCCGAGCGCCAGGAGCACCAGGTCAGCCCGCAGTTCGAACGCCGAGCCCGGGACCTCCTGGAAGGTGTGCCGCCCCTTGGCGTCCGGCCCGGTCCACGCGATGCGGACGCACCGCATGCCCCGCAGGTGGATGTCGCGGCCGAGGAACTCCTTCGTGAGGACGCTCCAGAGGCGGTCGCAGCCCTCCTCGTGGGACGTGCTCGTCCGGAGGACGACCGGCCAGGTCGGCCAGGGGTTCTCGGGCCGGCGGTCGCCGGGCGGCTCGGGCAGGAGTTCGACCTGCGTGACGTGCCTGGCGCCCTGGCGGACGGCGGTGCCGACACAGTCGGACCCCGTGTCGCCGCCGCCGATCACGACGACGTCCTTGCCCTGGGCCAGGATCTCCTGGTCGTGCGGGATCGTCTCGCCTTCGTTCCGCCGGTTCTGCTGCGCGAGGAAGTCCATCGCGAAGTGGATGCCCTCGAGACCGCGGCCGGGGACCATGAGGTCGCGCGGCGTCCGGGCGCCCATCGCCAGGCACACGGCGTCGAACTTGCTCCGCAGGTACCGCATCGAGAGGTCGGTCCCGATGTCGACGCCGGTCTCGAAGCGGACGCCCTCGGCCTCCATCTGCTCCACGCGGCGGTCAATGACGCCCTTGGGGAGTTTGAAGTCGGGGATGCCGTACCGCAGGATGCCGCCCACGCGCCGGTCCCGCTCGAAGACGACGACGTGGTGCCCGGCGCGGGCCAGTTCCTGGGCGGCGGCCAAGCCGGCCGGGCCCGAGCCGACGATGGCCACGCGCCTGCCCGTCGCCCGGGCGGGCTTCTGCGGCACGATCCAGCCCTCCTGCCAGCCGCGCTCCACCAACTGGAGTTCGATCTGCCGGATGGAGACGCCCTCGCGGTTGATCGACAGCGTGCAGGCCGCCTCGCACGGGGCTGGGCAGGTCCGACCCGTGATCTCCGGGAAGTTGTTCGTGCTGTGCAGAATCTGGAGCGCCCGCCGCCACTGCTGGTGGTAGACCGCGTCGTTGAATTCCGGGATCCGGTTCGCCAGCGGGCACCCGAACGCGTGGCAGAAGGGAATCCCGCAGTCCATGCACCGGGCGGCCTGGGTCTGGAGCCGGTCGGGCGGGAGCGCCTGCTCGATCTCCTGGTAGTCGCGGACCCGCGCCTCGACCGGGCGCTTGGGCGGGTTCTCGCGCGGGTATTCGAGGAAGCCGGTCGGCTTACCCACCGAACACCTCCTCCGTTGCCGAGACGGTCTCGGTGTCGCGGTCCTCGCGCAGGCGCATCCGCTCCAGGGCCTTGCGGTAATCGGTCGGCATCACCTTGACGAACAGCGCCACGTGCGACTCCCAGTTCTCCAGGAGCATCCGGGCCCGCGGGCTCTGCGTGCAGGCGTGGTGCTTCTCGACCAGGGCCCGCAGTTGGCGCATGTCTTCCTCGGCCCAGACGCTCTCGAGGTCGACCATGTCGAAGTTGCACCGCGCCCCGAACAGTTCGGAGTCGTCGTAGACGTAGGCGATGCCGCCGCTCATGCCGGCGGCGAAGTTGTGGCCCGTCGCTCCGAGCACCACGACCACGCCGCCCGTCATGTACTCGCACCCGTGGTCGCCCAGGCCCTCGACGACGGCGGTGGCGCCCGAGTTCCGGACGCCGAACCGTTCGCCGGCCACGCCGTTGATGTACGCCTCGCCGCCCGTCGCCCCGTACAGGACCGTGTTGCCGACGATGATGTTCTCGTGCGGGACGAAGGTCGCGCCGGGCGGCGGGACGAGGATGATCCGCCCGCCCGACATGCCCTTGCCCAGGTAGTCGTTGGCGTCGCCCGCCAGGCGGATCGTCACGCCCGGCGCCAGGAACGCGCCCAGGCTCTGCCCCGCCGACCCCGTGAGGTCCAGGCGGATCGTGTCGTCCGGCAGGCCCGCGGGGCCCCAGCGGCGGACGATCTCGCCGCCGAGCGTCGCCCCGACCGTCCGGTGGATGTTCCGGATCGCCATCGCCAGGCGGACCGGCTTCTTCTCGTCCAGCGCGGCCTTCGCCTGGCGGATCAACTCGTAGTCGAGCCGCTCCTGGAGGCGGTGGTCCTGGGCGCGGACGCACCGCAGGGAGGTCTTCTCGTCCGCCTCGGGCGGCGCCAGGATCGCCCGGAAGTCCAGGCCCTTCGCCTTCCAGTGCGCGACGGCCGGCTCGGTGTCCAGTCGCTCCGCGTGGCCGACCATCTCGTCCACCGTCCGGAACCCCAGCCGCGCCATGTGCTCCCGGAACTCCTGGGCGATGAACCGGAAGAAGCGCACCACGTGTTCCGGCTTCCCGGCGAAGTGCTTGCGCAACTCGGGGTCCTGCGTGGCCACGCCGACGGGGCAGGTGTTCAGGTGGCACTTGCGCATCATGACGCACCCCAGGGCCACCAGGGCGGTCGTGCCGAAGCCGAACTCCTCGGCCCCCAGGAGGGCGGCCACCGCCAGGTCGCGCCCCGTCTTGAGTTGGCCGTCCGTCTGCACGCGGATGCGGTCGCGCAGGCGGTTCAGGACCAGCGTCTGCTGCGTCTCCGCGAGGCCCAGTTCCCACGGCAGGCCGACGTGCTTGATGCTCGTCAGGGGGCTCGCGCCCGTCCCGCCGTCGTGGCCGGAGATGAGGACCATGTCGGCCTTGCCCTTGGCCACGCCGGCCGCCACCGTCCCGACGCCGATCTCGGAGACGAGTTTCACGGAGACGCGGGCCCGCGGGTTGACGCATTTTAAGTCGTAGATGAGTTGGGCCAGGTCCTCGATGGAGTAGATGTCGTGGTGGGGCGGGGGGGAGATGAGCGTCACCCCCGGCGTCGTGTGCCGCACGCGGGCGATCTCGGGGCTCACCTTGTGGCCGGGCAGTTGGCCGCCCTCGCCCGGCTTGGCGCCCTGGGCGATCTTGATCTGGAGTTCGTCGGCACTGATGCAGTACTCCGTCGTCACGCCGAACCGCCCCGAGGCGACCTGCTTGACAGCCGACCGGAGGCTGTCGCCCGAAGCGAGGGGCGCATAGCGCGCCGGGTCCTCGCCCCCTTCGCCGGAGTTCGACCGGCCGCCCAGCCGGTTCATCGCGATCGCCAGCGCCTCGTGGGCCTCCTTGCTGATCGAGCCGAACGACATCGCCGCCGTCACGAACCGCTTCACGATCGCCTCGACCGGTTCCACCTCGTCGATCGGGATCGCCGGGCCCTCGCGGAAGCGGAAGAGGCTCCGCAGGGTCACGCGCCGGCCGGACTGGTTGTCGATGATCGCCGCGTATTCCTTGAACGCCCGGTAATCGTCCAGCCGCACCGCCTGCTGCAACTTGTAGATCGCCTCAGGCGTCCACAGGTGGTTCTCGCCCCCGACGCGGACGTGGTACTGGCCGCCGACGC
>CAYGZE010000453.1:0-3636 GCA_964354185.1 uncultured Anaerolineales bacterium | reverse complement strand
GGCTGGTCTTCACGCACGTCCCGTCGACGGGCCCCATCTGGCCGAACATCGGCTATGACTTCGACCGCCGCAAGAAGGAACTCGCCGAGAGCCTGGTCCGGGCCTGCCCGCAGGTCGAGTTCCTGCCCGTGACCGCCATGAACGGCGACGAGGCCAAGAAGGTCCTCGAGGGCGATAAGGAGGTCGACGGGTACCTGGTGTACATGGTTGGCATCTGGACGGGCGCGCCGCAGGTGATCGCGGCGACAGGCCGGCCGACGCTGTTCGTCGACGACCTGTACGGCGGCTCGGGCGAGTTCCTGATCGCCTACGCGGCCGCGCGGCGGGCCGGCCAGAAGGTGGCCGCCGCCTCCTCCTCGCGGCTGGAGGACGTGGCCGAGGCCGCCCGGTGCTTCGCGGTCCTGAAGCAGCCCGGCGGCTCGGCCGACGCGTTCGTCGCCGCCTGCACCGAGGCCCGCAAGAAGAGCACCAAGGCGCCCGGCGACATGACGTGCACCGCCGACGCCGTGAAGACCGTCCCCATGGACGAGTGCCTCAAGAAGTTGCGGGCCTCGACGATCCTGGCGGTCGGCGGCGGGTGGGGCATGCCCCAGAGCGGCAAGGACATCGAGGCCCTCTTCGGCACGAAGGTCGTGCCCATCGAGTTCAAGGAACTCCACGAGGCCTACCTCAAGGCCGACCGCGACGAGGCCCGCCAGTGGGCCGACCGGTGGACGAAGGCGGCCGAGAAGATCGTCGAGCCCAAGCGCCAGGACCTCGAGGACTCCGGCGCGATGTACGGCGCCATGCGCGAAGTCATGGCGAAGCACGACGCCCGGGGCATCACGATCAACTGCCTGGGCGGCTTCTACGGCGGGCACATCAAGGCGTATCCATGCCTCGGCTTCACCCAGTTCAACAACGACGGCCTCGTGGGCGGCTGCGAATGCGACGTGACGTCGGCCATCACCATGCTGGCCATCGGGACCCTCGTCGGGCGGCCCGGCTTCATCTCCGACCCGGTCATCGACACATCGAAGAACCAGATTATCTACGCCCACTGCGTCGCGCCGACGAAGGTCTTCGGGCCGCAGGGGCCGGCGAACCCGTGCCACATCCGCAGCCACAGCGAGGACCGCAAGGGCGCGGTTCTGCGGTCCCTCCTGCCGCTCGGCTACATGACGACCACGCTGGAGATCAACGCGGGCGCCAAGCGGGTGGTCTTCCACCAAGGCAAGACGGTCGACAACATCGACGAGGACAAGGCCTGCCGCACGAAACTGGCCGCCGAGCCCAAGGGCGACCTCGACAAACTGCTGACCTTCTGGGACCAGTGGGGCTGGCACCGCGTGACGTTCTACGGCGACCTCCGGGCGCCCGTCGAGGAACTCGCCAAGGCCCTGGGCCTGACGATCGTAGAAGAGGCCTGACCCGCGCCGGCATGAGGCGGGTCCGGCGGGGGCCGCGCGCGGCGCGGGCGGCTCACAGCCTCCACGGCGCGCGCATGGCGCGGCCGAGGAGGCGGTTCGCCTCGTCGTCGCCCGGGAACTCCTCCCGGTCCGGGTCCCAGCGAAGGCGGCGGCCCAGGCGCATCGCGATATCGGCGAGGAGACAGAGCGTCGTCGAGCGGTGCGCGACCTCGGCCGGCGCGACGGTCTCCCGGCGGCTCCGGACGCACTCCAGGAAGTGGAGGGCGTGGTTGTCGCTCCGGACCAGGCGGACCTCGTGCGGGCCGATCGCCGTCCGCAGGAGCGCCGGCGGCTCGGCCCGGATCGAGCAGGCGTTGCCCTGGGCCATCACCCACCCTTCCGTGCCCTCGAAGCGGGCGCCCACCTCGGGCGAGTCCACATCGTTGTGCGTACTTGTAAAGATGAGTTTGACACCGTTCGCGTAGGTCATCTCCACGCGCCAGTCGGTGGCGGTGTCGTTGAAACCGTCGGCCGGGTACGACCCGCGGCCCTCGACCTCGACCGGACCCGAGCGGTCGGTGCCGTTGCCCCACTGGGCGATGTCGAGGGGGTGCACGCCGCAGCCCGAGATCCACCCGGCCGTGTAGTCCGACCGGCACTGCCACGCGCCGCCGTGGACCGACTGGCCCACGTAGGGCACCTGGGGCGCCTGGCCCAGCCAGAGGTCGTAGTCGAGGTCGGGCGGCACGGGCTGGGGCGGGCGCGGCGCGTCGGCCCAACTGCCGCGCTCGCACACGTGGATCGTGTGGAGCCGGCCGATGCGGCCGTTGTGGACCATCTCGCACACGAGCCGGAACGGGCCGAACGACCGCTGGTGCGTGCCGTGCAGGAAGACGCGGCCGTAGCGCCGGACGGCGTCGGCGAGCGCCCGCCCCTCGCGGACGGTCGGCGCGAGGGGCTTCTCGCAAAAGACGTCCTTGCCGGCGCGCACGGCCGCCAGCGACTGGAGGACGTGCCAGTGGTCGGGCGTGGCGATGACGACGGCGTCGACGTCGCGGCGGGCGATGAGGTCGCGGAAGTCCTGCGTGCCGGCCGGCTTCCCGCCCAGGCGCCCGCGCCAGGCCTCGACGCGGTCGCGCCACACGTCGCAGACGGCGACGGCCTCGGAGAGGCCCGGCTGGAGGAAGTACGGCAGGATGCTCCCGCCGCGTCCGCCCAGGCCGATGAAGCCGAGGCCGATCCGGTCGCCGGCGGGAAGGGCGCCCTCGCCGCCCAGCGCCGTGGACGTGAGGACATAGGGGGCCGCGGCCGCCGCCAGGGCCGCCCGGAGGAACGTCCGCCGCGTCACGCCGCCCTGCCTCACGGTCACCTCCCGGCCGCCTTCGCGGCGCACGCCCTCAGGTAGTCCCGCGACTTCTCCAGGGCCTTGCTCATCTCGTCCGGCGCCGGCTCGCCATGCATGAACGGGTTGACATACCACGGATAGCCGATCTTCGCCAGGGCGGCCAGCCAGGGCGCGAAATCGGTCGGGCCGCCGCCGGGCAACTGGCCGAGGCCGTCGGCGTGCTGCCAGGCGTAGAAGAAGAGCAGGTGCTTGCCGGCCGCCGCGATGGCGTCCTCGACCGGGACCTTGGCCGCCTGAAGGTGATACGGCGCCAGGGCGATGCCCAGCCGCCGGTGCGTGCTGGCGTCGGCGAACGCCTTGAACGCGTCGAGCGAATCGAGGAGCGAGCCGCCGTGGTTCTCGATTGCCAGGTACGAGTCGTGTTTCTCGGCGAGTTCGAGTTCTCCCCGGAGGCCCTCGAGGAACGCCTTCATCTTTGCCGTGAGGTCCTTGGGGTCGCACGGCTCGGCGCTGCCCCGGATGGCCACGCCGCCGCCGGCCCGGCCCAGGAGTTCGGCGTACTTCGGGTAGCCGCCCGCGTACACGGAGAACGCGTACAGTTTGAGGTGGTGTTTGGCCAGGAGTTCCTTGAGGCCCTGCGGCCCCAGGCGCGTCTGCACGTCGTCCAGGTGGGGGCACCCGGCGTGGGCGGACCAGATGTCGATCGCCTCGAAGCCGAGGGCGGCGATCCGCTCGCAGGCCTGCTCGATGGGCAGTTTCGAGAAGTGGATGGAGGAGGTCGAGAGGCGCATCGTCCAGCCCGCCTCGGCCGCCCGGGCGGTCGGACCGAGCCAGGCGCCGGCGGCCGCGCCCACGGCCGCGCCCCCCGCCACGCGGGCCAGGAAGTCCCGGCGGCTCATCCCC
>CAYGZE010000452.1:0-3656 GCA_964354185.1 uncultured Anaerolineales bacterium | reverse complement strand
CCCCGGCGCTCAACTCGTAATTCCAGATGTCGGGCGGAAGGACCGAATCATCGGTCCTTGTTATGCGAACGATGGCCTTCTTTTCAGCCAGGTTCACGCTTATAACTTCGGCGGTTATGGTAATCATTTACAAATTCCTGCGTTCATTGTTCATCGTTCATTGCTCATCGCTTTACGCTCTACGCTTCACGCTCTACGCTTCACGCTTCACGCCTCACGCTTCACTTCGTCCGGTAGTTTCTGCTCCTCTCCGGGGTGTACTGCCGGTCGTTCGGCGACTCCAGGACCCGGGATGATGCTCGCGTCGAGCCAGGGGGCAACTGTCTTTCGCCAGAGATGCCGCCCTTTGGCACGGATTCGGTTAAGTGTTTTGAGGGGAATGTCATATTTGCTCCCTTTCAGATACATGCGATCTGGCGGAATGGTCCAGGTCTCCAACATTTCGATCCACATAGTAAACACCTCGTTCATTGTTCATGGTTCATTGTTCTTCGATAAACCATGAACTACCAACTATGAGCTAAATCAAAATATCCGCCCGGCCTGGCGGGCCTCAGTAGGACACAAGCCGGGCGGATCGCGATTCACATAAACATTGTTCATTGTTCATTGTTCGTTGTTCGTCGATGAACCACGAACAATCCACTATGAACTAATTACGCTGAGATCAATTCAGCAAGGCCCATCTCGGCGGCGGAACGCGGCATTACATTGGACGGGAAGCCGATCGCCACGATCGCGGCTGCTACGCCAGCCGTTCCGTCTCCGGCGGTCGGGGCCTGTACCTGGATGTAACGCTTCCGCGTCTTACTCAAATCCACGAAGATGCCGTAGAGTTTGCCATCGTCGCTCGCGCCCGGGCAGGCGGAGAGCGCTGCGCCGGTGATGGCGGTGTAAGTGCCGCCGGTCGTATCGCATTCCTCCACCAGAGGGGGCGTCGTTGCGGCGGTCGAGCCGAAGCCGATATCAATCGCACCGATCTGAATGAGGATCAGCAGGGCGGAGAGGCCCTGAGTGTCGATGTACGTGTTGTTCGAGAAGGCCCCGTTATCTTTCAACGCGGGGTAGGTCAGAAGTCCGAATTTCAGGACCTTCAAAATAGCTCGTAAATCCATGTTAAAACCTTTCACAAGGGTTCATTGTTCGTTGTTCGTTGTTCGTTGTTCATCGATGAACTACGAACCACCAACTATTAACTTGGTGCCGTGATCAGGGCGCAGATCGGGCCGGCCTTGCTGGTATCGCCGACGCCGTGAGCGTTGATCGCCACGCGATCCCTGCCGCGAACGGCGATAAGGCCCTGGTCGAAATAACGTTGGTCTGAAGACGCGAATTCGATGCCGCCGCGAGTGCCGAGAAGGGCGCCCTGGCGAAGATTGGCTAACAACGCGCAGATCTGACTATTCGCCGCCGCCTTTGGCATCACCTGGGTAAACTCGACGGGATAGGCGAGGAACATCTTCTGCCTCTGGCCTGCGCCCAAGATCACCTCTGTGGCAGTCGCACCGCCGGACGCCAGGGCCAGGGCCACCATAACGGTGTAGTAGAAGTAACGATGCACATACCACTTGGCGTCGGTGTCATCGGCGAAGTCCGGCAGGGTGCCGCCTACTGAAATGAAGTTCGCCAAAGTCAATTCGCTGTAGGCATTACCTGCGCCTACGACTAAGGACTTGATATTGGCGATGGTGGCGCTCACCGCGAGCAGGGCCCCTGTAATTCCGGTGAAGTGGAAATACGTCGAGGTGTCGTCGCCAAGAAATCCGCAGAGGTCCTCGTAATAGGCAAAAGACCTTGCGAACAAATCAGCCAGCAACTCGCCCAGGGCAACTAATGAATCGTCCTCAAGTTCGAGGCTATACGCCGTTAATGCACAGAGGGTCTTGGGAACCAACGCCACAGTCTGTATCGTCGGGTCGCCGGCGGTGACCGCCCCGCCCTCGCCCGGACAATACACCGTCAAGAGGCCGTCTATTTTCGGCACGAGGGTCGAACCGGCTGCCATCGGCATTACGCGGGCATTGGCGCGATACTTGCCGTATTCTTCGAGCAGTTTGATAATCGTGGCGGACTGCTCGACTGTTACTAACGCCCCGCCGCCGGTCTGCGCAGTGCCGGTCATAGTTTTCTTGCCGTCCGCGCCGACCCAGTAAGGTTCGATACCCAGATCGTCGAGGGATTTGCGAACGCGGTCGAAACGGTCCTTCATCGTCGGTTCGCTTGCCAGAACTCCGGCCATAACCAAGAGGGCAAAGGTCTTTGCCTCTCGGGGCGAGGAGAAGCGGCCGTTATAGCCGCCCCGGAGGGAAAGCTCAGAGTGTTCGACCTGGTTGATGCGGCGCAATTGCTTTTGAATCGTGGCAGTCGCCTCACGCATCTCGGCGATGCCACTATTGAGAGTCGTCACATCGGTCTGGGTCTTGGCGATACGTTCCTTATCGTCTTTGGTCCGCTCTTCGATCAGGGCCAGGACTTCAGGTTTGGACGCCTTATTGGGCAAATCCTTTACCGCCGTCTCTACGAGATCGGCGGTCTGTTTCAATTGCTGTTCAAGTGTTAATTGAGGCATAGATTAACCTTTCGGATTAAGTGCGGTTTGAATTCGGTTTAGTTGCTCGGCTATATTATCCCCTGCGGGGTCGGACGGATCGTCGAGCTCGCCGAGCAACAGCTCTCTCGCCAGTCCACCCTGATCGGGGGTCAATAACTGTTTGATTTCTTCGAGGGAAGCCTCGATTGAAGATTGGAGATTTTCAGACACGGATTTACACAGATTAACACTGTTGTTGATATCCTTGATTTGAGAAGTTAGATCGATGATCCGATCAGAAAGTGTTGTCTTCTCTTCGGATTCATAAAATCCCAACGCTCTCGCCAGTGCGCCGCGATTCGCGGGAACCGCGACTGCGGAGACTTCGAGCAGCTCGATCTTCGTCCATATCCAGACCCGGGTCTTATCGGCATCCTTGTACTCGCCCGTGAGACCGCGAAAACCGATCGAGAAGGCACGCATCATTTTCTTTTGATATTTGCGGGCGTACTTCTGTCCGAGGTCGTCATCATCGAACTGAATGTCCATATCGATCTCGTGCTCGCCTATTCGAATCGTATCGGTCAGCACGTTGCCGATGACCGGCGGTTCGCCGTTATCCAACCGGTGTTGATGAGCGGGAAGAACTACAGGATTGGCTAAGAAGGCGGGCAGGGCCTCCTTAAACGCCGCCGGCTGAACTACTTCGTTATAGCGGTCAATCTCATCGGTGCTCACGGTCGCGTGAACGATGTTCGGGTTCTGTTCGTCAACCTGTTTAACGGTGAGGAATAGATGACGTTCTTGTCCAAAATCCTTGACCTGATCAGGTGCTGGCATTAGATGACTCCTTCGATGCGGCGATGTCACGCTGCATGTCGGAATATGAGTAAAATTGCATTTCTAAATCATAATCCTTGCCGCCGACTTTCTTTGCCAATTCAACGCACCGGCAATTTATGATCTCGCCGGCCGGGCCGGATGGATCACACGGGAACAACACCCGCCCGCCTTTAAGCTCGAAGAACGAATCGACGGGAATGCCTTCGGCGTACTTGGATTCGGCCTCGACGTGCGAGTCGCGGACGTGAGCGTCGCGGGCGCTAAGCCAGGACTTCAATTCGAT
>CAYGZE010000451.1:0-3673 GCA_964354185.1 uncultured Anaerolineales bacterium | reverse complement strand
GATGCCGTGCCACGCGGCATAGACGGTGCCGAAGGTCTCCGGCATCTCGAAGCAGGCCTCCACGACGCCGCGGATCGAGTTGTTGATGACGGGCGACGGGCCGCCCGACTGGGCGACCACGACGTTCCTGGGCCTGGCCATGCGCCTACGCCTCCTGGGGCTTCAGACGGTACAGCGTCTCCCCCGCGTGGTCCACCAGGAGGACGCCCTGGCTCTCGCGGCCGATGAACTCGACGGCGCGGAGGGTCGCCGGGTCGTGGTAGCCGAGGCCGATGCGGCGGCAGCGCTCCTCGGGGATGCCGGTCGCCAGGGTCACGCGGATGCGCGGCTTCTCCGTGCCGTTGCAGTAGGTGCCAAGGCCGCGCACGTGGGTCGAGTGGGCCATGACGCCGCCGGGCACGTCGGCGAACTTGTCCATCTGCTCGCGGAAGTAGTCGAGGCAGTGGTAGCCGATCCGGTCGAGGATGCGGCCGTGGGTGTACGAGACCTCGGTGATGTGGGGGGCGTAGATGATGAGTTCGCCGCCGTCCGCGACGATCGGCTCAAGTTTGTACATCACCTTGCCGGCGGTCCAGAGGTCGTCGTACATCTCCGGCGCGATGCCCAGGACGCGCTGGTACGGCCGGTCCACGTACCGGATGTGGACCTGGGCCGAGAGGTCGGCCGCCGCGGAGAACGTCTCGCGCGGGTCGCCGATGAACAGGCCCTTCAGGCCCTTGCGCGTGACGATCAGGTCGAAGTTCGTGACGGGCAGGTCGAGGAACTCGACGGCCCGGTCGATCACGCGCCGCACGACCGTGTCCTTGACGCCGTTGATCCGCCAGTTCGTCACGAGCGCGCCGAGCCAGTGGAAGAAGTTGATGATGTCGGCCCCCGCCACGCCGGGGAAGAGGTACTTGTGGCCGCCGGAGAAGCCGACGACCTCGTGCGGGAACGTCGGCCCGACGAGGAAGAGGTGATCGTAGTCGAACAGCCGGCGGTTGAGTTCGATGGGCACCTGCCGGGCGTAGCGGCCCTCGGTCAGGCGGTCCATCTCGGCGGCCGAGAGGGTGCCGATCGTCCGCAGGGCCTCGGGATTGTCCCACTCGTGGTTGAAGATGCGGACGTGACCGTACTGCCGCGCGCGCTCGTCGGCCGTCATCTCCAGACGCTTCAGGATTCTCTCCTCGCTCATCGGCATGTGCGTCCCGAGGGCGATGAGGAAATCGAGGGCCGCGGCGCGGCCCTTCAGGAGGTCAGAGAGCGTCCGGAACAGGAGGCCCATCGGCGCGGTGCGCGTCGAGTCGGGGATGAGGGCGAGGACGCGCTTCCCCTCGAGGTCGAGGTCCGCCAGCGCCCGCCGGCAGAGGTCCCGCACCTCGGTGTCGGGCACGATCCCTTCCCTGTGGCCGCGCCCGATCATCGGGAAGGGTCCCCCTTCCGCGCCGGCTCCCGCACGGGGAACCCCAGCGCCCCGAGCAGCCCGGCCAGCGCCGGGTCGGGCGACGCCAGGTCGGCCAACGTCTCGGGGAACTCGCGCCGCACGGGATAATCGCGCCGAAGGTCGCTGAAGTAGCGGCCGCGAACCTCGGGCGGCACGCGGCGGATGGCGCGCAGGCGCTCGTCGTCGGCCTCGATGGGGTAGGCGGCGGCGATCGCCCGCCGCATCGCCTCGTCGGGGTCGAGCCCCTCGGGCAGCGCGACGCGCAAACACTTGGGTGGTGGCATCCGCGGCGCGGGGTCCCAGTCGCGCGGCACCCCGAAGTGGCGGCAGAACGCCGCCAGGACCATCCGCGTCCCGTTGACCTTCCCGTCGAACGAGTAGCCGGCGACGTGCGGCGTCGCCAGGTCGACCCGGTCCAGGAGGTCGAGGTCGATCTCGGGCTCGTGCTCCCACACGTCGAGCACGACGGCGCCGGTGTGCCCGGCGTCGATGGCGGCACGGAGGGCGGCCGAATCGGCCACCGCGCCGCGCGACGTGTTGATGACCGTGACGCCGCGCTTCAGACGCCCGAGCAGCGGCTCCGCGATCAGGTGATACGTCGCGTCGGGGCCCTCGCGCGACAGGGGCACGTGGAACGTGACGACGTCCGCCTGAGCCAGCGCGTCGAGGGGGACGTAGGCCGGGTCGCCCGTTCGCCGCGCCAGGGGCGGATCGTTCTGGAGGACCGTCATCCCCAGCGCCTCGGCCATGCGCGCGACGCGGCCGCCGACGTTGCCCACGCCGACGATGCCCAGCACCTGGCCGGTCATCCTGCGGCCGCGCCGCCCGGCCAGGACCGCGAGGGCCGCGAAGACGTACTCGGCGACGCTCCGGGCGTTCGAACCCGCGGCGCTCGCGAACTCGATGCCGCGCGAGGCGAGGTACGGCTGGTCCACGTGATCGACGCCGATCGTGGCCGTGGCGACGAAGCGGACGTGGCTTGCCCCTAGGAGGGCGGCGTCGACGCGCGTCACGCTCCGGACGAGCAGGGCGTCGGCGTCGCGGACGGCGTCGGGCGTGATCCGGTCGGCGGGCAGGGCCGCCACCTCGCCGAGCGGCCCGAAGGCGTCCTCCAGGAGCGGGATGTTCGCGTCCGCGACGATCTTCACGCGCCTACTCGGTCCATTGCGTGTGGAACGTGCCTTCCTTGTCGATCCGCTGGTAGGTGTGGGCGCCGAAGTAATCGCGCTGGGCTTGGGTCAGGTTCTGCGGCAGCCGGTCGCGCCGGTACGAGTCGATGTAGCCGAGGGCCGACCCCAGGCCCAGGACCGGCACGCCCGCGCGGGCCGCCTCGCAGCAGACCGACCGCAGGGCCGCCGACTTCGTGTTGGCGATCCGCGCGAAGGCGCGGTCCACGAGCAGGTTCGGCAGGTCGGCGTTCCGCTTGAATGCGTCGGTGATCGGCACGAGCAGTTTCGAGCGGATGATGCAGCCGCCTTTCCAGATGCGGGCGATCTCGGCCAGCCGCAGGTCGTAGCGGTACTCCTTCGACGCCTCGCGCAGAAGGGCCATACCCTGGGCGTAGCAGGCGATCATCGCCAGGTACAGCGCGTCGCCGCAGGCCGCCACCAGGTCGTCCTTCTTCGCGCGGCGGCGCGGGGCGGGCCCCCGGAGAACCTTCGACGCAGCCACGCGTTCCTGCTTGAAGGCCGAGAGGATGCGGCCCTCGACGGCCATGTCGATCGTCGGAATGGCGACGCCCAGGTCCAGCGCGTTCTGGCTCGCCCACTTGCCGGTGCCCTTCTGGCCGGCCTGGTCGAGGATGAGGTCCACGAGGGGCCGGCCCGTGTCGGGGTCCGTGCGGGCGAGGGCGGCCACGGTGATCTCCGCCAGGTAGCCGCCCATCTTCCCGGCGTTCCACTTGCGGAAGATGCGGCTCTGGGCGGGGGCGTCGAGGCCGGCGACGGTCCCCAAGAGGTCGTACGTCTCGGCGATGCACTGCATGATGCCGTACTCGATGCCGTTGTGGACCATCTTGACGTAGTGCCCGGCGCCGCGCGGGCCGATGTAGGCGCAGCACGGGCCGTCGTCGACCTGGGCGGCGATCTTCGTCAGGATGGGCGCGACGGCGTCATAGGCTTGGCGCTGGCCGCCGGGCATGATGGCCGGGCCCCTGAGCGCGCCTTCCTCGCCGCCGCTGACGCCCGTTCCGATGTACAAGAGGCCATCCTTCTCGAGGTCCGCCGCACGACGGTCGGTGTCCTTGAAAAA
>CAYGZE010000450.1:0-3685 GCA_964354185.1 uncultured Anaerolineales bacterium | reverse complement strand
GACCTCATCCACTGCCGGCGCCCGTGCGACCTGCGCCTGGTGGACGTCGACCCCGAGGCGCTGGCCGTCGCCGAGGGCCTCGTGCGGAAGATGATCGAGGCGGGCAAGGCGCCCATCACCCTGCGCGCCAGCACCGACCGGCGCGACGTCCTCGGCGGCGCGACCGCCGTCGTGTGCACGGTCGGCGTCGGCGGACGCCGGGCCTGGGAGCAGGACGTCCGGATCGCGCGGAAGTACGGCATCTACCAGCCGGTGGGCGACAGCGTCATGCCGGGCGGCACCAGCCGCGCCCTCCGCATGGTCCCCGCCATGGTCGCCATCGCCGAGGACGTCCTGGACCTGGCGCCCGAGGCGCTCTTCTTCAACTACGGGAACCCCATGGCGCCCGTCTGCCGCGCGATCCGCAAGGCGACCGGCGCGCCCGTCGTCGGCCTGTGCCACGGCGTGTTCGAGGTGGCCCGCTACCTGGCCGAGGCGCTGGGGGTGGACCGCGGGCGGCTGGGGTACGCGGCCGTCGGGATGAACCACCTGACGTGGTTCACCCACGTGCGCGTGGACGGGCGCGACGCCATGCCGCGCCTGCGCCAGGTCGCGGCGCGCCGCGCGGCGCCCGAGGTCGGCGACCACCCGTTCTCATGGCAACTGCTTCAACTGTTCGGCGCGTTCCCCGCCGTGCTGGACCGGCACATCACGGAGTTCTTCCCGCAGTTTTTCCGCGAGGGCCGCTACTGGGGGAAGACGCTCGGCGTGGACGCCTTCTCCATCGAGGAGACCATCGCCAACGGCGACCGCATCCACCAGGAGATGCGCGAGCGGGCGCTCGGGCCCGAACCGCTGCCCGAGGGCTACCTGGGCGGCACGGGCGGCGAGCACGAGCAGGTCGTCGAGATCATCGACTGCATCCGCCGCGACGGCGGCCGCGTCTACTCGGCCAACCTGCCGAACACGGGCCAGGTGCCGAACCTGCCGGCCGAGGCGGTGGTCGAGTGCCCGGCGCTGGCCGACGGGTCGGGGCTGCACGCGCTGGCGCAGCCGCCCCTGGCGCCGGGCCTCGCGGGCACGCTCGCGACGCGCCTCCAGTGGGTCGAGACGGTCGTCGAGGCCGCGCTCGAGGGCAGCCGCGACAAGTTCGTCCAGGCGCTCGTGATCGACGGCGCCGTCGACTCGCTCGAGACGGCCGAGCGCCTGGCGGACGACCTGCTGGCGGCCCAGGCGGCCCACCTGCCGCAGTTCAAGGCCGCGGGGCGCTGACCTCGAGGGGAGGCCGGGCATGTTCTGTCGCGTCCTTTCCGAAGACCAGGTCACGCGGATTCACGAGGCGTCGCTCGCCGTCCTCGCGCGGGTCGGCGTCCACGTCCCCCACGCGGAGGTGCTCTCGCGGTTCGCCGACGCGGGCGCCTCGGTGGACCGGGCGGCCGAGCGCGTCCGGATCCCGCCGGACCTCGTCACGAGGTCGCTCGCGACGGCGGGCAAGCAGTTCACGCTCTACGGGCGGGACCTCGAGCGGACGGCGCCCTTCGGCCAGGGCCGGCGGAACTACAACTCCATCGCCGGCGAGGCCCACTGGATCGACGAGCCGGGGGGCCCGCGGCGCCCGGCCTCCCTCGCCGACGTCGCGACGGCGTCGCGCTTCGCCGACGCCCTCGAGCGCCTCACGATCGTCGGCGCCGCGGCCGACCCCCAGGAACGCCCCCCGGGCGTCCGCACCGTCGAGGCTGTCGCGACGATGCTCCGCCACACGACCAAGCCGATCCACTTCTGGTACCACGACCGCGCCTCCGCCCGGTTCCTGAACGAGATCCTGGTGGCCGTGCGCGGCGACGAGGCGCGCGCGGCCCAGTACCCCTTGTGGTACCCGTTCCTGGAGCCGATCAGCCCGCTGCGGTTCCCCTTCCACGGGGTGGACCTCCTCTTGGAGACGTCGCGGCTGAACCTGCCGGTGCCGATCGGGCCGATGGCGCAGACGGGCCTCTCGGCGCCGGGGACGCTCGCCGGCACGATGGTCCAGGAGAACGCGGAGATTCTTGCAGGCATCTGCATCACACAACTCGTGCGCGCGGGGACGGCGGTCTGCTACGGCGGCATCTGTCATGCCTTCGACATGCGGACGACGCAACTGGTGTTCGCGGGGCCCGAGCAGGCCGTCTTCGGCGTGGCCATGACCCAGATGGGCAAGCGCTACGGGCTGCCCGTCTACATCAACGTCGGGCTGACGGACTCGAAGCGGCCCGACGCCCAGGCCGGCCTGGAGGCGGCCGCGACGCTGCTGGCGGGGGCCGCCGCCGGGGCCGACGTCTTCGGCCACATGGGCATCAGCGGCGTCGACCAGGCCGCCTCGCTCGACATGCTGGTCCTTCAGCACGAGGTGATCGAGTACGTCGAGGGCGCGCTGCGGGAGGTGGACACGAGCGACGAGGCGCTGGCGGTCGGCGAGATCGCGGACGCCGGGCCGGGCGCGACCTTCATCGACCGCGACCACACCGTCGCGCACTTCCGCCGGGAACTGTGGTTCCCGCGCCTCCTGGACCGGGCGTACTACGACGCGTGGCGCGAGGCGGGCGCGGCCGGCATGGAGGAGCGCTGCCGCCGGCGCAGGGACGAAATCCTCGCGGCGCACCAGCCCGAGCCGATCGCGCCCGACCTGGCGCGGGACCTCGAGGGAATCGTCCGGGCGGCCAGGCGCCACCTGGTGAACGCGTGACGCGGCGCGGGGCAGGGGAGGGAGACCATGAGACAGGCGACGATGCTCCTGGTGGCGGCGGCGGCCGCGTGGTGCGGCGGGTGCGACCACGGGGGCCCGGCCGCGCCGGGCGCGGCCAAGAAGGACACGGCCGACCAACTCTACGTCGAGGTTTCGGCGCTGGGCAGCCTCGACTATTTCTATGACCATAAGATGGGCATGGAGATGGTCGGCAAGGCCCTGGGCGTCCGGACCGAGTACGCGGGGCCGGCCGAGTACGACATGGCCGCCATGGTCACCGCGTTCGAGCAGGTCATCGCCCGCCGGCCCGACGGCATCGTCGTGGTCGGGTTCGAGCCGAGCCTGAGCGCGATCGTCGACAAGGCCGCCGCCGCGGGCATCCCCGTGGTGACGGTGGACGCCGACCTGCCCGGGTCGAAGCGGATCGCGTTCGTCGGGACGGGCAACCGCCGCGCGGGCTTCGAGGGCGGCACGAAACTGGCGTCCCTCCTCGAGGGCAAGGGCAAGGTGGCCCTGATGACGAAGCCCGGCCAGTCGAACCTGGAGGAGCGGGTCCAGGGCTACCGCGACGCGCTCGCGGCGCACCCGGGCATCGAGATCGTCCAGGTGGCCGACACGCAGTCGGACCCGACGATTGCGGCCCAGGCGGCGGCGGCGCTCCTCCAGAAGTACCCCGACCTCGCGGGCATCGCGTGCGTCGAGGCGGCGGGGGGCAACGGCGCCGCCATTGCCGTCAAGGAGGCCGGCCGCGCCGGCCAGGTCCAGATCGTCGCCATGGACCGGGGGAACGACGTCCTCGAGTTCATCCAGGAGGGCGTCATCTCGGCCACGGTCGTCCAGCAGACGGCCCTCATGCCGTTCTACGCGGTCCAGATCCTCTACAACCTGCGGAATCATCCTATGCCGATTACTTCGGACAACGCGGCGGCGGGCGTCACCGGCGCGCCCCGCGTCGTCGACACCGGCGTCGTGATCGTGGACCGC
>CAYGZE010000449.1:0-3691 GCA_964354185.1 uncultured Anaerolineales bacterium | reverse complement strand
CGCGCAGGGCGAGCCGCGAGGTGGACCGCCAGCGGTGGCCGTCGACCCGCCCGCGCTCGGCGGCCGCGAAAAGCGCGTCGAAGTCCGCCAGGCCGTTCGCCTCCAAGAGCGCCAGGTTGCCCGTGAGTCTCGCCATGCCGGTCACCGGTCCAACGAATCGTCGTTCAAGAGGTCGGCCGCCAGGTCGGACCCCATGACGCGCCCCAGGCCCCTGCGCACCTTCTGGTTCCCTCGCCAGTGACGCAGGCCGCCGCGCCCCAGGAGGGCCGTCGCGTGGGCGACGTGCTCCACGTACGCATGCATCTCGCTGCCGTCGAGCCGGACGGCCTCGTACCCCGCGTCCATGAGGCCGCGGTACAGGAGTTCGCCGGCCGGATGCTCGGGCGCCGGCTGCCAGGTGAGGCCCAGTTCGCGGACGCGGTCGAGCCGGTAGATGGCGCAGTAGGACCGCGGATACCACGCGAGGTCGCTCCGCTTCGGGTCCGGCCCCAGGCCGCGCACACGGTGCCAGGCAGCGCGCAGGCGGCGAACGTCGCCCAAGCACTTCATCGCGCGGTACCACGGCGGATCGGTGTCGATCTTGTCGGCCCCGAGCGCGGCGGCGCGCGGGTTGGCCTCGAGCCGGGCAAGGAGGTCGCGCAACCAGCCCTGGCGCCGCACGATGGTGTCGGTGTGGAGACTGACGAGCCAGCGTCCCCGGGCCGCCGCCGTCCCGACGTCCATCGCGCCGGCGTGGGCGCCGACGGCGTCGGGCTCGGTCGCGGCGCCGCGCTCGATCAGGCGGATCCAGCCAACCCGCCGCAGGTACTCGAGCGACCCGTCCCGGCTGTCGTTATCGACGACGATCGTCTCGTAGGGCACGTCGGTCAGCCGCCGGATCGCCCTCAGGCACAGCCGCACGAGGTCCTCCGTCTGGTAGTGGGGGATCACGATGGACGCCAGGCCGTCGGGCGTCTGGCGGCCGTCTCGGATGTCCTGAAGGAGCCCGCGGTCCAGCATGGCCGGTCCCCGCTACGCGCTGGTCCGCCCGATCAACTCGCCGAGCGCGGCGACGACCTCGTCGGGACGGATCTTCCACATGCACTCGAGCGTCCCCCGGGGGCACCGCTTCTCCTGGCAGGGCCCGCACGGGACGACGGCCTGGAGCCGGATCTCGCGGTCGTACCAGATCTCAGTCCGGACGATCTCGGTGGGTCCGAACAGGGCGACGACGGGCCGCCCGAACGCGACGGCGAAGTGCCGCAGGCCGCTGTCGATGGCCACGACGGCGCGCACGTGGCGGACGACCGCGCGGGCCGACGCCAAGTCGATCCCCTGGCCGTGGAACGACGCGCACCCGCCGGCGGCCGCCTGGATGGCCGCCGCCGCGTCGGCCTCGTGCGGCCCGCACAGGATGGCCGACTCGAGGTCCAGTTCCGCCCGGGCCGCGCGCACCAGCGCGCCCCAGTGCTCAGCCGGCCACATCTTCGACGGGCCGTACGATGCGCCGGGGCAGAGGAGGAGCGTGCGCCCGGGCTTCAGGCCCAGGGCGCGCCAGGCCTCGGCGGCCTTCGCCTCGTCGGCCGCCGTGGTCCCGAGTTCCATGCGCCGGTCGTCCGTCGGCGCGCCCAGGAGGGCGGCCAGGCGGAGGTAGTAGGTGATCTGCGGCGACGAGACGACCCGGCCGTCCTTCTTCTCGGGCGGCACGGGGTCCGTGAGGAGGAAACCACGTCCGCCCCGGCCATAGCCGATCCGCCGCCGCACGTTTCCCATCCGAAAGAGGAGGGCGGACCGGAAACTGTTCGGCAGCAGCACGCCCGTCTCAACCCGCTCCCGGCGCAGCCGCGCCGCGGCCCGCCAGAGCGCCTCGGCCGACTTGCCGGCCTCGATGAGCCCGTCGGTCCAGGGGTTGGGTTCCAGAATGCGCCTGAGGCCCGGCCGCACCACCGCCAGAAGCCGGTCCTTCGGGAAGCGGGCACGGAGGGCCCGCAGCGTCGGCGTGGCCATCACGACGTCGCCGACCCAGTTCGGCATCGCCAGCGCCAGCGTCATGACTTCCTTTCCACGACCAGGAGCGTGACCACCATCAGTTGCAGGAGGATGGCGATCTGGAGATATAACATCTTGTCCTGGCCGGGCATCGTCCAGTCGATGACGAGCGGCATCCCGATGGCCGAGAACAGGGCCGCGGCCTGGAGGACGTAGGCCAGCAGGCGCACCAGCGACAGGCTCGGCGCCTGGCGGGCGCGAGCGGAGCGGCGAAGTTCCGTCAGCACCTCGCGAAGCAGGCTGTCGTCGGCGCTGCGCGGCGGCGGGGGAGGGGCCTGCGGAACGGGCGGCGCGGCGGCAGGCGCGGCCTGCTGGGGCTTGCCCCGGTCCTCGGCCTCGGCCGGCTCCTCGGGCGGTGGGAGCAGGATGGGGACGGGGGCCTTCTCCTCCGGCGGCTCCTGGGGCGCCCTCTCTTCCAGCATCTCCTCTTCGAGGTCTTCCAGCACCTCCTCCTCGGGAGGCGGCTCCTCGGCCGGCTCCTCGTCGGGACGTTCCTCCCGGGCCAATCCCTCCTCAGCCAATCCTTCCTCGGCCCATTCCTCCGCGGGTGGTTCCTCCGCAGGCGGCTCTTCGGCCGGCAGTTCCTCCGCCGCCTCGGGGCGCGGCGCCGGCGGCCTGTCCTGGTGCGGAGGCGGCTCGGTCGGCGGCTCCCAGGCGGGAAGCGGCGCCGCCGGGCGCAGTTCGGGCGGCGCGGCCACGCCGACGATGACGTCGGCGGCCGCGTCCAGGTTCGCGGCCTCGGCGTCGGGCGGTTCGACCTCGGGCGGACGGGCCCGTTCGAGCCCTGGCGGGGCGGGCAACTTGATCGTCCGCACGCCGGCGGCCTGGCCCGCCCCGACGTCGCGCCAGGAGTCGCCCACGACCCACGACGCCCCGAGGTCCAGGCCCAGGTCCTCCGCGGCCCGCAGGATCATGCCCGGGCGAGGCTTGCGGCACTCGCAGTCGACGGCCAGGTCCTGGCGCACGGCCTTCGCAGGGTCGGGATGGTGGGGGCACGCATAGTAGGCGTCGACGTGGACGCCCAGGAGGTTGAGCTGGGCGTCGAGGGCCTCGTGGAAGCGCGTGAGTTCGGCTTCCGTCAGCAGGCCGCGCGCGATGGCCGACTGGTTGGTGATGACGACGAGTTTGTACCCCGCGCCGGCGAGCCGATCGAGGCCGCGCACGGTTCCGCCCAGGATGCGAATCTGCTCGGGACGCAGAGGGTACCCCGTATCCTCGATGAGGGTGCCGTCGCGGTCCAGGAACACGGCGGGATGGCGAGCAGGTGTCACGCGGGTCGACCCCCCTTCGGGCGCGCAAACAGCGACGCCTCGACGTAGCCGCAGAAAAAGTGCAGCAGGGCCAGGTGCCCCTCCTGGACCAGGGCGGCCGAGTCGGCGGGGACGCAGAGGGTGACGTCGCACAGGGCCTTCAGTTTGCCGCCGCCGGCGCCGGTCATGCCGACGACGCGGGCGCCGCGCTGCCGCGCCTTGGCCGCCGCGCGGAGGACGTTCGCGCTCGTGCCGCTGGTCGACAGGGCCCACAGCAAGTCCCCCTCGCGGACGAGGGCCTCGACCTGGCGCTCAAAGATCTGCTCCACGTCGTAGTCGTTCGCGATGGCCGTCAGGACGCTCGTGTCGGCCGTCAGGGCGACGCAGGGCAGGGCGGGGCGGTCGAACTGGAA
>CAYGZE010000448.1:0-3728 GCA_964354185.1 uncultured Anaerolineales bacterium | reverse complement strand
CGTCTCGTGGGTGATGGAGAACGTCGGGGCGCGGTGCCCGATCACGGGCCGGCCGGCGATGTCTTCGAGGACCCGGCGGCTTTCGTAGAGGTCCTGGCGGAAGGCGTCAGGCCCGAGACGGCCGAGCATCCGGTGGCCCATGCCGTGCGAGGCAAGTTCGTGGCCGGCCTCGGCGATGCGGCGGACGACCTGGCGCTCGTGCCGCGCCACCCATCCGAGGACGAAGAAGGTGGCCGTCGCCCGCCGTGCGGCCAGCAGTTCGAGGGCCCGCTCCACGCAGGGGCCGAGGCGTTGCGGCATGCCGTCCCAGTCGTCCGGGCGGATGGCGCCCGCCGCCGCCTCCACCTGGAAGTACTCCTCCACATCGAGGCTCAACAGGTGCACGACGTCCTGGTGCGGCGGCGGGTCGTGCGGTTCGGTCACGGCGCGGGCGGCTCCAACTTGGCCAGAGCCTGTCGGGCGGACGCGATGATCCTGGCGGTGGCCGGCGGGATCTCCTTGCTCGCCGCCTTCCAGTTGTCGCCGATCGTAACCACCTCCTGGAGGTGCCACCGGGCCAAGTCCTTGTTGCCAGCGGCGACCTCGGCCAGGCCGAGGTGATAGTGGACGTCGGGCGACTCGGGCAGGCCTTTGACGGCGCGCCGGAGGATGCGGCAGGCCTCGTCCTTGCGGCCCTGGAGGTGGGCGATCCAGCCCTGCGTGTCCAGGAAGGACGCGACGTTCGGCGCAGCCTCGACGGCGGCAGCGGTCCACTTGGCGGCCTCGGCCAAGGCGTCCTTGTCGTCGGGGGTCAGGACGGAGACGAGGTAGGCGGCGTTGTTGGCGGCGATGGGGTCCTTCGACCGCTCCCAGACCTGACGATAGAGGGCGAGAGCCTCGGCGACCATGCCGGCCCCCTCCGTGGCCATCGCCTGGTCGAGGATGAGGTCGGGGTCCTTCTCGTCCGCGGCAACCTTGCGGTACACGTCGGCGGCCTCCTTGAACTTCTTGTCGCGCCCGAGTTGCCGCGCTTGCGCCACCCGGGCCAGCGGACAGTCCTTGGGCGTGAGGACCTCCAGGGCCTGCCGTTCGAGGGCGGGCTCGTGCTCGCCGCGGAGCACGATCGAGGCCGCCCACTGCGACGCGGGCCTTGCCTTCAGAAGGTCCAGCGCCCAGGTGCGTCCGAGGCTGGGGATGCCCATGTCCATGGCAACGGTGGCGGCCAACAGGGAGGCGGCCTCGGCCGCGACGGCCGGTTTCCCCTTGGCTGCGCCGACGAGTTCCACGGCGGCGTCCGGGCTGATGCCGGCCCCGCGCGTAAAGGCCTTTGCCAGGCGCTCGGCCTCTGCGGCACGGCCGCTCGCCACGGCCATCAGAAGATCATAGGTGGGCGGGACGGGCTGCTTCATGCCCCGCTTGACGGCCGCGTCGGCGACTTCCTGAATCCGGGCGCGCCAGACGTCGACGCCCGACCCGGAGCGCAGCGCGACGAGGAAGCCGAGGAGGGCGTCCGTCAGCCCGGCCTTGGAAACGTCGGGGAGGACGGCCTTGACGGCACCTGGCTGGGTCCGCAGGGCCATGAGGTTGGACAGCTGCGCCCAACGTTCGCCGGGCGCCGCCTTGAGGAGCCGCGCGGCCCAGTCGGCGGCCTTCTGGTTGTCGCCCGCGAGGATCATCGTCCCCAGGATCGTCTCGGCCGTTGACCACGACAAGGCCCCCACGTCGGGCTTCTTCGTCAGGTACGGTTCGAGCAGACCGACGGCCTCGGCCGGCCGGCCGGCCTCCACGAGGATGCGCATCTGCTGGGCGAGGACGCCGCCCCGGGCCGACTCGATCTCCTGGAGCGCGCGCAGGATCTCGAGTTTCTCCTCCGGCTTGTCGGCGAGCGCCGCCAGCATCTGCTGGGCCGGGACGTATTGGGCGGCATATCGCGGGATCTCCTTCAACTGGCTGCGGGCACGGTCCTTCTCGCCAAGCCGCGAGAACGCCTGGCCGAGGCCCAGTTTGACGCGCGGGTCGCCCGCGTAGCCCATCTTCGCCAGTTCCTCAAAGCACGCGACGGCCTTATGGCTCAACCCCCAGCGGATGAAGAGACCCCCCTGCTCGAAGAGGGAGACGGCGCGGGGCGCCTCGCCGACGTCGCCGAGTTTCCTGAGGGTGGCGAGAGCGCCGGCGGGATCCAGTTGGGCGTCGTACGCGCTCGCGAGCATCTGGTACGTGCCGAGGTACCCGGGCTGCAACTCGATCGCTTTGCGGTAACACGGGATGCTGTCGGCCAGGCGGTTGGAGGTGGCAAAGACGCTTCCCCGCAGCAGGTAAGACCGCGCGTCCTCCGGCAAGGCGTCCTTCAAGGCGTCGCAGATGGCGAGCGCCTTGGGCGGATCCTTGAGGCGGATGTAGATCTCGGCGATGCGGCCGAGCAGGTTGACGTCCTGTGGTTTCCCGAGGGCCGCGTCGGTCAGCGGTTTGAGGACGGCGCCCGCTTCCGCCGGTCGCCCCGCCGACGCCAGCAGTTTCGCCTTGGCGTAGGCGGCGTACCGGTACCACTCCTTCGCCCGGATCAACAGGTCCAACTCGGCGAGAGCCTGGTCCACCTGGCCGCCTTGGGCGAGCGCCTCGGCCCGCAGCAGCCGCGCACGTCCCCGGAGGTCCTCGGGCGTCCCGGGCCGGGTCAACAGCCGGTTGTAGGCCTCGGCGGCCACGTCATACCGGCCCTGACGCTTGTAGAGCCAGCCCATCGCCTGGTCGACCACCGCCGGACTCGCGCCCGGCAGGTCTTGTAGGGCGGCCTCCACCGCCTCCGGCTTCGGGCCCGCGCTGAGGAGCGAAGCGATCAGGTCCACCCGCGCCTGCGGCGTCTTCTCCGGGAGTTTTTTGCCGACGTCCTCCGCCGCCACGGGAGACGAATTCGCGCCGAGGACCGACGCGACACGGATGTACGTCAGCAGGTCGTCCGGCTGGCTCTTCTGGAGCGACAGCCACTGGTTCAGGCACCGTTCCTTCTCGCCATTCGCCAGATAGGCCTGGCCGAGAAGCCCCTGCACCTCCGCGCTGACGGGCGCCTTCTCCAGCACCTTGACGGCGAGATCGGGCTGGCCGTTCCTCAGGTACAACATGGCCATCGGCAGCCCGGCGCGGGCGTCAGCCTTCTCGAGCACCTGGGCTGCATCCACCGGCTCGCCGCGGATGATCTGAATCTGGCTGAGGAGGAGCATGGCCTGCGTGTTGGACGGGTCCTGCTGCTTGACCGCCTCGCACTCTGCGGCGGCCTCGTCCAGCAGGCCGCATCTCAGGAGGGCCTGGGCGAGCGCGAGCCGATAGGCCGGGTTGATCGGGTCTCGCTGGATGGCGCCCCGGTAGTATTCAAGGGCCTGCATGGCGCGTCCGGTCTCGGTGTAGAGACGCCCCATATCGTAGCGGGCCCGAGCCGACTCCGGATCGCCCGCGACGGCCTGGTTGAGCATCGTCTCCGCTTCCGCCCGGCGGTCCAACAGGAGGAGGCCCCGTGCCATGGCGAGCCGGTCGGCCGTCGACTTCGGCTTGCTGTCGGCGAGGCGCGAGAGCACTTCCCGCGCCTCGGCGTTGCGGCCCAGGGCACGGTAGCCCTCCGCGACCGCGAACAGCATGGGCAGGTCCTCGCGGTAGTCCTTCTCGGCCTTCTCGACGGCCTGAGTGGCCAGGCCGGGCTGGTCGGTCCGCAGGGCCCAGTCGACGTACAGCGGCAGGGCGTCCGCGTTGCCCGGCACCGT
>CAYGZE010000447.1:0-3751 GCA_964354185.1 uncultured Anaerolineales bacterium | reverse complement strand
GGCCGACCGTCCGCCGGATTGCGCGTGTTGCACGAGAGGGGAATGCGGTAGAATCTGCGGCAAGCGGAGCGGCGACAGGAACCAGAGGGCGCGCGATGAAACGCATCGTACTCGTCGGCCTGGTGCTGGGACTGGGGCTCGGGCTGGCACGTTGGTGCCCGGCGGCCGACTGGCCGCGCTGGCGCGGGCCCGACGGGACCGGCCACGTGCCCGCCGGCGCCGCCGTCCCCCAGGCGCTGCCCGCCGAACCGCCGGTCGTCTGGCGCATGCGGATCGGCGACGGCCTCGGCTCGCCCGTGGTGAGCGGCGGCAAGGTCTTCTACCTCGACAACCAGCAGGCGAAGGAGACCGTCCACGCCGTCGACGCCGCCTCCGGCAAGGAACTCTGGAACGCGACGCTCGACGACGTCTTCGAGGACTTCCAGGCCAAGCCGGGCCCGCGCACGACGCCGGTGGTCGACGGCGACCGCGTCTACGTCCAGTCGTGCCGCGGCGAGTTCCAGTGCCTGGCCGTGGCCGACGGCAAGCCCGCCTGGCGCGTGAACTTCGTGAAGGACTTCGGCGCCGTCTTCATCGGCGAGAAGGGCGACGCCGTCGGCGCCGTCCGTCACGGCTACACCGGGCCGCCCTGGGTGGACGGCGACCGGCTGCTCGTGGGCGTGGGCGGGCGCGAGGGCGCGAGCGTCGTCTGCTTCGCCAAGCGCGACGGCCGCGTCCTCTGGAAGTCGCAGAACGACGTGCCCGGCTACGATGGGCCGATCGTTGCCACGCTCGCCGGCGCCAGGCAGGTCGTCTCGTTCACGGCGGAGGGGGTGATCGGCCTCGCCGCCGCCGACGGCGCGCTCGCCTGGCGGTTCCCGGTGAAGACGGCGTTCGGGCGGCACGTGACGACGCCGGTCGTCGTGGGCGACATCGTCATGGTGGCCTCGCACACGGCCGGCCTCATCGGCATTCGCGTGGGGACGCAGGGCGGAGGTTTTCAGGCCGACCAGGCGTGGCTGGCCAAGAACCTCGCCTGCAACTTCTCGGACCCGGTGGCGGTCGGCCCCAATCTCTACGGCCTCGGCCCGGGGAACCTCTTCTTCTGCGCCGACGCCCGGACGGGCGAGAAGGCCTGGGGCGAAAGCGAGTTCTTCTCCGGCATGCTCGAGAAGGGATGGGCATCCTTCATCGTGATGCATGACAAGATCCTGGTGCTGGCCGAGCGCGGCCAGTTGCTCCTGGTGGCCGCCGACCCGAAGGCCTGCCGCGTCCTCGGCAAGGCCCAGGCGTGCGGCAAGAACTACTGCAATCCGGCCTATGCCGACGGGCGGCTGTACCTGCGCGACGCGCAGGAACTCAGGTGCCTGCGCCTGCTGCCGTGAGCAGGACGGTCCGGAACCCGATGCGCGCTCATGCGTCCAAGGGACGGGTCGCGTGATTGGGGGGCATGGCATGGTGCGCATCGCGTGCGTGCGGCTTCTTTCCGTCCTGGGGGCGAGCCTGGCGCTTCTGGGTCCGGGCGCCTGTGGCGACGCAGGGCCGCCGCGCGACGCGCCCTCGCCGCCGACGCCCGACGCGAGGGCGACTGCCGGCGCCGCACCGATTCCCGAGGAGGTGCGCGGGCTCGTCAAGCCGTGGCAGACGGTCAGGCCCGAGTGGGTCCGCCAGGCGAGCGTGATCGTCGTGGGTCGCGGATCGCGCATCGAGGGCCCCTGCGTCCCGTTCGGCGATGGCGGGCTCGCGATGCCGCTCTTGGAGCGGTTCGAGGTGCAGCAAGTCGTCAAGGGGACCGTCCGCGCGGGGCAGGTCATCCTGCGGTGCGGCGCCTTCACCGGGCTGCCGTACTTCGTCGAGGGCCGGACGTACCTCGTGTTCCTGAAGCCGGACGCCGACGATCTGGCCGGCCTGGCGAAAGCGGACGGCGTCGGCGCCGTCGGGCCGGGCGAGGCCGTCCTTGCCGTCGTCGACCTGGACGAGACCGAGGACGAGGCCCGGGCCCGCGCCGTGACGGCCACGCGGAGCGGCGAGTTCGGCGGGTTTCGGTTCACCCCCGCCCGGTGGGCCGAGTTGCGGTCCGCCGCCAAGCCCCACCTGCGGGAGGAGGTGCGCCTGATCGCGTTCCTCGAGCACGTGGTTCTCCTCCCCGGCCGCCGCCTGGCGGACATCCGCGCCTATCTCGGCGAGCCGGACGTGCAGGACGGTCCCAGGGAAGCGAAGTACTACCTGAACATCGAGGCGAGCACGGGCGGCGGGGCCGGCCAGGTCCATTCGGAACTGGTCGTCCGGTTCCACGCCGACGGCACGCTCGCCGGCTACGAGGTCGAGCCGCGCCGAAGCAAAAAGGTCGGCCCCGGCCAATACGCCGACGACGCCCTCGGCCCCGAGGACCTGGCCCGGCTCGGCCTGCGGCACGTGGTGGCGTCCTTCCCGGAGGGGAAGACGGGAGCGCCCTGACGGCCTCACGGTCGCCCCCGCGCCGGTTTCGCGGCGCTTGCAGGTTCCCAGCGGGTTCAACCTGGCGGGGCGCGGCACCGGAGGCCATGGCCCGGCCGGCGCTCCCGAAAGGCCCTGAAGGAGGATCCCGTGAGTCCATCCGACATGCCGGTCCGAAGCAGCCCGCCGCCCGCGATCTCGCGCCGCTCCTTTTTGGCGGGGGCGGCCGCCGCATCGCTCCTCGGGGCGCTGCCCGCCGCGGCAGCCGAGGCCCCCGCGCCCCAGGCCGAGCCGCCCAAGATCACCCGCAAGGTCAAACTCGGCGTCGTCGGCTGCGGCGGCCGCGGCGCGTGGATCGCCAAACTCTTCCAGCAGCACGGCGGCTACGACCTCTGGGCCGTGGCCGACTACTTCCAGGACGCGGCCGACGCGTGCGGCGACGCCCTGGGCGTCGACAAGGGCCGCCGCTTCACCGGCCTGGCGGGCTACAAGAAGGTGCTCGACGCGGGCGCCGAGGCCGTCGTCATCATCGACGTCCCGTACTTCTACGCCGAGCAGGCCAAGGCCGCCGTCGAGGCAGGGCGTCACGTGTACATGGCTAAGCCCGTCGCCGTGGACGCGCCGGGGTGCCTCCAGATCGAGGCCCTCGGCAAGCAGGCGACCGCGAAGCGCCTGGCCTTCCTCGTCGACTACCAGCTGCCGACCGAGCAGGCGAACGTCGAGGTGGCCACGCGCATCCGCGAGGGCGCCCTGGGGCCGCTGGCGCACGTCGTGTCGTTCGGCCTGTCGGGCGCCTGGGCCGACCCGCCCAAGGGGCCGACGATCGAGGACCGCCTGCGCGGCGAGATCTGGCTCTCCGACACGGCGCTCGGCGGCGACAACATCGTCTCCTACGACGTCCACATCCTCGACGGCGTCGTCTGGGTCATGGGGAAGCGCCCCGTGAGCGCGTGCGGCCGGTCGCGGACCTGCCGCGCCGACCCGCACGGCGACCGCACCGATTGCGGCGGCGTCGTCTACGAGTTCGACGACGGCGTCCTCTGGACCCACCTCGTCCACGCCCTGGACAACAACGCGGACCTGACGACCCTGTCGGCGAGTTTCTTCGGCTTGGCCGCCACCGGCCACATCCAGTACGGCGGCAAGGTCTACGTCCGCGGCGGGCCGAAGCACTACGTGGGCGAGTGCGGCAGCATCTACGACCAGGGGGCGATCAAGAACATCGCCGCTTTCTACCGCGCCATCGTCGACGGCCGCTTCGAGAACGAGACCGTCCGCCGCGCCGTCGACGGGACGCTCACGGCCATCCTCGGGCGCGAGGCGTCGGCCCGCCGCT
>CAYGZE010000446.1:0-3771 GCA_964354185.1 uncultured Anaerolineales bacterium | reverse complement strand
TTTATATCTGTAAAATATTGCCCCGGTAATATACAACCCTGAGTATCTTCTGTAAAATTACCTTTGTGTATTAATATCGAATCTCTACCGGGTACGTTTGTCACATGGAAACACTTTCCTCTCTTTGGTGAATCTATTTTGACAACTTCATATATACCTTCCGGTATGCACGAAGTAAATTGTTGATTACCATTGTCAGCAAGTTCCAGCGTTTTTGCCCTGTAAATAACAGTAGTACCTTCTATTACAAGTAAGATACCCTGTGTTTCGTTTTTACCATATTGCCGTGAAATAATAACTTTCATCCTATTTTAAGAACTAATATACCAAGTAGTATCTGTAAAACAATCCATACACCGATACCTATATTTACGTATTTCTGTATCCTTTCTATCTTATATTCAACTATTTTGTATTGTAATTTGAATGATTCCTGTGTTAAAAATGTGTCTGCCTGATCTCTGAGTTGCTCCCGTACTTCATTCATTGTTTCATGCTTCAAGTCATTGAGCCTTTCAACCTTATCGACTATCTCACGAAGTGCCTGTATCTTCTCTGCAAATTTCTCATCCCTGCTAGCCATTACGGTATCAAAATGCTCTTTCAGTGAATAGACATTCCATTTTTCCTTATGCTGTTCTTCATTGCACGTTTGCATTTCCTTTTATACTATAATGAGTTTTCTATAATCGCTGTTGGTAGGCATATCTGTTATTTACAATGTTCCTAGTTCTTCTAATATGGTTACCTGTGCCGCCGCTAAATGACCAGTCTTATCAACACCTATACCTAATTTTAAATTAGCAGTCCTTGAATTTGATGTATTTTGATATGTTTTTATATCTGCTGCCGTCATAAATGCAGCCGCCGTCTGGTCATCCTCAATATGATGATACCATGCACCATCAATCCGCATAGACATCACATCTTCGGCTAATCTTGTATTCCCTGCGGGTGTACGACCAGCGGGTTGTGCTACTTCATATACTTCTATTTCCCATCTAAGTTGCGGTTGTATCTGGTCATTATTTGGCAGCACACAATTTGGTTGAAGATTCTTAATATAATTTAAAATTCTTACTTTATCACAATAGTAATATACATCACCTGCTGACATTGCCCAGAATCCATCAAGCCATAAATAGTCAAGATCACCATATTTTGTTAATAACTCATATATATCAGTTTCTATAAGAACATGGTATCTTTCCCTTGCTGCCGCAGACGTTGTAATATCTTCTCCGGCCCTTGCTTCGTGCGTTTTATCTTTAATGCCAATACATAATCCCACTTTCAATCCCCTTGCCCTGCATCCATCAACAAATAATTTCGTTATATCTGGACTACCATTGTTTGCATACCATGTCGTTTGATTAATTGAATATGAACTATAACCGGGATCAGCAAAAGAAGAGTCCCAAAGTCTGAACCCATCATTCTCTTTAGCCGTAAAACAAGCACTTTTCATCCCCGCTGCCACACAAGCATCAAGCCAGTTATCAACATCTAATCCTGTTGGCGCAAAAGTATCAATAGCAAGATCGCCGGGAGGGTTTTCATTATTAGTGAACGTGTACATACCCCATGTAACCAGCGCACTTAACTTATCATTAACGTACAATATTCTATTTGCAAGATTACCTATATCATTATTATGTATTCGATAATTTACATTAAGTAATTGAGGCAAACTTATAGCAGTATTATAAATTGCAATGGCTTTTATATTACCTTTAAAATACCAATCAAGACTTGAATAATTCATAGTACCGATAGTAATGGTATATGTTATTGTACCACTACCTGCTGTTATTGTCCCGCTAGTAGCCACGCCTTCAAGATAACCTTGATTCCCGCTTATTGCCACATTATTTGAATAATCTGTTTTGCCTCCAAGCCTTGATTGTCCTGACCCATATATTGTATTGGTTGCTGTACTTTTTCCACACGATATTCTGAATTGTTTAGTTGTAGAAGTAAATGCACCTGCAAGACATTGCTCCTTTGTTGTGATTAGAAATCCCTCATACCTTATAATAATAGACCATGTTTGATTGTTAGCTGGGGTAATTCCTGTTGCTAAATATTGTGATAATCCATCAAATATCCAACCTAATACTTGTGACCATGTTGGAGCAGCAGTAGGCACTGTTAAATCATAGGTTCCGGGGCTAGCCTCATTTATATAACTGTTTGCTAGCGATGTAGCTTTAATGGGCAAATGTGCCGATATTGCATTAGCAGAATTAATGCCTCCTCCTAAATACCATTTCCCAGCAAATTCAGCCGCAATGTTTGATGAAACCGATTCCGTACTTCCTTTATAAGCCACAACATAAAATAGATAATAACTATCTTGTACCAATCCAGTAGCACTTAATGTTAACCCTGTACCTGTTGCTTTTATGGAATATGTATCACCATTATCCGAAGACATATAAAGTCTATATCCGTCCTGATTAGTTGAACTCGAATCAAATGAAGCGGATATTTCCGTAGAACTTATAACTGTCAATACAAGATTACTCGGAACTCCATCTGGGCCTGATGGCCCCGATCCCCCGCCCTGGCCTACTCGTATCCCTATTGCGTTAATCATTTTATAAGCTCCTCCTGTGAGCCAAGAGTATCAATCTCATAATGCAGATCAATTTCATAAAGATTACAGTTGCCGGTAAACGTATCATTACCATCATTCGTCCTTGACAGATATACACAAATCATCGAACTGAGTGTTTTCCCCAATCCGGGAACAGCTGTAAATGTAAGCAATGCATGTTTATCTACTATATTACTATTTGGGACTATCTCAACACCGTCAGCTAATAACGAAAAAGCTGGCATTACATCTCCTATATTTCCCCATTTATACTTCATCTGCCAATGTACCGATCCATTATGAGTCGTTGTCTTTGACCAGTGTATATGTATATATAAATCAGTACCAATCTTCCACTGATGAGGCATCTGGAACCATGCAATAGCAACATTGCCTTTTGCAAACGTAAGGCTCCCGTCTGTTGTATTCGGTGTTGCTGCACTCGGTGAGCCAGACGGATTAATACCACTAGCAGGAGTTCGTAAATCTTCCCAGACAGTATCCGTCAACTCAATAGGAACAGCAGCTGAACATTTTATAGTCTTACTTACATTCTCTGCATTATTCAATGCATCTGATAGAAGTATATAACTCATATTTTTGCTATTATTATTCTGTTAAGATAATCTCGTACTATACTATACCCTGAAGTATCATCAACGTTTAATACTGAATCATCAACAGTAATAGATATATCATCAACATCAACACTTCCGTTATAAGCAACCAAAATAGCATAACCTACTGGAACAGGAAAAAGATTAGCCTTAAATCTGATGCTTATTCCAATTGCAGGCATTAGTATCCAACTGAAAAGTCACCGGTAGTGCCAAGATTCACGCTCCATATCTTTGCCGGGTACCATTGCCCGAGATAAGCAGTCGCCTGTACGGCAGTAATCAGAAAATCATTTCCGTCAAAAAGCGTCACATTGAACACCCCTACCGTCTCAATACAGATCAAAAAGGTCTGATCAGCATTTAATACCGAAGATCTAAAATCTGCCGCCAGTGTAGCACCTATCACAACATTAACGTCTGGATCAGTACCGACTACCTGAAAGTCAACGTAACCTCCACCGGTATCACGGATCATCTGCTCAGAATGATGCAAATCCCCGCACTCCATAGGCTTAAAGCCTGTATTTTTTATCTCGCTCATGTCTCTCTGGT
>CAYGZE010000445.1:0-3774 GCA_964354185.1 uncultured Anaerolineales bacterium | reverse complement strand
ACCGGCGCATCAGGCTATTTCGGCCCGGCCGACCGGAGCGCCGCCATCGCCGCCAAGCACGCCAGCCACAGGCCGTACGCGACCAGCACCCCATACAGCCACGCGGCCGAGGGGCGTTGGCCGGCGCCGCTGCGGTCCGGCTCAGGCGGACGGGCGGTCGTCATCGGGCTCCTCCGCCGTCAGGTGGATCTCGAAGCCGCGGTCGAACGCTTCCTCGAAGTCGAACACGTCGCGGAAGTCCTCGCGGCGGTCCTCCTCGGTCTTCCGCAAGAGGCCCGCCTCGACCAGGTTGAAGACGATCTCGCCGATGTCCTCGGAGCGGCGGACGCCCCAGGTCGCCAGGACGGTCCGCGCCAGGCGGCCGAAGGACTTCAGGGCGTACTCCCGCAGGCCCTCGCACAGTTCGCGCCCGGAGACGTGCCCGGCCCGGCCCGCCTTCTGCACCGTGTAGGCGAGCGCCTCGGTGACGAAGGCGTAGGCGTCCCGCTGGTACCGCTTGTCGCGGCCGAGGACCTCGGACAGCAACTTGTCGCCGCTCTTGTCCGTCGCCATGCGACTCACCCTTCGCGCGCGGCCTGCTCGGCGCGGGTCTCGTCGATCATCGCCTGGACGGCCGCCGGGTCCACCCGCTCGGCGATCCGCTCGTACGGGCCGATGGGCCGGTCCTCGACCCGTTCCGCCAGGCGGGTGAAGTCGGGCGTCGGGCACCCCAGCAGGCGCCCCACCTTCTCGGCGAAGCGGGGCAGCACGGGCCCCAGGTAGGTCGCCAGGAGGCGGACGCCGTTGAGGGCCGCCGTCAGGACAACGCGCGCCGCCTCGGGGTCGGTCTTGACCTGCTCCCACGGGCGGTGGCGTTCCATGTAGCGGTTCAGGAGGTCGGCCTGGGCGGTGGCGTGGCGGACGGCGCCGGCGAACTCGCACGCCTCGTAGGCGGCGCCGACGGCCTGGGCGGCGGCGGCGATCTCGTCGACCAGGCCGCGGCCCTCGGCGTCCATGCGGCCGAGGCGGCTGTCGAGCCGCCGCGCCAGCAGGCCCGCCGCCCGGCTCGGCAGGTTCGCGAAGTTCCCCACCAGGTCCGCGTTCACCCGGGCCGCGAAGTCCTGCGTCGACAGGTCCAGGTCTTCCACCCCGGGGCCCAGTTTGCACGCGTAGTAGTACCGCAGGTACTGCGGGTCCAGGTGCCGGAGGTACGTGGCCGCGTTGATGAACGTCCCGCGGCTCTTCGACATCTTCAGGCCGCCGACGGTGAGGAACCCGTGGGCCCAGATGCGGCTGGGCATGCGGAAGCCCGCCCCCGCCAGCATCGCCGGCCAGTAGAGGGCGTGGAAGTAGAGGATGTCCTTGCCGATGAAGTGGTAGAGTTCGGCGTCCTCGGCCACCCAGTAGGCGTCGCGATCGCGCCCGTGGCGCTTGCACCAGTTCTCGGTGCTCGCGATGTAGCCGATGGGGGCGTCCCACCAGACGTAGAAATATTTCTGCGTCTCGCCGGGGATCTCGAACCCGAAGTACGGGGCGTCGCGCGTGAAGTCCCAGTCCCGGAGGCCCGCCTCGAACCACTCCTGGAGTTTCGCGACCACGTGCGGGTGCAGGTGCGCGGGGCTTACCCACTCGCGGAGCATCGCCTCGTAGGCCGTGACGCGCAGGAAGTAGTGGTCCGACCGGCGGCGCGCCGCCGCGCGGCCGCACACCGCGCAGCGGGCCTCGGCCATGTCGGTCGGGCTGTAGGCGGCCCCGCACTTCTCGCAATTGTCGCCGTACTGGTCCTCGGCCCCGCAGCGGGGGCACTTGCCGCGGATGTACCGGTCCGGCAGGAACACGCCGCACGACTCGCACCAGGCCTGCTCCACCGACCGCGTCTCGATGTGGCCGCGATCCCGGATCCGCGTGAAGAACAGTTCCGCCAGCGCCCGGTTCTCCGGCGAGTGGGTCGTGTCGAAGTTGTCGAACCCGACGTCGAACGCCGCGAAGTCCCGCCGGTGCTCGTCGTGGAACCGCGCGATCAGGGCCTCCGGCGCCACGCCCTCGGCGTGGGCCTTCAGCATGATGGGCGTGCCGTGCGTGTCGATCGCGCACATGTACCGGCAGTCCAGGCCGCACGACTTGTGGTACCTCGCCCAGATGTCGGCCTGGACGTACTCGACGAGGTGGCCGATGTGGATCGGCCCGTCGGCGTAGGGCAAGGCGGCCGTGATGAGGATGTGTCGCGCCACGTGATTCCCCCTACGTGCCGGCCGGCACGTCCCCGGGACCGGGGCCGGGCGGCGGCGATCGGCTTCCTTGATCCGGCGCCTCGTCCGAAGTCTGGACGCACTCCGGGCCGGACGGCGCGCCGGCAGGCGGGGCCCCGCCGTCGGGCCTGCGCCCATGTCGCGGGCGGCGGCGTCGTCGACGCCGGCCGGACCGCCCGTCGCCCCCGCCCGCGGCCGGCGATGACGCCGCGCCTTGGCCGCCCGGCGCCGCCTCTTGGCCGCCCGGCGCCGCGGCGGGCGGCGGACCGGCCGGCCGGTCCTCGGGCGGACGTGGCCGCGCCTCGGCCGGGCCCGCCCTTGGACCTTGCGGGCGATCGGCCGAGCGCCCCTCGCGCCGCCCCGGCGCGGCGGCCGGGGCCGCGGCGACGGCCGACGGCGCCAGGTCGCGCTCCAGGAGGGCCTCGACCGGCACGTTGACCCGCTTGCCGCCCTCCACGACGACGCCCACGATCTGCGTCACGACGTCGACGTCGACCACCTTGCCGACGCCCTCGGTGGTGCGGACGAAGGTGTTGCGGCGCGGCAGGGCCTTGGCCAACTCGCGGTAGGTGGCGTCTTCGAAGCGGAGGCAGCACATGAGCCGCCCGCACCGGCCGGAGATCTTGGCAGGGTCGAGCGTGGCCTTCTGGAGTTTGGCCATCTTCATCGAGACGGGCTGGAGTTCCTTGATCCAGGCGCGGCAGCAGAGGGGCCGGCCGCACCGCTCGTAGTCCCCGAGCAGCCGCGCCTCGTCCCGGACGCCGATCTGGCGCATCTCGATCCGCGTGCGGTACTCCTGGGCCAGGTCGCGCACGAGGGCCCGGAAGTCGACGCGCGTCTCGGCCAGGAAGTAGAGGACGATGCGGTCGCCGCCGAAGAGGTGCTCGGCCGCCACCACTTTCATCGGGAGGCCCCGCTCGGCGGCACGTTGGCGGCAGAAGGCCAACTCGCGGCCCTGGTCGTCCAGCAGGTGCCGTTCCTCGAGGACGTCCGTGGGCGTCGCCAGGCGGAGGACCTCGCCTTTGACCTCGGCCGGCACGTCGCCCGGCGCGCCGCACCCTTCCCACACGCACAGGATCGTGCCGACCTCCTGGCCGCGGTCGGACCGGATGATCGCCCTCTGATTGCACCGCCAGGCGGCCAGGGAGTGAGTGAACCGCCCCAGGACGCCCATCGCGCCGTAGCGCACGATGAGCGACGGGCGGTCGTCGGCCCGGGTCGGCGCGGGCGGCGCCTCCGGCGACGGCGCGGCGGGCAACGGGCCGTCGGACGCCCCCCCCGGGGGCGGCCCGGGCGCGGGCTGGCCGCTCCCTGGCACCCCGGGACCGGGCGCCGGCGCGTCCGCGGGGGCGCCGGCCTCCGGCGACGGCGCGGCGGCCGGCGGCACCGCAGGCAGACTTGCCGGCGCCCCCTCTTCGGGAACCGGCGCGGCGCCCGCTTCGTTCTCGGCGGTCAAGAGCGTTCCTCCGCCCCGCAGGCCGTCGCGGCCCTCGGGGCACACGTACGTGTTCAGCGTGCCTGACAAGTTCCCCTGGGCGGGTGCCAC
>CAYGZE010000444.1:0-3782 GCA_964354185.1 uncultured Anaerolineales bacterium | reverse complement strand
GGATCAGCCGCGACCACACGTTCGTCTACCCCGAAGACCGGGGCTTCGGCGGCAAGTGCCTGCCGAAGGACACGTCGGCGATCATCGCCGCCTGCGAGCAACAGGGATTCACCCCACCACTCCTCAAGACGGTGATGGCAGCCAACGCCAAGTACCGACAGGAGGACCCCTCGTACCGGCCGTTCCTGTCGTCCATGGGTCCTCCCCGGTCTGCGACCGTCCAGGAGGGACCGGGGATCAGACCCGGGGGGGACTAATCTTACTTCCGCGCGCATGCACAAGGCACCGTCCACGCCTGTCCAGGAGTGACCACGTATGGCAACGAAAAAGGACGTTCCGGAAACCCCGTCCGAGGCTCAGAAAACGGCCCCGGAAACGACCCCCACGAAGCCCCCTCTGCGCCTCGAGTGGATCGAGGCCGGAACCCTGACAGAGAACCCCGGTAACTGGCGCCGTCACAGCCAGGAGCAGTTGCAGTCGCTGCGGGAACTCCTGGACGATCCCGCCATCGGGTGGGCCGGGGCGTGCCTCTACAACGAGCGGACGGGCCGGCTGATCGACGGCCACGCCCGGCGCGAGGTTGTCGACCCCAAGACCCCGGTCCCCATCCTGGTGGGCTCGTGGTCTGAGGAGGCCGAGGCGAAGATCCTGGCGACCCTCGACCCGGTGGGCGCGATGGCGACGGGCGACGCGGCGGCGTACCAGGCCCTCATCGCCCAGGTCCAGGCCGACGGCCTGTGGGTCCGTGACCTCCTGCACCAGACGGCCGCAGGGTTGGAAGCGGCGGCGGAAGAGGAAGCCGAACCGCCCGACGCCGACCAAGCCGCGGGCCTCCCCGCGATGGAGTGCCAGCCGTTCGAGCACTACGACTACCTGATGCTCATGTTCCGCCACGAACAGGACTTCCAGCGGGCGTGCGAAGTCTTGGGCATCAAGAAGGTCGAGGTGACCTACCCCGGCGGCCTCAAGAAGATTGGCCTCGGGCGAATCATTGATGGGACCAAGGCTATCGACACTCTCACTGGGAAAGGAACTCCGTCATGACAGAGCAAGACAGCACGCCGACCTCGCCGCCGGTGATTCCGCCGCTACTCGTCTCAGCCAGCGAGGCCGCACGCCTGTGCGGCGTGAGCCGCACCAGTTGGTGGGCGCTGCACTCCGCAGGCAGGGTTCCCCTGCCGGTCCGGCTCGGCCGCCGAACGCTGTGGCGAGTCGCTGAACTGGCGGAGTGGGTCGAGGCCGGTTGTCCGCCGCGCCGCATGTGGGAAGCACGGAAAGGGCTGAAGTCGTGAAGACCATCATCCCCACCAAAGGCCGGGCCGACGTGATCGGCGCGAAGGCCCTGCGCCTCTTTCCCGACGCGACGCTCTGCGTCGGCGCCGATGAGGTCGACGCCTACGGCCGACTGTCGAAGAACCTGCTCGTGCACCCGCCCGAGGTCGTCGGCATCGGGCCCCTCAGGCAGTGGGTGCTGGACCACGTGGACGATCCGTGCGTCGTCATGGTCGATGACGACGTGACGCACGTCTACAGCCAGGTGGGGTTCTACAAGGAGCGGATCGAGGACGCGGACACCGCCCGCGCGATCGTCGAGCGGATGGCCATCCTCGCCCAGGACGCAGGGGTCCGCGTGTTCGGCTTCAACCAGGCCGCACGGCCCTTGACCTACGCGAACTTCCGGCCGTTCTCCCTCGACACCTGGGTCGGGGGCCTCGTGGGGATCATCGGCCGGGAACTCCGGTACGACCAGCGGCTCTTGCTTCGCGCCGACATTGACTTCTGCCTCCAGTCCTTGCTGCACGACCGGATCGTGCTCGTCGATGGCCGGTACTCGTTCATCCACACACGGTTCGCCGGCGGCGGGGGCAACGCCCGGCAGCGGTCCAGCGAACGGCACGCTCGCGAGATGGCGTATTTGAAGCGCAAGTGGGGGCCGTACCTGGACGTGGTCCAGGCCAAAGGCACGACGCGGCTGGTGGTCCGGGTGAATCGGTAGGCCTGGGAGGCTGTCACAGGCAACCTGCCTGCCGGCAGGCAGGCTTCGTGGCGGGGGCTGACCTGAGGATCATGGGGCGACGACCTTGGCCCTGGGGCCTGTTATCGAAGTTACACGCGAAAAGGCCCCTCCTGGGGGACCTTCCCGGAGGCCGGGACCAGGCCGGAAGGCCCAGAGGCGGCGGGACCCCCCGTCGGAGGCCCCCATAATTCCGCCCGGGAATCTGAAAATGCCGTCAAACGCCCCCGGGACAAAGTCTTATGCTCAAAGCCATTTATGTATCTCACATTCCTGTAAGGTCCATCATGGGCTAGGCTTAGAGCAGGATCGGATTCACGGACACGGGGTCCGGGAAGGCCGATTCGGGCCAGGACACGGGGAAGCGAGGTCGCCCATGCCACGAGCGGAATGCCCTGAGGAAACGAAGGCCGGACAGGAGTACGAGGAGCTGTTCAAACGACTCGCCGGCGCCCTTGAAGCGCATCTGGAGGTCAAGGGCGCCCTGGATGAGTGCGAGGTCAAGAGGATCGTGGATGAGAAGGTCGCCGAGGCGCGCCTGCCCCGGCCCCTGGAGGTCCACCTGGACGACGGCCGCCAGGTGACCCTCGAAGGCCGGGTACACGTCCAGTTCCAGGCACTCCTGGGCCTCGTGCAGGAAGGGCACCGCAACCTCCTCATGGTGGGGCCGGCGGGGTCCGGGAAGACGACCCTCGCCAAGAACCTGGCCGAGGCCCTGAGTCTTGAGTTCGGCTTCATCAGCCTCTCAGCCGGCGTGACCGAGACGCACCTTCTCGGGCGGATGCTCCCCCAGGCCGACGGCACCTGGGCCTACACGCCCAGCCGCTTCGTCGAAGTGTACCAGGGCGGCGGCGTGTACCTGCTGGACGAGTTGGATGCGGCGGACGCCAACGTCATGGTGGCCGTCAACGCCGCCCTGGCGAACGGGTTCCTGGCCAATCCGGTCAATGGCCAGGTGTACGAGCGGCACAAGGACTGCTTCATCCTGGGGGCGGCGAACACCTGGGGCCGGGGCGGGGACACCCAGTATGTGGGCCGGAACCAGTTGGACGCCGCGACGCTGGACCGGTTCGTGCTCTCGACCCTCCGGGTGACCTACGACCGCGACCTGGAGCGGGACCTTGCGCGGGCGGCCTTGAGCGAAGCCCAGGCGGACGAACTCCTGGCCTGGGTGGACGTCCTCCGGACCCGGATCGGCGATCATCGCCTGCGGCGGATCGTAAGTACGCGGCTCGTCGTAAACGGGGCGGCGGCCATGCGGAAGGGCGCGACCTTGGGCGACGTCAAGGCCCGGTACTTCCAGGACTGGTCGGCCGACGAGGTCGCGAAGGCGGAGGGCAAATGACCATGCGACCCTACCTTCGACCCGCCCCGCACGGCGGCCACTGCAAGCGATGTCACCGCCGGATCGCCAAGGGCGACCAAGTCTACTACGCGAAGCACTGGGGCATGGCGTGCGAGACGTGCGGATGCCCCGACGGGGCGACCGCCCGGCCGACGAACGAGCCCTCCGGCGGCGCGATGACGGGCGAGAAGCCCGCCCGCAAGGGCGCCGACGGCGTCTACCGGTACGAGTTCGCGGGGGTCGGCGAGGCCGTCCGGGATGCCCTCGACGACTTCGCCCAGAACGACTGGAATGCCGAGTGGCTCAGGGAACGGCTCAAGCAGGCCCTGGGCGGGGCAGACGAGTGGACGAACCGGATGACCCGGGCACGGTTCCTCAAGGAGTTGTCGGCCCCGTCGCCGGACCTCCTGGAGGCGGTGGACC
>CAYGZE010000443.1:0-3789 GCA_964354185.1 uncultured Anaerolineales bacterium | reverse complement strand
CGAGAACCGCCGCCGCAAGGTCACCACGGTCCACAAGGCCAACATCATGAAGTTCTCGGACGGCCTGTGGCTGGAGGTCGCGCGGAACGTCGCTCGGTCGTACCCGGATGTGGAGTTCGAGGATCGCATTGTCGATAATATGTGCATGCAACTGGTTCAGAAGCCGGAACTCTACGACGTCCTCGTCCTGCCGAACCTCTACGGTGACATCGTGAGCGACCTGTGCGCGGGCCTCGTCGGAGGTCTGGGCGTGGCGCCGGGCGCCAACGTCGGCGAGGGCGCCGCCGTCTTCGAGGCCACCCACGGGTCCGCACCCAAGTACAAGGGCCTCGACAAGGTCAACCCGACGGCCCTCATCCTCTCGGGCGTTCTCATGCTCCGCCACCTCGGTGAGACAGACGCCGCCGACCGCCTCGAACGCGCCGTCGCCGCCGTCATCGCCGAGGGCCGGCGCGTCACGTACGACCTCAAGCCGAACCGCGACGACCCGACGGCCGTCGGGACCCGCGACATGGGCCGGGCCATCATCGACCGGCTCAAGCGCCCGTAGGCCGCCGGCCGGGCGCCGGTGCCCCATGGATCCGACCGCCTCAGCGCAAGACGCGCCGTCCGCGGGCCCGGGACCCGAGGCCCGGTGGTGGGCCCTCATCTCGGGCGAGCGGCGCGGCCCCCTGGCTGCCCTCGCCCGCGCGGGCCTCTCGGCGCTCGCCCTGCTCTACCGTCTGGGCCTCGCGGCGCGCGGCCTGTGGCTGCAGCTGCCGGGGGCCGTCCGGCGCGTCCCGTGCCGCGTCGTCAGCGTCGGCAACCTGACCGTCGGCGGGACGGGCAAGACGCCCATGGTCGCTTGCGTCGCGCGGCTCGTGGCCCGGGCGGGCGGCCGCCCCGTCATCGTCAGCCGCGGCTACCGGGCCGAGGCGGGGCAGCCTAGCGACGAGGCCCGCGAACTCGCCGCCCTGTGCCCCGACGTTCCGCACCTCCAGGACCCCGACCGCCGGGCCGCCATCCTCGACTGGCTCCGGGGGAATCCGTGCGACGTGGCCGTTCTCGATGACGGATTCCAGCACCGGCGGCTCGCTCGCGACCTCGACGTCGTCCTCGTCGACGCGCTCCGGCCGTTCGGTCCGGGTGGCCGCTGCGGACGACTACTGCCGCGCGGCACCCTGCGCGAGCCACCCTCTGCCCTCCGCCGCGCGGACCTCGTCGTCATCACGCGGGCCGACCAGGTCGGCCGATCGGACCTCGACCGCCTGGAGCAGTCGATCGCGGCCCGCCTGCGGCCGGGGACGCCAATCCTTACGGCGCGGCACGAGCCGAGCGCCCTCGTCGGCCTGGACGGCGCCCGGCGCGGGCCGGACGCGCTTCGCGGCGAGCGGATCGCGGCCGCCTGCGGCATCGGCCACCCCGACGCCTTCCGCCGGACGCTCGAGGCCCTGGGCGCCCGGATCGTCTTCTGGCGCGCCTTCCCCGACCATCACGACTACACGGACGCCGATCTGGACGACGTGCTGCTCGGCGCCGCGGCGGCAGGTGCCAAGATGCTTGTGACGACGGGCAAGGATTCTGTAAAATGGCGCCGCCTGTCGGCCGGGGAGAGGGCGCCGGCCGCCGTCGAGATTGCGGCGCTCGAGGTGACGCTGCGGGTCGGGGAAGGCGCCGCCGTTCTCGAGGACCGCATCGGCGGCCTCCTCGGCGGCTGACGGCCTCGCTTCGACGGGCCGCCGCGAGATTTTCCCGCCGCTCCTCAGGCCCCTGGCGCTGCTGGAGCGGAGGCGAAGCAGGAGCCCCGGATGCACAACCATCTGATCGAACTCGTGGAGCGGCTGGGTCGCCCGCGCGTCCTCGTGGTGGGCGACCTCATGCGCGATCGCTACGTCTTTGGCGACGCCGAGCGCATCAGCCCCGAGGCGCCCGTCCAGGTCCTTCGCGTCGCCGGCGAGGAGAACCGCCTCGGCGGCGCCGGATCGGTGGTCAGTAACCTGACCGTCCTCGGCGCCCGGGTTTCCGTCTTCAGCGTCCTCGGGCGCGACGCGCTCGGCGCCGAGATCCTCGGCGAACTCAAGGCCGCCGGCGCCCGCGCGGGCGGCGTCCTGCGCGTGGCCGACCGCCCCACGACCCTTAAGACCCGCTTCGTGGGCCGGGCCCAGCACCGCCACCCCCAGCAGGTCCTCCGCGTCGACCGCGAGGACACCAGGCCCTTGCCGCGCCAGGTCGAGGACCGCCTCCTGGCGAAGATCGGCCCGGCCCTGCGGACGGCCGACCTCGTCGTCGTCAGCGACTACAACAAGGGCGTCGTCACGCCGCGCCTGGCCCAGGAGATCATCCGCCGCGGCCGGCGCCTCGGCGTGCCCGTCGTGGCCGACCCCATCAAGGCGCCTGACTACTCGAAGTACCGGGGGGCGACGTTGCTGACGCCCAACCGCCTGGAGACGGAACTGGCATCCGGCATGCGCCTCGCCGGCGACGACGCGATCCGGCGCGCCGCCCGCCGCCTGGTTCGGGACCTGCGCCTCAACGCCCTCGTCGTGACGCTCGACAAGGACGGCGCCTACCTGTCCGTCCGCGGCAAGCCGGGCCAGGCCGTGCCCACGCGGCCGCGGCCGGTCTACGACAACGCAGGCGCCGGCGACATGGTGATCTCGGTCATCGCGATGGTCCTGGCCGCCGGAGCGCCGCTCCTCGACGCCGTGCGGCTCGCGAACGTGGCGGGCGGCCTGGAGGTCCAGAAGTTCGGCGTCCAGAGCGTCTCGCGCGAGGAGATGATCGCCGAACTCCTCGACGAGGGACGCCACGCCGGCAGCAAGGTCCGCACGCTCGACCACCTGCTCGCCGACCTGGCCCGCCACCGCGCCATGGGCCGCTCCATCGTGTTCACGAACGGATGCTTCGACCTGATTCACTCCGGCCACGTCACGTACATGGAGTTCGCCGGCGCCCAGGGCGACGTCCTGGTCGTCGGCCTCAACTCCGACCGGAGCGTCCGCGCCAACAAGGGGCCGAGCCGGCCGATCTGCTCGCAGGACGAACGGGCCCGCGTCCTCGCGGCCCTCGAGGTGATCGACTACATTACGATCTTCGACGAACCGTCGGTCCTCGGGCTCATCCAGCGCGTGCGGCCGGACGTTCTCGTCAAGGGGGCGGACTACGGGCTGGAGGGCGTGGTGGGCCGCGACTTCGTCGAGTCCTACGGTGGGCGCGTCGTCCTGGCGCCGCTTCTGAAGGGCCTGAGCACCTCGGAACTCGTTCGCCGCGTCCAGGCCTCCGAAGGCAGGCCGCCGCAGTCCGCGAGGAAGGGAGGCGCGAAGTGACCGAGTCGTTGGGCGACCACGTTCGCCGCACGGTCGAGGTCCTCGGCCACATGGCCGACTCCCTGGCCGGGCCTGCGGCGCAGGCCGCCGAGATGATGCTCGACACCCTGCGCACCGGCCACACGGTGTACGTGTGCGGCAACGGCGGAAGCGCCTCGCAGGCCCAGCACATCGCGGGGGAACTGGTGGGCCGGTTCCAGTTCGACCGCCCCGCCCTGCCCTGCGTCGCCCTGACGGCCGACACGAGCCTCCTGACGGCCATCGCGAACGACTACGGCGTCGAGCAGATCTTCGAGCGCCAGGTCGACGCCCTCGTCCGCAAGGGCGACCTGCTGTGGGCCCTCTCGACCAGCGGCAACAGCCAGAACGTCCTCCGCGCAGCGGCCAAGGCGCGGCAGCGCGGGGCCCGCGTCATCGGCATGACCGGGCCCGGCGGCGGCAAACTGAAGGCCCTGTGCGACGTCACCCTCTGCGTCCCCGCCGA
>CAYGZE010000442.1:0-3807 GCA_964354185.1 uncultured Anaerolineales bacterium | reverse complement strand
CCTATGCGACGGTGTTCATCGCGTCCAGCATCGCCGGCCGCCTGCGCCAGCGCGACGCCCGCCGGGGCCGGGACGTGAGCCGCGCGGCCGCGGGCGGCGCTGGCGGGCAGGTCCGCGGAGTCTGTAGGTCGGGTCAAGAGACCCGACGCACAGGTCCGCGGAGAAGAGGATGTCGGGTCGGTTGGCCCGACCGCCCAATTGCCGTCAGGCGAACCAATTGCCGTCAGGCGAATCAGGTGTGTTGGCGTTTGCTTCTGTTGTTGCCCTGCCGACGAACTCCAGATCCTCATCGTTGAAATGGGTGTACAGGCTTCCGAACTTGGGTCCTTGAAGCATGACGCCCTCGCCAAGTCCACTCCAGTAGTCATCCCATCCTGGTGACTGTTTTGTGATGATGAACTCGACGATGCCGTCCCACTCAGCGAGGCGGACGCGATCACCTTTCCTGATCGCCTCGCCTGTTCTGTATTCCGGGGCTCCCTTCATCTTATCGCGCCACAAGGATAAGATCATTCTTCATAACAACCCCGATGCCACCTTTTTGCCGGGCGGCACCCGCGGCCTACTTCACCTCGTGCCAGATCTTCTCCGACTTGACCTCGAAGGGACCGAGTTCGGCCTGGACGCGGACCTCGACCTTGCCCGTGAAGTTGTCCGGTACTCGCCACGAGTACCTGCACGACCCGCCTCAGCCATACTCGAAGTTGCCGGTCTGGAGGACCTTGCCGGAAGAGTCGGCGATCTCGAACTTCGGCGGCGGCGGGCGCTTGCCGTCCTTCAGCGCGCCCGGGCTGTACTGCTCTCCGGCCTTGCCCACGAGGACCAGCGAGATCGAGACGGCCTGTTCCTCCTGCGCGGCGGTGGTCTTGAGCACCAGGGGCGGGCCGACCTGGGCCTGGACGGTCTTGCCCGGCTGGATCTCGAACTGCTGGAGTTCCTGCGGCGGCTGGCCCTGGAGGGTCCACTTGGCGCCGGTGCCGTCCGTCCCGGCCAGCAGGAGCGCGAAGGCCGTGTACTTGCCGGCCGGCAGGCTGACCTTGCCGTCGGTCGTCTTGATGCGCTGGATCCCGAAGTCCGACATCGCGACCAACTGGACGTCCTTCGTGCCGAGGTCCAGCGTGCCGCACTCGGGCTTGATCTCTGTGAGTTCGACCTGCGACCCGTCGGCGGCCACGTCGAGGCGGTAGTACTTGTCGCCCGCGCGGAGGCCCTTCGCCAGGGGCGTGACCTCCCACGGGTCGGCCTCGAGGCTGGGCGGATCGAAGCGGCCGTCGCCGTTGAGGTCGATCCCGAGGACGTCCGTGTTGCCGCCGCCCAGCACGGGCGAGACGTCGCCCCCGTACCGTCCGTCGAGGTTCCCGTCGACGACCGCGAGCGTGCAGGTCCGGTCGCCCAGTTTCACCTCGCCGGTGCGAAGGCCGGCCGGACGGACGAGGACGAACTGCGGCGGCGCCTTCGCGTCGGGGGCCTGCGCCTCCACGCGGACGCGCACGGGCGCCTTCCCCTCGGCGGTGAACTCGACGATGCCGAACGCGATCTGCGGGCCCTGGGCCGTGCCGGCGACGGCCTTCTCGTCGGCCAGGTCGCCGTTGCCGTTCGTGTCGGCGAGGAGTTGGGGCGCGTCGCCGCCCACGAGGGCCATCCAGACGGGCTTTCCCACCAGGTCCAGCGAGACGTAGGCGACGCCGTCCTTCCATCCCTCCGGAATGCCCTTGACGGCATCGGGCTTGGTCGGGACGGCGCCAAAGAACCGCATCGCCATCTGCATGACGGGCAGGGGCTCGTCCCCAGCGTCCTGGTACTTCAGGGGAAACTTGCCCTGGGCCAGGAGCGGCGGGGCGAGCAGGCAGACGGCAGCCATCGCCAGGAAGGTGGTTCGCATGGGCGGCCTCCTTGAGACCCGCGCCCCGCCCGGCCCCCGGCGCACCGGGGACGCATCGCGGGGCAACATTTCCATTATCCCGTGCGGCCTGGGCGCAGCAAGCGGAATCCGCCTCACCCGCGCCGCACGTTTGCCGGCCGCGTCGGCTCGCCGGGCGACAGGCCGTCCGGGTCGTTGACCACGGCGCCCGCGGGGGCGGGCACCGGGCCCCGGAGCAGGGGGTCGTCGGTCTCGCGCATCCAGCGCTCCAGCCGGGCCCGGAGGTCGGCCAGCGGCTCGCACGAGCGCGGCGACGCGGCCAGGTTGTCCATCTCGTTCGGGTCGAGGACGAGGTCGTAGAGCGCCTCCTCGGGTGGCGGGAGGTCGGCCCAGCCGCGCGCCAGCCACACGGTCTTGCTCGGCCCGTCGTCGCAGTTGGGGAGGACGGGCCGCCGGCGCCCGTCAAAGCGTCGGATGTACTTCCAGCGATGCGTCCGGACGCAGCGCATCGGCTCGTAGGCGGCGTGGTAGGTCACTTCGGCGAAGATCTCGTCGTGGACCTCCCGCGCCCGGCCGCCCACGAGCGGCAGGAGCGACGTCCCCTGGAGCCGCGCGGGCCGCTCGACCTCGGCCAGGTCGCAGAGCGTCGGCACGAGGTCGAGGTGGCTCACGAGGGCGTCCGACGTCCGGCCGCCCGTGAAGCCGCCCGGCCCGCGCAGGATCAGCAGGACGCCGATCCCCCCGTCGGTCAGGTTGCACTTCATCCGGGGGAACGCGATGCCGTGGTCGGTCGTCGCGACGACCAGCGTGCGCTCGGCCAGGCCGCCGCGGTCCAGGGCGTCGAGGACCGTCCCGATCTTCGCGTCGAGGATGCGCGCCGCGCCGATGAACCGGGCCATGTCCTCGCGCGTCTCGGGCACGTCGGGCAGCGGCGCGGGAGGCAGGCAGCGGCCGGGATCGTCCCCGGGACCCAGCGGCGGAAACTCGCGGTGCGTCTCGTTGAAGCCCACCGAGAGGAAGAAGGGCTCGGGCGGCCCGCCGGCGAGGAACGCGGCCGCGCGCTCGTGGGCCACGTCCGGCCCGCCCAGGTGGCGATCGTAGCCGATCGTCTTCCACGCCGGCCCCGACGCGTCCGAGGCGATGTGCTGGACCCCCGCCAGCGCCGACGTGTAGCCCGCCCCGCGCAGCAGGTGCACGACGTGGTGCGAGTAGTCCCGCAGGGCGAACCCGCGATGCGCCAGGCCGATCATCCCGCACGTGTGCGGGTACTGGCCTGTCAGGAGGGCCGCGCGGCTGGGCGAGCACGTCGGGCCCGCGCAGAACGCGCGGCGGAAGAGGATGCCTTCCCGCGCCAGGCGCGCCAGGCGCGGCGTCGGAATCGCGTGGCCATAGGGCTCGACGTACCGCCCCGTGTCGTGCGAATGGATGTAAAGGATGTTGGGCCTGGCCATGGGCGGCCTCCGCTCGCGGTCGCGCCTGGGGCTTGCGGCTCGCCCCAGGTTACCAGACCGGGCGGCCGATGCAACGCTTTCGCGGGCGGGCCCCTGCGCGGCGCGCGGCGACGGTGTGCCGCGGAAGGGTGGTGCGGCCGCCGCCCGCGCGGGGAACAAAGCGGATGACAACGGGCCGGCCGGGCTTTATGATGGGCCGCGTCGGACGCGGGGTACGTGTTTGGCGTGCTTGGCAAGTTCCCATCGGCGGGTGCCACTGGTGGCTTGTCCACCAGTGCCGCTCGGACGCGCACTGGCTGCAAGCAGCCAGTGGCACCCCCCTTGCGGGCACGCCAGACACGTACGACGCAGGTGCGGTCCGGCTGCCGGAGGTCGCCATGGAAGAGCGCATCGTCCTCGTGGGCGCGGGCAGCGCGATGTTCACGCGCGGTCTGGTGGCGGACCTCATCCACTGCCGGCGCCCGTGCGACCTGCGCCTGGTGGACGTCGACCCCG
>CAYGZE010000441.1:0-3808 GCA_964354185.1 uncultured Anaerolineales bacterium | reverse complement strand
AGGAACTCCGCGCTCGACCGGCCGCCGCAGGTGAACGAGAAGGGCGGCCCGGGCGCGAACAGGTCGCCGGGCCCCTCGAGGATCTTGAGGTCGCCGAGCCAGACGGCGCTGCCGTCGGCGCAGGCGACTTGGGCGTCGGCCCAGGCGGCCTGGTCGCACGAGATGCCGTCGCCCGCGTCGCCGACCTCGAGCGTGAACTCCCGGGCCCCCGCGAGGTCCACGGTCACGGGCACGGCGGCCATGCCCTCGTGCAGGACGTCCGAGCGGAAGGCCTCCTTGTCGCCGATCACGACGCGGAAGACGATGCTGCCGCGCCCGGGACGCGTCTGGTCGTTGCTGTCCACGCCGACGACGGCCGAGAACGTCTTGCCCGGCGCAGGCAGGCGCACGACGACCTTGCTGACGGCGTGGCAGTAGAGGCCGCGCGTGTATTCCTTGTCGGCGACCTTGAGGGGCTTGCTGCCGCGCCCGTTGAGGGTGACCGGGTCGTGATTGGCCAGCACCAGGAGGCCCGGCTCGACCTGCGCGGGCGCCCCGGCGGCCTCGAACCGCGCCGCCGTGAACCGGCGGGCGTCGGCCGTCTCGTCGGGCGTGGGGGCAACGGCGCGTGCGGCCTGGGGGATCATGAGGAGCCCTCCGAGGACCAGTCCGATCCGCATGGGAGAGGGTGTTGGCATAGGGAGGTTCCTGCGGGCTACTTGCCCGTCTCGTTCCACCAGATGTCGATCTGCTGCTTCGGCCTGGGGGCATTGGGATCCGAGGGCAGATCCTCATAGGGTTTGCCGACGATGTCAGGCCGTCCGTCGAAGTTGAGATCCACGGCCTTGGCCTCGTGGGTCGGGATGCCGCGCTGGATGATCTGCTCCTCGAACTTGCCCCGGCCGGTGTTGAGGAAGACGATCATCTTCGGGTCCTTATGGCGGCCAAGGCCCATCTCGCCGACGAAGATGTCCGGGGTGCCGTTGCCGTCGAAGTCGGCGATGGCGAGGCTGTGGGGATGGAAGAGGTCCGCGCGGAGGACCTCGGGCTCCCACTTGGGCGGCCGGCAGACGGCAAGGCGGCCGGCGTCGCTCTCGCCTTCGCAGATCACCAGACACGGGCGGCTGTCGTCGACGTCGAGATAGCCGACCTCGACGCGGGTCTGCTGGTAGCCCGGGGCGAAGCAGTGGCGCTCCCACGGCTTGCCCTCGCCGGCGGGGCGGAAGACGTTGGGGCCCGCGATGACCTCGTTCTTCTTGTCGCCGTCGATGTCATAGATGAGGAGGCCCTCGAGTTCCTCCTTCAGGCCCTCGGCGATGACGTGGCAGCATTCCTTCGGCCAGGGCGAGACGGTCGGGTCGTCGGGAATGTCGTAGTAGGCCAGGACGCGGCTGTTCTGGGAGGAGATGAGGAGTTCCATCTTGCCGTCGACGTCGACGTCGCCGACGGCCTGGTCGTGGTACTTCTCAAAGCGGTTCTCGATGAGGTGGCGGGTCCAGGGCTGGCGGGGGTCCTTGGGGCACTCGAACCAGTAGAGTTCGCGGCCGCCCCACTGCTGGCCGGCGACGATGTCGAGGCGTCCGTCGCGGTTCACGTCGAACATGACGCCGCCCGCCTCGAGTTCGGGCGACTTGGCGATGACGTGCCGCTTCCACGTGGGGTTCTCGTACCACCAGAGGTTGGCCTCGCCCTTCTTCGAGCCGATGATGATGTCCCATCCGTCCCGCTCGTTCAGGTCGGCAAAGAGGACGATGTCGAGTTCCCAGCCGGGCGGGCTGGGGTCGATCACCTCGTGGCGGAACTTCACGGGCCTGGGCGGCAACGGAGGCTCCCACATTTTCTCGACCACGTCGGCGCCGAGGGCCGAACCGGCAAGGAGGCCATGGGAGGCAAGCCAGCCGCAGACGCAGACGACGGCCAGTCGGAACGGGCGACCCATGAGACGGCTCCTTCGCAACCGGCTGCCGCGCGATAGCGCCCGCCGGCCGGGTCCGGCTCAGCGCAGGCCCAGCACGCGCGCCGCCTCTTCCAGGGATGTCACGCCGTTGAGGACCTTGTCGAGCGCGGCGCCGCGCAGGTCCTGGCGCACGCCCCGCGCGAGGGCCTCCGCCCAGGCCCGCTCGTCCGCGCCGCCCAGGATCAGCCGCGACGTCCTCTCGTCCGCCCGCAGGACCGAGAAGAAGCCCACGCGCCCCGCGTAGCCGATCTGGGAGCAGCGCGGGCACCCCCTGGCCTTGTAGACCGCGAGTGCCCCCGCCTCGCCCATGTAGCCGAGCGCCCGGAGGAGGCCCGCGTTCGGCGCGGCCGTGACCTTGCAGTGGTCGCACAGGCGGCGCGCGGACCGCTGGACGATGAACGCCAGGAGGGTCGTCGCCAGGGCCATCGGCTCGACGCCGGCGGCCAGGAGGACGGTCGGGTCGGGCGTTTCGCTGCGTCCGGGCATGGCCGCCAGGACGAGGCACCCGGCCGCGGCGGCGTCGACGGCCGCCCGCGCCGTCTCGCGGTCGCGGATCTCGCCGACCATGACGATGTCGGCGTCCTGTCCGGCCAGGGCCCGGACGGCCTCGGCATAGGCGTTCGGGGCCCCGCGGTCGACCTGGGTGTGCGCGACCTCGGGGATCTCGACGTCGATCGAGTCCTCGATGGCGACGATGCTCCGCTCCGGGGAACTCAGCGCCGCGATCATGGCGCGCAGGGTGGTCCGCCGGCTGGTCCGCGGCGGCCCCATGACCACGACGAGTCCGCTCCGCTCGGCCAGGGCGTGCCCCACCGCCGCCAGGTCGTCGGCCGAGAACCCGAGCGTGTCGAGCGTCGGCAGCGGCGCCCCGTGGTCGAGGATCCGGAGGACGACCTTCTCGCCGCAGACCGTCGGATACGTGGCGAGGCGGAACTCGACGTCGCGCCCCTCGAACCGCTCGCGGAACCGTCCCGCCTGGGGGCGGCTGCACTCCGACACGTCCAGCCCCGCCCGGGCCTTCAGGCGCGCCACCAGGCCCGCCTCGACGCCCTGCGGCAGCCGCTCCTTGAAACTCGGCTTCTGGTGCAGCATGCCGTCGATCCGAATCCGCAGGGCCAGGCCGTCGGGCTGCGGCTCGAGGTGGATCGCGCCGGCCCCGCGCCGCACGGCGTCGTCCAGGATGGCCTCCGCCAGCCGCGCGGCCGTGCCGTCCGGAGGGGCCGCCGGACGAGGCGGGGGCGACTCCGGCCCGCCTGCCGACCGATGGTCCGGCGACGGAGGCCGGACCGGCGCCTCCGGCTCGCGCTGCGCGGCGGCGGTGTCGGGGCGAGGCTCCGGCGCATCCGGCTCGGCGGTCGCCTGCTGCGGGAGCGGCTCCGGCGGATCGCTCGCGATGGCCGTCCGCTCCGGCGGCGCCGGCTCGACCCAGGCGACGCGCGGCAAGGGCGGCCCGGCTTGGCTGCGCCTCGGCGTGGCAGGCGGGGGCGGCATCGCCTCGGCCGCCGACGAGGGCCCCTCGGGGGCCGGCTCCGCCACGTCGTCCAGGATGCTCCGCGCCATGACCTCCGCCAGGTTCACCCCGCGGTCCTTGAGGAACCGCACCAGCCCCGACTCCGAGACCCGTTGCGAGCCGTCCGGCAGACGCTGCGACGGCAGCCACCCCCGCTGGATCCAGTCCGTGACGGTCGTCGGCGTGGAGCCGAGCAGGGACGCGACCTGTTGCGTGCTGTACAGCCGCTCGGGCACGAGCATCCCCTCTTGGGTGCAGGACGTGTCGGGTCGCGCGGAACCGCCGGCAACGATGCGCCCGGCAAGGCGACCCGAATCCTGATTCTCGCAGCGCCGCCCGCCGCGGTCAACCCGAAACCGCGC
>CAYGZE010000440.1:0-3810 GCA_964354185.1 uncultured Anaerolineales bacterium | reverse complement strand
CCACCATCTTCACAACCCGTCCGCAAGGGGGTACGATGTCTGGGCACTTCCCTGATTGCCGGGGATTCCGGGGCCCTCCGCACAGGCCGATCTCATGTGGCCTGGGCTGGGCCAGCCACTTGATTTGCCGCCTTCGGGCCCTATCATGGACCCCCATCCCTCTTGGGCACGGGCAGAGTCGGGGGCGAGGTCAACCATGGGGCGGCCGATCGGGATCTTCGACTCGGGCTTGGGCGGCCTGACCGTGGTCCGGGCCGTCCGCGGGCGGCTCCCGGCCGAGTCGATCGTCTACTTCGGCGACACGGCCCGCGTGCCGTACGGCATCAAGAGCGGCGGCACGATCACCCGCTTTGCCGCCGAGGACTGCGAGTTCCTCTGCCGCTGGGACCCCAAGTTCATCGTGGTCGCGTGCAACACGGCCAGCGCGGCCGCGCTGCCGACCCTCCAGGCGCGGTTCGAGGTGCCGATGTGCGGCGTCATCGAGCCAGGCGCCCGCGCGGCCGTGCGGGTCGGCGGCGACCGCCCCATCGGCGTCATCGGCACCGAGGCGACCATCGGAAGCGGCGCCTACCGCGACGCCATCCGGAGGCTGAAGCCCGCCGCGCGAATCGTGGAGAAGGCGTGTCCCCTCCTGGTGTCGCTCGTCGAGGAGGGGCGGCTGAGCGACGACCCGATCGTGCGGGCCGTCTTGGAGGAGTACCTCGGCCCGATGCGCGAGGCCGGCGTCGGCTCCCTCGTCCTGGGGTGCACGCACTACCCGCTCCTGAGGGAGGCCATCGCCGCCGCGCTCGGCCCCGGCACGGCCCTTGTCGACTCGGCCGACGCGGTGGCCGACCAGGTGGCCGAGGAGTTGGCCCGGGCCGGCCTCCTCGCGCCAGGGGGGGCGGGCGACCTGCGGCTTTTCGTCAGCGACAACCCCGAGCGGTGCCGCCAGGTCGGGTGCCGCTTCCTGGGCGAACCGCTCCAGGCAGTTCTCCCGGTCTCGCCCGAGGACTTTTTCGCCGGCGGCCGGGGCTCGATCGTGCACGCCGAGGGGGAGGGCGGCCGGTGATCCCTCGTGCGGTCCTTGGCATCGCGCTGGCGTCCCTGCTGTCGGTGGGTTGCGGCAAGTCCAGGACGGCCGACGAGTGGATCAAGGCCCGACTGTCCCCGCCGACGCCGGCCGATCGCATTCTTCAGATGGAGAGCGAGCACCCCGACGTCCGGCGCGAGGCCCTCCTCTACGTCCAGCGCAAGCCCGACATGCACACGGTCCCCTCGGTCGTCAAACTCGTGTGCCTGCTGGCCCGAGAGGACTATGAGAAGGAGCCGATGGTTCGGGCGACGGCGGCCCGGACGCTCGGCGAGATGAAGGGGGAGGACGTCGTCCCCACGCTGGGGGCGGTCCTGGCGACCGACCCCAACTCCTTCGTTCGAGCCGACGCCGCATGGGCGCTCGGCTGCCAGAGATCGCCCGACGGGATCCAGGCGCTGGGCCACGCGATCCGCCAGGACAAGAGCGTTGACGTTCGCGTGGCCAGCGCCGAGGCCTTGCGCGGCGCCAAGGACAAGCGCGCCGCCGAGACGCTCCTGGCCGGCCTGGCCGACCCGGACGTCGCGGTAGCCAGGAAGTCCTGGGAGAGCCTCCGGTACCTGACCGGCCAGGACCTTCCGTTCAGGACCGAGCCGTGGAGCGAGTGGCTCGCCTCGGCCGAGCAGCCGTTCGCACGCTACGGCAAACCGCCGCCGATTCCGAAAGGCGCCAGCCAGCGACCGCAACTCACCCAGGGCATCGGCTCGTTCATCAAGGGGCTGTTCCGGCGCGACGTCCGCGAGGCCGAACTCAAGTGAGAAGTCGCTCGGCCCGCCCGGGAGGATCCCTGTGAAGGCCTGCGTGTTCGACGGCCGGAAGGTCTGCCTCGATCCCGTCTACCCGGAACCGGTCCCCGAGCCCGGCGAAGTTCTCGTCCGCGTCGACTTGGCGGGCGTGTGCCGCACCGACCTCGAGATCGTCAAGGCCTACATGCAGTTCCACGGCGTGCTGGGGCACGAGTTCGTCGGGACGGCGCTCGGCGGGCGCCACGCGGGCCGACGCGTCGTCGGGGCCATCAACTGCCCGTGCGGGCGGTGCAACCTCTGCCTGGCGGGGCTCGGCAACCATTGCCCCGGGCGCACGGTCCTCGGCATCCAGGGCCGCGACGGCGCGTTTGCCGAGCGGCTCGTCCTGCCGGAGGCCAACCTCTTCCCGGTCCCCGACGCGGTCCCGGACCGCCAGGCCGTCTTCGCGGAACCCCTGGCCGCCGCCATCCAGGTCACGCGGCAGGTCGACCTGAAGGCGGGGCAGCGGATCCTGGTGCTGGGCGACGGGCGGCTCGGTCAACTCGTGGCCCGGGTCCTGGAGGCCGAGGGGCTGAGCCCGAAGGTGATAGGGCGGTCGACGGCGAAACTCCGCCTCCTCGACGCGTGCGGCATCGCGACCGCCCGGGCCGACGCAGCCAGGCCGTCCCACGACGCGGACGTCGTCGTCGAGTGCACGGGGTCGGCCACGGGCCTGGCGATGGCGCTCGGTTTCGTGCGCCCGCGCGGCACTGTGGTCCTCAAGAGCACCGTGGCGGGCACGGCGGGGTTGAGCCTGGCGCCGGTCGTGGTTGACGAGGTGACGATCATCGGGTCGCGGTGCGGGCCGATGGACGCGGCCGTCGCGGCCCTCGAGCGCGGCGCGGTGGGCGTCGAGACGCTCATCTCGGCCGAGTATCCGCTCGACGAGGCGCCGGCCGCCTTGGCCGCCGCTGCCGAGCCGGAGGCGATCAAGGTCCTCATCCGTCCCTGAGCGAGGCTGCGGAGCCCCATGGCAAACGCGAGAGAACTGGCCGTCGTCCTCGTGAGCGGCGGCATGGATTCCGCGACGGCCGCCGCCTGGGCTGCCCAGCGATACCGCCTGGCAATGCTGCACGTCGACTATGGCCAGCGCACCCAGGCCAGGGAACGCGCGTGCTTCGAGCGATTGGTCGAGCACTTCCGGCCCGAGCGGTCCCTGGCGGTCGACGCCTCCTACCTGAGCCGCATCGGCGGCAGCAGCCTGACCGACCCGATGATCCCGGTCCCCGAGGACGACGCGCCCGGCGAGATCCCGAGCACGTACGTCCCGTTCCGGAACGCCAACCTCCTGGCCATCGCCACGGCGTGGGCGGAGACGATCGGCGCTACGCGCGTCGTCATCGGGGCCGTCGAGCAGGACGCGCCGGGCTATCCCGACTGTCGCCCCGCGTTCTACGAGGCGGCCAGCCGCCTGATCGAACTGGGTACGCGCCCGGAGACGCACCTGGTGGTTGAGACGCCATTGATTGCGCTCACCAAAGCCCAGGTCATCCGCCTCGGGACCCGTCTCGGCGCGCCGTACGGCCTGACGTGGTCCTGCTACCGGTCGGACGAGGCTCCGTGCCGGCACTGCGCGAGTTGCTGCCGGCGCGAGGAGGCGTTCCGCGAGGCGGGCATTCCCGACCCGATCTTGTCCGGCGAATAGACCGCCGCGAGGCGTGCTCAGGCCCGGAGAACCGCAGAGAAAAGCAGACGGCCGGCCGCGCAGGCGCGTTCCTGGATACGCCCGGCCGCTGGCGGTCCCCCGGCGAGGAGGCGCGCCCAGCGCCCCCCGTGAAAAAGAAAGGGAGGCCGCGGGCGCCTGAACCGACGTCCTGCGCCACGGGCTTCCCATGCAGACGACGCCACAACTGCAAACGCCAACTCTCAGGCAGGGGACAGCGGCGGCCGCCGCGTCTATCCCGGAAGGCCGGCGCCTCGCTCGCGTGTTTCAGCGCTGCGACGGGGCGTCAG
>CAYGZE010000439.1:0-3827 GCA_964354185.1 uncultured Anaerolineales bacterium | reverse complement strand
GCCGCCATATCCCGGCAGGCCCAGCGATTGGCCCTCACCATTGCACGCGGCACAGCCACGGAAGCCGTTCCCGCCGTTACCGGGGCCATTAGGAAGGTTGTACGGATCTCCGCCGCCGCCGCCATTGCCTCCTCCCATGAAAGCGCCGGCCGACCCTCCCAGTCCTCCGTCGCCCCCCGGCGCAGAGAGGCTCTGTCCGACTCCAAGCGAGCCGTCCTGTCCGGTGCCGCCGGGGCCACCATCCTGACCCATCTGCCCGCTGCCACCCGTCTGTCCGGGCCGCCCGCTACCCATTACGACGGTACTGCCGCCTGCGCCCCCGGCTCCGCCCGTGCCGCCCGTTCCTCCGACCCCCCCCGCGCCCCCTGCGCCGCCGCTCCCTCCGCCCGGTCCCGCACCGGTCTCCAGCGCGCGGGCGTCGATTGTTGCACTAGAACCGATGCATATATTACTCGTCGCCAAGAGCGAGGCCAAGTGGGTGCCCGTGACCATGAGCACGGCGCCATCGTCGATTACCAGGTCGCCGCTGAAGGTCCAGCGGCAGATGTGCGCCAGGGGATCGATCGAGACGGTCCAGGCGCCTGTTCCCGCGCCGAAGGAGCCGCTGACCGTGCCGGTGTCCGTGTCCAAGAGGATCAGCCCTGCCGACGCCTGACCCGCAAGGGCGAAGAGGCCTGCCAGGACGAGGGCCTGTGCCGCCGCCCGCGCCGCCGCGCGGGCCGCTTGACGCAGCCGCGCAGGGACGCCCCGGGCAACGGCTCCCGACACCGGGGGCCGAGGGGCAGAGCCGGCTGGGGAAGTGGATTTCACGGCCGCCCTCCTTCTTCAGGAAGGGCAGCGCCGGCGCAACTCGCTTGCGCCCGAGGACCGGCGGCACCCCTGACGGGTCATGCCGACGGCGTCACCCTCTCCGGATCGAGGCACAGGCCATGCGCGTGGATGTGGGCCGGAAAGGCCCCCGCATACCCTCCCCATACCCCGTAATATACCCCACCAGGAGGGCAGAGTCAAACGCATAAGCCCTCCTGCCAAGCCCGGGGAGGGGAACGGAAGTCCGGGGCCCGTCTGCGGCACGCTGCGACTCACAGGACGTCGCCTGTGCGACGCCCATGGAAAAGCCCCTCGGCTTCACGCCGAAAGGGCTTTCCCGACGATGGTCGGGGCGACTGGCCGAACTTCGAACGGCACACGCCGGCCGTCAGGCGCTTCCTGACTGCCTTCTCAGGCTTCTTGCGGCCCTATCTCCTTACGGCGGCGAGACTTGGGCGCGAGAGCGGTGCGGCAGTCGCCCGTGCGTGAGGAATCCCTCTCGGAGTTACTTGCGTCTGCGGCTGAGCAGAACGCCAATCCCGCCCAGGGCCAGCAGGGCCAGCGTCGCCGGCTCGGGCATGTAGGTCAGAACACCCGTCGCGCGGTCTAGCGCGCAGTTCTCCGACATGTTGATGGTGGCCGGGCCGAGGAACGCCGCCAGGTCCCCCCCGGCCGCCACGTCGAAGAGGTCGAACGTGTCGGCCGGGCCGGGCGCGTAGCCGGCGGCAAACACGATGTCGATGGGGGTTGAGTTGAGGTCGACGCCCGCGCCCACGATGAGCCGGTCGCAGGCGGCCGGGTCGGTGCCGCCGATCTCCATCAGCACCGAGGATCCGTGCAGACGGACGTTTTCAAGCATCAGGCACCCCGGGCTCGAGCCGACGGTCACGTTGCCGTAGATCTCCACATCCGTCAGGCTGCCTGAACCGCTCAGGTCCCCGTAGAGCACCAGCCCCTCGTCGCTGCCGGTGAGCGACGCATCCGCCAGTTCGATCGCGCCGTAGATCGTGCCGTGACCCGCGATCTCCTGTCCGGCCCTAAGCGTCAGCCCCGCTCCGGCCGTCAGGACGCCGTCGGCCAGTTGCGTCAGAGGACACTCGAAGACGCCCCCGTTGACGGTCAGGAAGCCGCCGGCATTGACGGTGGTGACATCCGTGACCCGCAAGGTCTGGCCGGCAGCAGCCAGGGCATTGCTTCCGAACGGTGCGCCCGGCCCGACGGTCAGGCTGCCGGAGAACTCCAGCGTTCCAGAAAGCCAGTTCAGAGCGCCACCGGCGGACCTGTCCAGCATGCCGACGCGGAGCGTCCCGCCGTCCAGCGTCAAGACACCGGCGGCGGCCAGCGTCAGCGTGTCCTCCACCTCCAGCGTCGCACCGGCCGGGATGCCCATGCCGGTCTTGAACAGGGCCCAGCTGTCAACCGTGGCGCTGTCGGGAACGCGAATGGTGGTGCCGGTCCAGTTGACGGTTCCGCCAGCGGATGCATCAAGCACCTGCAGGTCGGCCACCTCCAGCACGCCTCCGGACAGGACCAGGGTGCCGCCGGAACGGACCTCCAGCAGGGTGCTGACGTTGAATTGTCCGTCGGTCAGTTCGTAGGTTCCGTTCCCGCCGTACCCCACACGGACCGTTCCCGCTGTGTTTGTGCCGCCTGTTTGAGCGAACACGGCCGTGCCGCTACCCCCGATGTACTCTGCGACCGCCGAGACCGCGCCCGCGCCGCCCAGTGTGTACGTGCCACCGACGTCGCCCACATAGAGACCGCCGACGGTGTTCGTCCCCCCCGTCTGCGTGAATGTCCCCGTGCCGCCATCGCCGATCCACTCTTCGGGTGCCGATAGTTGGCCCGTGCCGCTCAGTTCATACGTGCCGTGGCTGCCTCCCCAGACGCCCAGATGGACGCGGCCGGACATCGTGATCGCGACCGTTCCGCCGGTCTGTATGAAGGTGCCTGTCCCGTAACCTCCGACGTAGATGAGTTCGCGGACAGAAAGACTGCCTGGATCGGCGACCTCGACGATGCCGCTGTTCCCGGCCCAGTACCCGATGAAAACGTGTCTGGCAACGCCGTCGCAGTCGACGCGGGCCGTCCCGTGGTTGGTGATGAAAGCGTAGCTGCTTGTGCCCGGCAAGCCGCCGTTCCAGTTGGTCGGCTCGCCCCAGGAACCGGTACCCACTTGCCAGTAGGTGTTCTGGGCCCGGCTGTCGTCTGCTACCAGGACGACCAGGAGTGCGACAAGGGCAGCCGCCGTAACCATACGCTCCAATGCCGACATGATTGTCTCCTTCCCTACGCCAGCGAGGCATCCCAGTATGACACGCCGCCGCCACAGAACGCACGCAACGGCTTCATACGCAAAGGGATGCCGTGGTGCGCCTTGCTGGGGACGAAGGGAGTCGTTGGCGTTTCCCCCGAAACGCCCGGAAGGGCTCCAACCTGTCGAGCAAGTTGGCAGGGGAGACGGCGGCGGTGACGTGGGACAGACCGGGCGCGCACGCATGACGTCTAGCGCAGAGCACTCCATCCCTCCCCCATCGGGCGCCGTGGCGGTCTGAGCAACGTGTTGCTGTCGCTCTGCGGTGGAAGCCCACGGGAGGGCATGGGAAAGGGCCGGCTGTCACACACAGAAATCGGGCAGGATGCCCTTCGCGCACACACCCCCTTAACCCAGCGCATTATACCTCACGAAAGCGGTTCCGGCAAACCCGATGTCGGAGAATTCCTGCGTTCGAACCGCACATTGGGCGACGTAAGTCTCTGCGTGGAAAAGAGAAAGCCGTTCGACGCGCTCGCCGAACGGCCTTCTTTGCGTTTTGGTCGGGGCGACTGGATTTGAACCAGCGACCTCTGCGTCCCGAACGCAGCGCTCTAATCCAAGCTGAGCTACGCCCCGACTCTCAGGACGGCGCATTCTAACCGTCCGCGCCGGCAAATCAATGCCAAAACCGCTCGCGCCGCCACCCCGGGTATGACTGTTTTTTCTGGCAGCCCTACGTTCAGGAAATGTCGTGCCTTGA
>CAYGZE010000438.1:2406-3832 GCA_964354185.1 uncultured Anaerolineales bacterium | reverse complement strand
ACGCGGCCAGGACGGGGCTCGTGGCGGCCGAGGAGGCGGGCGTCGGCCCGGCGGCAGGCGTCTACGACTGGGCGCGGCGGCATCACCTCCTGGTCCAGGACAGCGACTTCAAGGAAGGCGGCTACGGCGCCGGCTATCGCTGGGCGTGGGTCTTCACGGTCCTCCTGGCGGCGATCGTCCTCGCCCAGGCCTATCAGAAGCGGTTCTGGTGCCGCAACCTCTGCCCGCTCGGGGCGATGCTGGGCCTCGTGGGGTCCGCCAGCCCCCTGCGGCCGCGCGTCAGCGGCGCTTGCATCGCGTGCGGACGCTGCCGCGAGCGGTGCAAGACCGGCGCGTTCGAGCCTGCCCCGAGCGCCGTCGAGGGGCCCGCCCAGGGCGGCGGCGAAAAGTACCGCGGCGTCGTCCAGGAGTGCATCCTGTGCTACGCGTGCGAGCGGGAGTTCTGCCCGGTCGACGCGATCCACGTGGGCACGGGCGCGCCGCGTCCCGTCCGCCCGGCGCCCGGCGCGATGCCGGGCCGCCGCGCGTTCCTCGGCGCGGCCGCGACCGGCGCCGTCCTGGGGCCCGCGTTCCTCCTGGACCGGCGGACGCGCGACAAGGAGGAGACCAACCCGCAACTCCGCCCGCCCGGGGCCGCGCGCCCGGACGCCGAGTTTCAGGCGGCGTGCATCCGGTGCGGCGAGTGCATGCGCGTCTGCCCCACGAACGCCCTCCACCCCTCGGGCATCGAGAACGGCATCGCCGGCCTCTGGACGCCAACGTTCGTCTTCAACGCCGGCTACTGCGACTTCCAGTGCGCCGCCAAGGCGGGGCCGGGCGAGGAAGGCGTCGCGCCCGGCAGGCCTGCCCTGAGCGCAGTCGAAGGGCCGGCCCTGAGCACAGTCGAAGGGCCGGCGAACCTGTGCGGCATCGTCTGCCCGACCGGCGCCATCGCCAAACTCACCCATGCCGATAAGACCAAGTGGCAGATTGGCACCGCCGAGTTCGACAAGAACCGCTGCCTGCCCTGGGCCCGGTCCGAGCAGTGCCTGACGTGCGAGGAGCAGTGCCCCCTGCCCGAGAAGGCCATCTCGCACGCGACGGCGGAGGTGCCCAACCCCGCGTGGCTCGCCCTGCCCCAGGCGGCCCGCAACCGGTACGAGGAACTCGAGGCCCGCCGCCTGGCCGGCGGCAGCCTCTCGGCCGACGAGACGGAGGCGCTGAAGGCGATGCCGCCGAAGACGCGCCTCCTGGACCTCCCCTTCGTGCTCCGCGACCGCTGCATCGGCTGCGGCATCTGCGAAAACGTGTGCCCCGTGGAGGGACCGAGCGGCATCCGCGTCCAGCGCCTCCAGACCCAGGAGGTTCGCGACGACGACGCGGGCGGCCGGGGAGACGACAACGCTGCTCAACCGCAAAGGTCGCAAAGAGCGCAAAGGTAAGACTG
>CAYGZE010000438.1:0-2306 GCA_964354185.1 uncultured Anaerolineales bacterium | reverse complement strand
CAGTTAGTGCTTGCTTTCCCGCAGGGGTCCGGGTAGAGTCCCCGTTTCCACGCGATCGTGGACACGGAGGTGCGGCCCAGACAACGGAAGCAGGTGCGGGAGCGGTCGCCTCCCGCAACCCAAGTGTCTCAAGGAGAGCGCGTTATGGCGACAGAGAAGCGGCGCAAGATCATCGAGACGTACCGGGTCCACGAGAGCGATACCGGCTCCCCCGAAGTCCAAGTCGCCCTCCTGACGGAACGGATCAACCACCTGACGGAGCACCTGAAGGGCCACCTGAAGGACCATTCCTCGCGCCGGGGCCTGCTGAAGATGGTGGGCCAGCGCGCGGGGCTCCTCAAGTACCTGGCGACGCAGGATCGCCAGCGCTACCAGACGCTCATCGAACGGCTCGGCATCCGCAAGTAGCCCGGCGCGTCTCGTGCCCCGGCGCAGGCGCCCCCGGACGAGGGGCCGTCCTGCCTGCCGGCAGGCAGGCCGTGTCGGAAGGCAGGTCGAGTCGGAAGGCAGGCAGGTTGCGGGCCGGTGGGTCGGGTCGGCGGGGACAAGGCATCGACGAAGCGTGTCGGCAAAACGGAAAGGTCAGGGACGGCAATGGCAATCGTGAAAGTCGAACGGGAGATCGGCGGACGGACGCTCAGCATCGAGACGGGCCGCGTCGCCAAGCAGGCGCACGGCAGCGCGCTGGTGCAGTACGGTGACACGGTGGTCCTGGTGACGGCCGTGCGGGCGAAGCCGCGGGAAGGGATCGACTTCTTCCCGCTGACGGTGGAGTACCGCGAGATGACGTACGCCGCCGGCAAGATCCCCGGCGGCTTCTTCAAGCGCGAGGGACGGCCGTCGGCCAAGGAAACGCTGACGATGCGGATGATCGACCGGCCCCTGCGGCCGCTCTTCCCCGAGGGGTTCCGCGACGAGGTGCAGGTGATCTCGCTCGTCCTGTCGGCCGACCAGGAGAACGACCCGGACCTTCTGTCGCTGGTCGGGGCGAGCGCGGCCCTGAGCGTCTCGCCCATCCCGTGGGACGGGCCGCTCGGCGCCGTCCGCGTCGGCCTGAAGGACGGCCGGTTCATCCTGAACCCGACGCACACCGAGCGCGAAGCGTGCGAGATGGAGATGGTCGTCGCCGGCCTCGAAGGCATGATCAACATGATCGAGGTCAGCGCGAAGGAGGTGCCGGACGACAAACTCCTCGAGGGGCTGGCCTTCGCCCAGGAGGCCATGAAGCCCATCCTCCAGATGCAGCATGAACTCGTCCAGAAGTGCGGCGTGACGAAGGCGGCCTGGGACCCGCCGCGCGACGTCACGGCCCTCGAGGCCCTGATCGAGAAGGGGCACCTGAAGGCCCTGCAGGACGCCAAGCACATCCGCGGCAAGATCGATCGCAACCGGGCGTGCGACGAACTGGCCGCCCAGGCCAAGGAGGCCGTCTTCGCCGCCCTCGGCGAGGGCTGCGACTGGACCGACGCCGACTTCAAGCGCGCCTGGTACGGCGTGGAAGATCGCCTCATCCGCCGCATGCTCCTGGCGGGCGAGCGCACCGACGGCCGGGGGCCCGACGACCTCCGGCCCATCGCGTGCGAGGTCGGCGTCCTCCCGCGGACGCACGGCTCGGCCATCTTCACGCGCGGCGAGACGCAGGCCGTGGTCGTCACCACCCTGGGCACGGGCGACGACCAGCAGATCATCGACGGCCTGACCGAGGAGTACCGCAAGTCCTTCATGCTCCACTACAACTTCCCGCCGTTCTCGGTGGGCGAGGTGAAGATGATCCGCGGGGCGTCGCGGCGCGACATCGGCCACGGGGCCCTGGCCGAGAAGAGCATCGCCGGCGTCATTCCGGCCGACGACAAGTTCCCCTACACCATCCGCATCGTCTCCGACATCCTGGAGTCGAACGGCTCCTCGAGCATGGCGACCGTCTGCGGCGCCACCCTCAGCCTGATGGACGCCGGCGTCCCCATCAAGGACCCCGTCGCGGGCGTCTCCATCGGCCGCATCTCCGAGGGCTCGAAGGACCTCCTCCTCGTCGACATCCAGGGCGAGGAGGACCACATCGGCGACATGGACTTCAAGGTCGCCGGCACGCAGCGCGGCGTCACGGGCGCCCAGTTGGACCTGAAGATCCGGGGCCTCGCGCTGGAGGTCTGCAAGCGGGCCGTCGCGCGGGCCCGCGAGGTCCGCCTGGACATCCTCAAGACGATGCTCCGGACGATCGCCCAGCCGCGCGCCGAGATCAGCCGCCACGCCCCGCGCCTCCTCCAGGTCAAGATCAACCCCGAGAAGATCGGCAAGGTCATCGGCCC
>CAYGZE010000437.1:0-3838 GCA_964354185.1 uncultured Anaerolineales bacterium | reverse complement strand
ACCCGCGCCGGAAGGAGACGACCGTGCTCGCCGCCGTCCTGAAGGATGTCGACCGACTCGTCCTCGAGGACGTCCCCGAGCCCCGGCCCGGCATCGGCGAGGTCGTCGTGCGGATCCGCTCGTGCGGCTTCTGCGCCACCGACTACAAGGCGATCAAGGGCATCCGGCGGAATGTTCGGTTCCCGTGCATCGTCGGCCACGAGCCGTCGGGCGTCGTGGCCAAGGTCGGAGCGGGCGTCACGCACTTCCGGGAGGGCGACCCGGTCATCCTCCAGCCCTCGGGCTACTGCGGCGTGTGCCCCGATTGCCGCGCGGGGAACACCCACTACTGCGAGCACGCCTTCACGACGGGCGGCGACGGGCCGGACGACACGTGGCCGGGCTCGTTCGCCGAGTACACGAAGACGCTGGCGGCGTGCCTGTTCCCGAAGCCGGCGTCGATCTCGTTCGACGCGGCCGCCCTGACGGAGCCCCTCTCGGGCGCGTGGAAGGGCGTCGTCCACTACAGCCAGGTCCAGGTGGGCGAGGACGTGGTGATCATCGGCGTGGGGGGGATCGGCCTGCTGTGCCTCATGGTCGCCAAGGCGGCCGGCGCGGGGCGCCTGGTGGCCGTCGACACGAGCGACTACGCCCTGCGGAACGCCGCCGCCCTCGGCGCGACCCACACCGTCAACCCCGCCCGCGAGGACGCGCGGCGGCGGGTCTACGAGATCCTCCCGCGCGGGCCCGACCTCGTCGTCGAGGCCGCCGGGCCCATCGAGGCCGTGCGGCTGATGGTGGACCTGCGGCGCCGCGGCACGCGGTGGAACGTCTTCGGCATCACTACGCACGAGACGTTCGAACTGGACGGCGGCCGCACGCACTTCCTGGAGGGGCGGATGGACGCCTCCTTCGGCACGAATCCCCTGGCCATGTCGCGGGCCATCCGCCTGATGGAGACGGGCCTGGTGGACCCCGAGAAGATCATCTCGCACCGGTTCCCCCTGCGCGACATCGCCCGGGCCGTCGAGGTGATGGGCGGCCCCGAGCGGAACAAGGTGATGATCCACCCATGAGAGCGATCGTGCTGGCGGCCCCGGGCCGCCTCGAGATGCGCCAGGTGCCGACGCCCGAGCCGCAGGCGGGCCAGGTCCGCGTGCGGACGGCGGCGTGCGGCATCTGCGCGACGGACCTCGTGATGATCGACGGCGACCCGCGCGTCCGCCCGCCCGCGATCCTGGGACACGAGTGGTCGGGCACGGTCGAGGCGGTCGGCCCCGGCGGCGACGGGTCGCTCGTCGGGCGGCGCTGCGTGGCCGAGAACGTCCTGGCGGACGGCGGCGAGATCGGCTTCGAGCATCCCGGGGGATACGGCGAGTGGCTCGTCACCGAGGCGCGGAACGTCCACGTCCTGCCCGACGCGCTGGACGCGGCCGCCGCAGCGCTCATCGAGCCGCTGGCCGTCGGCGTCCGGGCGATGCGGCGCCTGCGGCTCGAGGACAGGTCGGCGGCGCTCGTCCTGGGCGACGGGCCCGTGGGCCTTCTGGCGCTTGCGCTCCTCAGGCGGGCGGGCGTCGCGCGGGTAGTTCTCGTGGGCGGGAGGCCGGGGCGGCTCGCCCTGGCCCGCGAACTCGGGGCCGCCGAGACGGTCAACTATCACGAGGTTGCGTTCGACCTGGCGGCGGCGGTCCTCGCGAAGGCGTGCCGCGGCGGCGCGTGTGCGGCAGCCAGGGGCTTCCCGAGCGTGGTCGAGGCCTCGGGCTCCGCGGCCGCCCTGGAAGCGGCCATCGACCTCGCGGCCCCAGGCGGCAAGGTCCTCGTCGTCGGCGACTACGGCGACGCGCGGGCCGCCTTCCCCTGGACCCGCCTGCTGCACCGGGAACTCGAACTCATCGGCTCGAACGCGAGCGCGGGGGCCTGGCCCGAGGCCGTCCGGATCGCGACGGCGGGCGAGGTGCCCCTCGCACGGCTCGTCTCGGCCCGGTACCCGGCCGCGCGGTTCGCCGAGGCCGTCGCGCGCGTCCGCGGGCGCGGCGACGAGGTCAAGGTCGTCCTCGAGTGGACGTAGCGGAGGCGGAGCGGATCATGGTGAAGGTCGCGATGGCCATCGGCGCCCACCCCGACGACGTCGAGTTCATGATGGCCGGGACGCTCATCCTGCTGAAGCAGGCCGGGTACGCGATTCACTGCATGGCCCTGGCGGACGGCTGCTGCGGGAGCGCGGCGCTCTCTCGCCGCGCGGCCGCGCGGGTCCGCGCGAAGGAGGCCCGCCGGGCGGCCGCCCTCGTCGGCGCGGCGTTCCACCCGAGCCTCGTCGCGGACATCGAGATCTTCTACGACCGCCCGACGCTCGCCCGGCTGGGCGCGGTCCTGCGGCGCGTCGCCCCCGAGATCCTCCTCATCCCGGCCCCGGACGATTACATGGAGGACCACACGAACACGAGCCGCCTGGCCGTGACAGCGGCCTTTTGCATGGGCATGCGGAACTTCCCGACGCGGCCGCCGACACGCCCCGTCGCGGGCGACCGGACCGTCTACCACGCGATGCCCTACGGCCTGCGAGACGTCCTGCGCCGGCGGGTCCGCGCGGGCCTCTACGTCAACATCGGCCCGGTCCGGGAGGTCAAGCGCCGGATGCTCGCCTGCCACCGCAGCCAGAAGGAATGGCTCGACCGGAGCCAGGGCGTCGATTCGTACCTCGACACGATGGAGGCGATGGACCGCGAGGTCGGCCGCCTCTCGGGCCGGTTCACCTGGGCCGAGGGGTGGCGGCGGCACCTGCACCTGGGCCTCTCGGGCGCCGAGCGCGACCCGCTGGCCGAGGCCCTCGGCCGCAGGGCCCTCGTCGACAAGGCGTACGAACGCGGCCTGGAAGGCCGGGCCTGAGCGGGGCGCGCCGGCGCGGACCACGGAAAGGAGACCTGCGATGGCCAGACCCCTGAGCGTCGTGGCGCCGGATTGGTGGGACTATACGACCCTGGACCGGGACCTGCTGGAGGACGCGGCCGCCCTCGCGGCCGAGGACCTGGCGGACCTCGCGCGGCCGGGTTTCGAGGTCCGCTTCTACGACACGCTGGAGGGTTTCTATCTGGCCGAGGCCCTCGAATACATCGAGGCGTGGCGCCAGGCGACGCCCGGCCGCCCGGCCGGCATCTGCGGACCCATCGGGCCGACCGAGCAACTGCCCCTGGTGGCGCAACTGGTGAACGCGATGCGGCTGAACCTGGCGCACGCCCACTTCTGGGGGATGGACGAGTGGTTCCAGGGCGGCCGCGAGGTGCCCCCCGATTTCCCGCTCTCCTTCGAGAAGGCCGACCGCGACCTCTGCTTCAGCCGCATCGATCGCGACCTGGCGATGCCCGAGGCGAACCTCCACTTCCCGAAGGCCGACCGTCTGGCCGAGTACACGGCCTCGTACGACCGGGTCCGGTGCGTCGTCATGCAGGGCGGCCAGGGGGAGGTCAAGCACTGGGCCTTCAACGACCCCGTGCGCCGCGAGGGGCCTTACAAGAGCGCCCCGCCCTCGCCCGAGGAGTTCGCCAAGAAGACCGCCCGCGTCGTGGACCTCCACCCGATGACCGTCATCCAGAACGCGCGGACCAGCGGCGGCGGCCGCGTCTACGCCGTGCCCACCCAGGCCCTCTCGGTCGGGCCCGTCGAGACGTTCAAGGCCGCGCGGGTCTCCATCTGGCACCCCGGCCACCACGACAACGCCTTCGGCATGCGCCTGACGACGCTGATGATCTCGAAGAAGATCGTCGACACGTCGGTCCCGATGTCGATGCTCGGGCTGCACCCGAACGTGCGGTTCAGTTTCTACCGCGGCGGCGTGGGGACGTGCGACGTGGAGATGCACTGA
>CAYGZE010000436.1:0-3847 GCA_964354185.1 uncultured Anaerolineales bacterium | reverse complement strand
TCCTCAAGGCCCACCCCGGCCTCGCCAACAAGCAGGGCCACATCGGCTTCCTGGGCCACGGGTCGCGCGTCGAGTTCCGCAACATCCGAATCAAGGAACTGGAGTAATGCGCCGGCGGGGCGCGGCCGAGTCTGTGGGCGCGCGGGCGGCGGGGGCGCGATGGAGCGGCGCATGGTCGACGGCGGCCTGACGCGCGAGCAACGCGAGCGGTACGACCGGAACGTGCGCCTCGCGGGCGTGGGCGAGGAAGGCCAGCGGCGGCTCCTGGGGTCGAGCGCCCTCGTGGTCGGGGCAGGGGGACTCGGCTCGGCCGCCATCCTCTACCTGGCCGCCGCCGGCGTCGGGCGGCTGGCCGTGGCCGACGCGGGGCGGCTGGAGCGCTCGAACCTCAACCGCCAGGTCCTCCACCGCGCGGACGACCTCGGCCGCGCCAAGACCGACTCGGCCCGCGAGGCCGTCCAGGCCCTCAACCCGGACTGTCGCGTCGAGACGCGCGGCGACCGGCTGACCGCGGCCAACGCCCGCCGCGCCGTCCGCGGCTTCGATGTGGCCCTCGACTGCTCCGACAACTTCCCGACGCGCCTGGCCCTGGCCGACGCCTGCTGGCTCGAGCGCGTGCCGCTCGTCTCCGGCGCCGTGGTCCGCATGGAGGGGCTGCTCCTCGTGGTGATCCCTGCGCCGGGCAACCCGTGCTACCGGTGCCTGGTGCCCGCCGAGCCGCCGGCCGGGGAGGTGCCGACGGCGGCCGAGTCAGGCATCCTGGGCGCCGTCGCGGGCATGATGGGAGCGCTGGAGGCCGTCGAGGCGCTGAAACTCCTCCTGGGCGTCGGCCGCCCGTTGGTCGACCGGCTCCTGGTCTACGATGGCGCTGCCGCCACCTTCCGCGAAACCAGACGCGTCCGCGACCCCGGCTGTCCCCTGTGCGGGGACCAGCCGACGATCACGGACGCGTCCATGCCGGACGACCCGTAGCGGGCGCCCTTGTGCCGGGGCGCCCGGCGCGATCTGGCCGCCCTACTTTGCGGCGTCTTCGGGCTTCTTCTCGGTGGCGCCCTCAGGGCGCGGACGCCCGGTTCCCTCGATGCCGTAAGCCTTGCGGATGGCCTGGGACGCGGCCCGCATGGCAACCCGCTGCGCATCCTGCTCGCTCAGGTTGACCTTCTTGGCGATCTCGGTGACCTGGGCCTTGAACTCGGCCATGGCCTTGTCGAGTTTCTCGAGGGCCGGCTTGAGCGCCGCCTGCTGCTCCTCCGTCAACTGCACCGGCGGCGGACGGTTTCCGCCCTCGCGCCGCTGCCCTTCGCCTTCGGCGCCCGTCAGGATTGCCGGGACGGTCGCCAGTACAACCAGCCCCACCAGCACCAACATCACCCATGCCTTGCTCATCACTTCTCCTTTCGCTCTCGGCCGCGCAGTTGGCGCGGGACACTCCCGCTTCCTCGCGGTGCTGATGACTAGACGCCGGCCGGGCACGCCTTATTGCTGAAAAGCAACCGGCCGGGGAGGCAGGGGGACCCGACGCGGAAACGAGAGCGGCGGCCCATGCGGACCGCCGCTCCCGTAACAAAGGAGGTTGTACCTCGGGAAGAGCCTTCGGGCCTATCCGGCCTTGCCGTCCGAGTCCGCTTCCGGTCGGGCGCCGGCCGACGCCACCGTCACCTCGTCCTCCTGGGCCATGGCGTCCCGGACGCGCCGCCAGTAGCCCCGCGTGGTCCCCTTGCGCCAGCCCGTGGGTCCACCGTTCCAGATCCGGGCGTACACCTCGTCGGTCGGGGTTCTGCCTGTCTCCCCCTCATACTGCTCGCCCCAGAACCTGAGGTATAAGTCCCACATCTGGCGGGACTTGGCGGCGTTGAAGCGGTCGGTGGCCGAGTAGCGGACCGCCAGTCCCAGCATCTGCGCGATGCGGTTGATGTCGGCCAGGCACTGGAGGCGGATCTGGACGATGCCCGCGGCCGCCTCCCGGGTGTTATAGGCCCGGGCGTCGCCGCCCGATTCCACGGCCACCTGGCTGGACCAAAGGTCCTCGCTTGGGCCGCCCGGGGCCGCGCCCGCCGCCAAGCCGAACGCCGCCAAACCCGCTATGACCGCTGCGCAACGCATGTCTGGCCTTTCGGGTCCTCTCCCGGCTTCCCGCCGGGACCGCGCTGCCTCACGGAAAAGCGAAGGTGACGGGTGGGTTCCCGTCACCAGGGTTGGAGAAGTATAACGATCCTGCCGCGTCTGTCAAGGGCAAGGCCGGAAAAAGCGGGGAATCCCGGGTTATCGGACCCGGCCTGCGGCCCCGCGCGGTTTCCGCGTAAGTTATTTGCCTACAGGGGGTTAGGACGTTCCATCCGCCTCGGCCGCCGCTGGCTTCGTGTCGATGGCCAAGGTGCCGTCCCGGACGGAAACGGTGATCCGGGACCCGTCGGGCACCTCCCCGGCGACCACGGCCCGGCCGATCCGTGTCTCCAGTTGGCGCTGGAGGTACCGCTTGAGCGGCCGCGCGCCGTAGACCGGGTCGTAGCCGGCCCGCGCGATGAACTCTCGCGCCTTGGGCGCGAGGTCCAGCCGCACCTGGCGGTCCGCGAGGCGCCGCCGGAGGTCCTCGACCTGGAGGTCGACGATCCGCTCGATCTCCTCCAGGGTGAGGGGCTTAAAGAGGACGATGTCGTCGACGCGGTTCAGGAACTCCGGGCGGAACGACGTCCTCAGTTGGCGCATCACCTTGTCGCGGGCGGCCTCCTGGATCTCGCCGCGGTCGTTGATCCCCTCCAGCAGGTATTCCGACCCGACGTTCGAGGTCATGATGATGACGGTGTTCTTGAAGTTGACGGTGCGGCCGTGGCTGTCGGTGACGCGGCCGTCGTCGAGGATCTGGAGGAGGACGTTGAAGACGTCGTGGTGGGCCTTCTCGATCTCGTCGAAAAGGACCACCGAGTAGGGCTTGCGGCGGACGGCCTCGGTGAGTTGGCCGCCCTCCTCGTAGCCGACGTAGCCCGGGGGCGCCCCGACGAGGCGCGACACGGTGTGCTTTTCCATGTATTCGCTCATGTCGATTCGCACCATGTTGTCTTCGCTGTCGAAGAGGGCCTCGGCCAGGGTGCGGGCGAGTTCGGTCTTGCCGACGCCGGTGGGTCCGAGGAAGATGAAGGAGCCGATCGGCCGGCGCGGGTCCTTGATGCCCGAGCGGGCGCGGATGACGGCGTCGGCCACCAGGCCCACGGCCTCGTCCTGGCCGACGACGCGGCGGTGGAGGATCTCGTCGAGGCGCAGGAGTTTCTCCCGCTCGCCCTCCACGAGGCGCGTGACGGGGATGCCCGTCCAGCGCGAGACGATCTCGGCGATCTCGTCCTCGGTGACCTCTTCGCGCAGCAGCCGCCCCGCGCCGTGTTTTTCGGCGAGGCGCTTTTCCTCGGCCTCGAGTTGCCGCTGGAGTTCGGGCAGGCGTCCGTGCTTGAGTTCGGCGGCGCGGTTCAAGTCGTACGCCCGCTCGGCCTCCTCGGTCTGGCGGCGGAGGAGTTCGATGGCGCTGCGGAGGGTCTGGACGTTGTGGATGCCGGCCTTCTCGGCCTCCCACTGGGCCTTCATGGCGTCGGCCCGGTTCTGGAGGTCGGCGAGTTCCTTGCGGATGGCCTCCAGGCGCTCGCGGCTGGGCTTGTCCTTCTCCTTCTTGAGGGCGGCGGCCTCGATCTGGAGTTGCATGACTCGCCGCGTGACCTCATCGAGTTCGGCGGGCATCGAGTCGATCTCCGTGCGGATCATCGCGCAGGACTCGTCCACCAGGTCGATCGCCTTGTCCGGCAGGAACCGGTCGGAGATGTAGCGGTTCGAAAGGACCGCCGCCGCCACCAGGGCGTTGTCC
>CAYGZE010000435.1:0-3854 GCA_964354185.1 uncultured Anaerolineales bacterium | reverse complement strand
GATCTCCTTAGCAGGATGCTCGGGTCACGGGCGACGAGGATAGCGACCGGCCGGGGAAGATGCCAGACCTTGCGCACCTGGGGCGCGGGCTGCTCCAGCGGGCTCTCGCGCCCCATCGCCTACATCAGGACGACGTACTTGCGGTCGGGCGGCATGGTGAAGGTCGCGGCGTCGCCGTTGCGCGCCAGGTCCAGCGTCTCCTTGGGCATGCCGTTCAGGTCCAGGGCGACGGCCTTCGTGACGCCGCGGTTGCGGACGGTCACGGTCAGGCGGCTGCGGACGACCTGCCACGGGGCCGTGCCGAAGTTCACGACCTCGAAGCCCTCGTGCCTCTGGCCGCCCTGTTCGGTCCACGTGGCGGGCCGCTCGGCCCAGTTCGTCGGGCGGCAGGCCGTGCCCACCTGGACGAGGATCCGCTTCGACGTTCGGATCGCCTGGTTGTCCATCGAGGCGACGATCACCGAGGCGTAGGCGTCCTCGGACTTCAGGGTCACGTCGGCCAGTTCCACGGTGCCGACCTTCGCGAGGAACCCGGACGCCCCTTGCGCCTTGGGCGCGTTCATCGTGCAGACGCCCCGGCCGTGATCGAGCGCCAGTTCGCCCGTCACGGAGCGGACGACCTGCTTCGCCTTGTCGATGTACTCGCCCAGGTTCGGGAGGACGGCGGTCTTCGCCGGGTCGCCGCCGTAGACGACCTCGACGGGCCCGACGAGGAAGGCCAGGCGGTCGACCTCCTGCTTGACCGTCGACTTCGGGGCATAGTCGCCCGCGTCGCGGTTCGGGTCGTACGCCCCCTCCTCGCTGATGACCGGGACGCGCAGGGCCCACATGTCGTCCAGGGCCCGCTCCTCGTGGACGACCGCCTTGCCGCGCTTGAGGTACGCCTGGCGGTAGACCAGGGCGGCGGCGGGGAAGTTGCCCAGGATCTCCGGCGTCGCCAGGACCCACTTACCGATCGAGGGCAGGTACCCGTTGGCCGACGCCGGCTGCCGCCACTGCACCTCGCCCGTGGCGAACCAGTAGAACGTGTCGACGCCGGAGAGCGAGGCGTAGGCGGCCACGAGGAACGGCCCCTCGGACTGGTAGTAGGTGGGCGGCACCCAGAGCGACTCGGGGATGATGATCGGTCGGCCGGCCATCTGCTTGAGGTTCACGGGGAGGTCCAGCGGCGTCGTCAGGCGCGACGGCTTGTCGAACTTATCGCCGCTGACGATAGCCCAGCCGTTGTACTGGCCGACGTGGAGGCACCCGGTGTAGCGGTTCATGCCGAGGACCTCTGTCGCGGCGTAGGAGTATCGCTCGAGGTCGCCCAGCAGGACGGGGTCGGCCGTCCGCCAGTTGCCGGCGTTGATGAGTTGGCGGGCGCCCAGGTCCTTGCGGACGAAGCGGACAACCTCGGCGTTCCAGTCGCGCATCGTCTCGGTGAGGAACCGGGCCTGGTCCATGAGGCGCGCGGTGGGCTTGCCCTTCTGCTTGATGCCGTCGGCGGTCATGTCCCAGATGTGCCGCAGGGCCAGGCGCCCGGCGGCCGGGTCGTCGCCGTCGACCTTCTCGCCCTTCCAGGCCTCCAGGGCCTTCTCGATCGAGCCGTGCTTCGCCTTGGCCCAGGCGCCGAACCGCGCCTGGAGGATCTCCAGCGGCTTGGCCTTGATCGACGGCAGGGTCCAGAAGAGCAGCGAGTCCTCGTTCTGGATCTGGAGGATCCCGAGGGCCGGCTCGTCCTTCAGGGCCACGCCCGTATAGGGGTTCTTCGGGACCAGCAGGTCCCGCAGCCACTGCTTGTACGCCTCCTGGACCTTCGGGTGGAAGAAGAGGAGGCCGGTCATGTTCTCCTGGTCGGCCTCCAGGCCCCACTCCTTCTTGGCCTTGACGGAGTGCGGGTAGTAGGGCGAGAGGGTCATGTAGATGCCCTCTTTCTTCATCTCGGCGACGAACTTCCAGAGGCGGTCGCGCTCGGCGGGGTCGATGGCCTTGAGGTCGCTCCCCTTCAGGTCCAGGAGGTTCCCGTGGTAGCGGACCATGTTGACGCCGCGCTTGGCCAGGAAGCGGGCGTGCTCGGCCAGGCCGTCGGGCTTGTCGCGCCAGACGTACGTGTTGACGGCCCAGAAGCGGATGGGCTGGCCGTCGCCGCGCACGAAGTCGCCGCCGTCGCGCGAGAGCCGGATGAACCCGTGCTCGCCTGCCTGCGCCTCGTTCAGGGGCCGGAGGTCCAGGAGCGACTCCGGGCTGAACGTGTCCCGACCGGGCTCGAAGGGCCAGGCGTCCGTCTGGGCCGCCGCCCCCGCCGCCCACACGAGGACCAGCACCGCCCATGCACCCCAAGACGTCGCTCGCCTCATCGCGCATCTCCCGAGTGCAGGAAGCCTCGCCCCAGCGCGGCCTACTTCGCGGCCCCGGCCCGGAACCGGGTGTTGACCGCCTTGAGCCACGCGGCCTTCTCCCTCCAGAGAGGGTGTTCCGGGCCGCAGTAGGTGGTCGGCATGAAGCCCCAGTAGCCGTGCTTGGCCGCGAGGTCGCCCAGGTACTCGAAGTAGGCGAGGGCCTCGGGCGACTGCTCCCACCGCGACCCGTAGGGCGGGAAGAAGAAGCCGCCCTCGTCCACGACGGCCGGGACGCCCCGCCGCGCGGCCTCGCGGGCGTCGGCCTCGAAGGTCCGCGCCGCCGTCTCGCGGACCTTCGGCCCGAGCGTGCGGAGGCCCTCCATCATGTACGCGTCGAACGCCGCGTTGTCCAGGTTCTCGTAAAGCCACATGATCGGCCGCCAGAACGGCCGCACGTTCGCCGCCCGCTTCATGCACGCGTCCCACGGCATGAAGTCCCTCCTGAGCAGCCGCGCGAGGAGCGGGTTCTTCCGCGGGTCGGCCGGGTCGAACGACGGGCCGAGCACCGTCGGGTTGTACAGGTGGTCGAAGTACATGGCGGCGCCCGCGTACATGTGCTGGTCGTAGACCTGGACGTTGTCGGGCACGATGCCCGCGTCGTGGGCGCAGTAGTCGCACGTGATCAGCAGGTCGGGGTGGGCGGCCCGCAGGAAGGCGATCGCCTCGGCGGCGGCCTTCTTCCCGTCGGCCCCCTTCGGGAACTCGCTCGCGTCGATCTCGTTGTGGACCTCGACGAAGGCGACGTGCCGGTCGAGCCCCTTTTCCTTGAGCAGGCGAAGGAGCCGGTCGTGGTGCCGCGCCAGGTGCGCGAGGCGGTCCTTCTCGGGGACGGCGTACACCTCGCGCCGGATCGCCTCGTCGGCGACCATCCACGTCGAGTCCTGGTACTCCCAACTCGTGAGGATGACGTAGATGTCGTACTGCTTCGCGAGTTCCATCAGGCGGAGGACGCGCCGGAGGACGTCGTGGCGGCCGCCGCCGCGATGGTTGACGGTGCTGAGGTTGCCGCTCGCGCCGGCGGCCCAGGGGCCGAACGTCATCTCGCCGCGCGGCGTCCCGTCCGACCGGAAACACCAGTTGAGGCCCGCGTCGACGCGGACGGCGTTGAAGCCCCGCTCCTGGAGGCCCGCGACGCACCGCTCCAGGTCGCCGTAGGGCTCGTCCGGCAGGGCGTAGGTCACCCAACTCCAGATCCAGCAACTGATGGCGAGTTTCTTCGGCAGGTGCGCGGGAACGCCGGGCGGAACCGAGTCGCCTCTCGCCATGTCTCGCACTCCCTCGGGGGCGCTCGCCGGCGGCGGCGCGGGCGCGCCCTCGCCCGCCGCCGTCGCGGCCACGAGGAGCGCCAGCGCCGCCGCCGCGCACGCGCGACCCATCGTCAGTCCTCGCAGAACTCGTTGAAGACCTCGTGCCCCGGCCGCAGCGTGTCGTCGGCCTCGATGAAGGCCAGGTTCCCCGGGGCGCCCGTCGGGC
>CAYGZE010000434.1:0-3859 GCA_964354185.1 uncultured Anaerolineales bacterium | reverse complement strand
CCCAGCCACAGGAACAGGCCCGCGGCCAGCAGCAGGATGGCCGCACACCCCGCCAGCAGGCCCCGGTAGGCCCGTCCCTGGAGCCACCGGCGGCCGCGCGACACCCCGAGCGCGACCACCGCGCACCAGATCACGTCGACGCTCACGTGCCCGACGAAAAAGGCCGCGATCCCCGTCCAGCCCACTTTAAGGGCTGCCACAAGCAGCGGCGACGGGGCCACCAGCCACCACAGGTACCAGTACGGGTTCAGGACCGTCGTGACCATCCCGGCCGGGACGGCCCGCATGCCGGAAAGGGCCGAGGGGGCTTCGGCGGTCCCCGGCCGCAGGGCCTGCCTGGCCAAGCCCACGCCCATCCAGATCATGGCCGCGCCCCCCACCCCGCTGATGACGACCGACGTCCACGGGCTCCGCAGCATCACGAAAAGGCCCGACACCAGGACCGCCAGGATCAGGACTTCCATCAGGGCGTGGCCCAGGGCCACGGCAGGGCCGTACCAGAACCCGCGCCGGTGGCTCCCGGCGATCGTGGCCGCCAGAAGCGGGCCGGGCATCAGGGCCCCCGACAACGCCAGGACGAAACTACCGCCCGCGATGGCGGCCAGTTCAACCATCGCTGAACCTTCCCCCAGACCGTGACCGATTCTACCGGGCGGCCTTGGCGGCAACAAGGGACCTCACTTTGCACGGCTGGGGGCTTGGCTTTTCCGGCAATGCCCTGTACAATGACCGGACAAATGGCCGATAGGGTTCGTGAGGGGTCATGGGGCAGACGGGCAGTCCGCCAGAGCGAACGATGCTGACGCACGAACTCAAGCAGCAGGCCCAGGAAGAGTTCGGCGACTGGGCCGCCACGTACGACGACAGCCTGCTGAACCGTTTCCTGTTCGAGCCGGGCCACGCGATGCTCCTGGACGAACTCGCGGGCATCCGGGCCGGCGCCAGGATCCTGGACATCGGCTGCGGCACGGGGGAACTGGCGCGGCGGCTGGCGCGCCGCGGGTGCTACGTTGTCGGCCTCGACCTGTGCGAGCCGATGCTGCACCAGGTGCGCCCCAAACTGAACGGCGAGGGCGACCGCGTGCGCCTCGCGGTCGGCGACAGCGAGCACCTGCCGTTCGCTACCGGGACGTTCGACGCCGTCACCTGTGCGAACTCCTTCCATCACTACCCCGATCAGCGCGCCGTCGTGCGCGAGATGTTCCGCGTCCTGCGGCGGGGCGGACACCTGCTCGTCGTGGACGGATTCCGCGACAACCTCGTCGGGCGCATCATGTACGACGTCATCATCACCCACGTCGAGGGCGACGTCTGGCACCGCGATGCGCTCGACATGCGAGACCTGATGCGCTCCACCGGCTTCCGCAGCGTCTCTCAGAGCAAGCGGACCCAAGCCCTGTTCCCGATCCTGCTGACCCGAGGCATCGTGCCCTGACCCCGACCCGCTGCCAGCGGAACGAGGCGCTCTCGATGGCCCACGCGGCTTCCCGACGCAGGCCCTGCCGGCGCCGCCGCGGGGCGTTGCTGCGGGCCGCGTCGCTCCTCGGCTGGCTGGCCGTCGGGCTGGGGGTTGCGGGGCTCGCGTGGGGCGTGGCCGGCGGCCCCTCGGCGGCCGCGGGCGCCCCGGCGGACGACTGCCTGACGCCCGAGGGCCGGCAGGTCATCCACCCCAAGAGCCCCGAGGAGACGGAGGCCCTGGCCAAGACGAGCCCCCTGGAACTCCTGCGACTGAGCCTCCAGTGGTACGAGCAGCGCGTCACCGACTACGTCTGCGACTTCGTCAAGCAGGAGGAGATCGGCGGCAAACTCCAGAAGGTCGAGACCATGCGCATGAAGTTCCGCGAGAAGCCGTTCAGCCTGCGCCTGGAGTTCGTCACGCCGAGCAAGGGCCAGGACGTCACCTACGTCCAGGACAAGTTCGACAACAAGATCGTGGTCCATCCGACCGGCCTGATCGCCCTCCTGTTCCCCACCGTGAAACTCTCGCCCACCAGCGAGACGGCCCTGAAGCACAGCCGGCGGCCGGTCACGGCGGGCGGCCTCGGCAACATGCTCCGCTTCATCATCCCCCAGTGCGAGGCGGCCCAGGCCAAGGGCGACCTCAAACTGGAGTACCTCGGCCTCCGCCAGGAGAACGGCCGGCCCGCCTACGTCGTCAAGCGGACCCTCCCCCAGGGGAAAGGCTATCCCTGCCACATCCTCACGATCTACATCGACCAGCAGTTCCTCCTGCCGGTCCGGTCGGACGCGTTCAACTGGGACGGGACCCTCCTGAGCCAATACCGCTACATCAACCTGGTGCCCAACCCCGGGTTGACCGACGACGATTTCAACCCCGACAAGCGCTTCTAGCGGCGCTTCCCGAAAGGTAGTATCTGGAAGCGGCGCTTGCGATCGGAGTCGCCGTGGCGCTCGAACAGGTCGAGGCGGTCCTGTTTGACATGGGCGGCACGCTGGTGGACTACCCCCTGCCGGGCCGCACCGCCCTCGCCGCGCGATGCGTGCGCGGGGCCATCTCGTTCCTCGTGCGCCCGGAGGGGGAACTGCTGCCGCCGGCGGCGCGGCTGCCCACCCCCGAGGTCGCCCACGAGCGCCGCCGCCGCGCGGGGCCCGAGACCGCCCTCGCCCACCGGGCCGCCATCGCGCTGCGCCGCGTCATCCGCGCCGTCTCCGGGCACACGCTGCCGCAGATGGCCGAGGCGTGCCTGCGCCCCATCGTAGTCGAGGGCCGGGCCTACGGCGACACCCTCGCGGCCCTGCGGGCCCTGGCCGAGCGCGGCTACCGCCTGGGCCTCGTCTCGAACACGCCCTGGGGGACGCCCGACTACCTCTGGGAGCAGCAGGCCGAGAAGTTCGGCTTGGCGGGGCTGCTGGAGGTGCGGCTCTTCAGTTCCGATGTGGGCGTCCGGAAGCCGGACCCGCGGATCTTCCTGGAGGCGCTGCGGCGGTTGGGCGTGCCGCCCGAGCGCGCCCTGTTTGTGGGCGACGCGCCGGCCGAGGACATCGCCGGGGCCGCCGGCGTCGGCATGCGGACCGCGCTGGTCGTCCGCGGCGGGCGGTTTCCGGACGCGTGCCGCCACCCGCCCGACCTCCGCGTCTCGGGCCTCCAGGAACTCCTGGACCACCTGCCTCGGGCGGCGCGCGAAAAGAGTTGACCGCTCCGGCCGCACCCCGTAGCATAATTGGCCCCCTTGGGGCTGCTGGAGCATCCTGCCGCCGGGCTGGGGCGGCGATTCCCTTGACGCGCGCGAGGCACCCGATGGCGCATGAGGTCACGCTCATCCTGGGAGACGGGACGGGGCCCGAATTGGCCGCCGTGGCCCGCGAGGTCATCGACGCGACCGGCGCCCCGATCCGCTGGGACGAGCAGGAGGCCGGCATCGACTGCCTCGCGGAGCACGGGACGCCCCTGCCGGAGCGCCTGATGGACAGCATCCGGCGGACGCGGGTGGCCCTCAAGGCCCCCGTCACGACGCCCGTCGGCACGGGCTTCCGCAGCGTCAACGTTCACCTGCGCCAGGCCCTGGACCTGTACGCCTGCCTGCGGCCGTGCAAGTCGTACCCGGGCGTGCGGAGCCGCTACGCGGACATCGACCTGGTGGTCGTGCGGGAGAACACCGAGGACCTGTACGCGGGCGTCGAGTTCGCGCGGGGCACGGACGGCGCTCGGCGCATCCACGCGCTCGCGAACGAGATGGGCGAGAAGAAGATCAAGACGCCGCCCGACACCACGGGCATCAGCCTGAAGCCCATCAGTGTCGAGGCCACCGAGCGGATCCATCACTTCGCCTTCCGCTACGCCCGCGAGAACCGCCGCCGCAAGGTCACCACGGTCCACAAGGCCAACATCATGAAGTTC
>CAYGZE010000433.1:0-3864 GCA_964354185.1 uncultured Anaerolineales bacterium | reverse complement strand
CCGACACGTGCGCCGCGCTGCGGGCGAGCGAACTGGAGGCGGCGGCGCTCCTCAAGGCCACCAAGGTCGACGGCGTCTACTCCGACGACCCGAACCTCAACCCGCAGGCCAAGCGGTACGAGCAACTCTCGTACGACGACGTCATGCGCCAGGGCCTGAAGATCATGGACGTGGCCGCCGTCAGCCTGTGCAAGGACAGCCGCATCCCCGTCGTCGTCTTCAACCTCAAGCGCGAGGGCAACATCCGCCGCGTCGTCGAGGGCGAGCCCATCGGAACCCTGATTGGAGAACCGAAACGTGCCGGTTGACGACATCCTCCTCGAAGCCGAAGAGAAGATGCAGAAGGCCGCCGAACACGTCAAGCAGCAGTTCCGCACGGTCCGGACCGGACGCGCGTCTGCCGGCCTCGTCGAGCACCTCCGCGTCGACTACTACGGCAGCCCGACCGAACTGAGGCAGTTGGCCACCATCAGCGTGCCCGATCCCCTAATGCTCGTCATCAAGCCCTTCGACCCCGGCTCGGTCAACGACATCGCCAAGAGCATCCAGGCCTCCGACCTCGGCATCACCCCCGCCATCGAAGGCAAGATCATCCGCCTGTCGATCCCGCCCCTGTCGGAGGAACGCCGCAAACAACTCAGCCACCAGGTGAAGGAGACGGCCGAGGCCGCCAAGGTGGCCCTGCGGAACGTGCGCCGCGACGCCATCAAGCACATCGACACCGAAGAGAAGAGCAAGGTCATCAGCGAGGACGAGGCGAAGCGCGGCCACGAGGGCGCCACCGAACTCGTCCACGAGTACGAGAAGCAGATCGACGAGGCCCTGAAGCACAAGACGGCCGAGATCATGGAAGTCTGACCCTTGCGGATTGCGGGATTGAACGACGCTGCTTCGAGCCCGCGGCGGAAACCGCGGGGCAGCCTCCGCCGCGTATCAGGTCCCCTTCGCCCCGAAGAGCGTCCCACCCCCCCCTTTCGCTGAAGGCGCGCCCCCCGAACGTCCGATAATAGCCGACGCGAGCGAGGGGCCGGCGCACGTGCCGCGCCCTCCCTCCGGGAACGTCGGGCCATCGGAAAGCGAGCGGGCGCCATGAACGGGTCGGGTTTGCTGGAGCGGGTGAGAGGCTGGTTCGGCAACGGCGGGCGCGCCGTGCCGGAAGCACGATCGCGCGCGGACGCGCGGTTCTGGTCGTCGGTCCACGAGAATGCGAGCGCGGCCCTGCTGTTCGCGGCCTCTGGGGGCGGGGGCGGTGCCGTCGCGGCGGACTCCGCGGCACAGCTGCCGCGCGCAAGCCACGAGAGCCCCGCCCTGAAGTTGGCGCCACCGCCCCGCGCGCCCGAGGGCCCGCGGCCGCACGACCTGGAGGCGGCCGGGTGGCGTGAGGCGTCCGAGCGCGAAGTCGTCGAACTCCTGCGCGGCCTGCCCGATCGGATCGCCCGGTCCGTCAGCCCCCCCGCGCCCGGCGGCGAATCCATCGGCCAGATGGCGGAGGAACTCCGCGGCCACCGCGAGGTTCATCGCTCCATCGCCGAGGCCGTCGGCCGGCTGCCCGAGCAGGCGACCACCCAGACGGACCTCCTCCGCAGGAGCAACCAACTGGCCGAGCGGCACGCGCGCGTGACCGAGAGTGTCCTCGACGAGTTGACCGCCCTCCGGACGGCGTTTCGAAATGTGGACGAGAGTTCCCGCCGCAACCTCCGCTGCCTCGCCCAGATCGAGGCCAATCACCGCGAAGTGCTCCGCGAGTACCAGGACCTGCTGGTCGTCCAGCACCGGCGGCTGTGGCGGGCGGCGATCCTGGCCACGGTCCTGGCGGCCTTCTCGCTCGCCGGCGTGGCCTACGTCCTGAGCGTCGCCCTCCGGGTCTGACAAGGGGGGGGAAGGATCCGCGCAAGTCAAAGGGCCCCGATCTGCGGGACCGGGGCCCTTCTGATGCGCACAAGTTGCGGCGCGGGCCGCCCCCTACTCGACCAGCCGCTGCGGCGCCTCGAGGGCATCGCGAACGGCCTCGAGGAACTGGGCGCCGACCGCCCCGTCCACGATCCGGTGGTCCGCGGCCAGGGTCAGCGTCATGACCTTGCGGACCTGGATGCCCCCCTGGCGGACCACGACGCGGTCCTCGATCATCCCGAGCCCCAGGATCGACGCCTCGCCGGGATTGACGACGGGGATGAAACTCCTGATGCCGAACATGCCCAGGTTCGAGACGGTCAGGCACCCGTCGCGGTACTCCTCGGGCGGCAGGCGCTTGGTGCGGGCCCGCTCCGTCAGGTCGGCCGACTCGGCGCTCACCTGGCGCAGGGGCTTGCGGTCGACGTCGCGCACCACGGGGACGATCAGACCGTCGTCCAGCGCGACGGCCAGGCCGACGTTGGCCTCGCGCCGCCGCTCGATGCCGCCCGCGACCCAGCGGCTGTTCACGACGGGGAACATCCGCAGGGCCGTCCCGCACGCCTTGAGGATGAAGTCATTGAAGGTGATCTTCTGGCCGCCCCGCGCGTTCAGTTTGTTGCGGAGGCACACCAGGTCCGTCACGTCGGCGTCGATGCTGAGGTAGTAGCAGGGGATGGTCCGCTTGGACTCGAGCATCCGCTCGGCGACGATCCGCCGCATGGCCGTCAGCGGCACCACGTCGCCCGGCGCGCCCACAGCCGCCGGCGGCACCTTGGCCGGCGCGGCCGCAGTCCGCAGGACGTCCTCCTTCGTAACCTTGCCGGCGACGCCCGTGCCCTGGACGGCGGCGAGGTTCACGCCCCGGGTGGCGGCCACCTTGCGCGCGACGGGGCTGGCCCGGACGGCCGGGGCGGCCTGGGCGGCGGCCCGGACGTCGGCCTCGACGATGCGCCCGCCGGGGCCGGTGCCCCGCACGGTCCCGAGGGTCACGCCGAGTTCGCGGGCCACGCGGCGAGCGCGCGGCGAGGCGATCGTGCGCCCGGCGGGGGCCGCGACGGCCGCTGACGCACCGGCCGCCGCTGATGCCGCGGCGGCCGAAGCGCGCGCCTTCGCCGCCGGCCGAGGAGCCGTCCAGCCCCCCAGGTCGGCCGGAATCGCCTCGCCCGGCTCACCCACCACCGCAATCACCGTGCCGACGGGCAGTTCCTTGCCGGGCGGCTCCACAATCCGGAGGAGCGTCCCGCGGTAGTAGCACTCGACCTCGAGGGTCGCCTTGTCGGTCGTGATCTCGCAGAGGATGTCGCCCGGGGCGACGCGGTCGCCTTCCTGCTTGACCCACCGCTCGATGGTCGAGAACTCGACCGTCTCACCGAGTTTCGGCAGGGTGACCTTCTGGATCATGGCCGGCGTGTTCCCTTCAGGCTTTCCCGAGCGTTCGCTTGGCGGCGGCGACGATCTTGTCGGCCCGCGGCACGGCCTCGTCCTCCAGGACCGGGCTCATCGGGATCGGGCAGTTGGCCGCGCACACCCGCTCAATCGGCGCGTCGAGGTCGTCGAAGGCGAACTGCTGGACCTTCGCGATGATCTCGCAGACGAAGTTGGCCTCCTGGTAGGCCTCGGATGCGAGGACCAGGCGGCCCGTCTTGCGGACCGATTCCAGGACGCAGTCGATGTCCAGCGGCTTCAGGCACCGAAGGTCGATGACCTCGGCCTGGATGCCTTCCTGGGCGAGGGTCTTGGCGGCCTCCTCGGCCCTTAGGGCCATCCGCGAGTAGCCGACGATCGTCACGTCGGTGCCCTCGCGGCGGACGGCGGCCTTCCCGAGCGGGATCAGGTACTCCTCCGTCGGCACCTCACCTTTCGTGTTGTAGAGCATCTTGTGCTCGATGAAGAGGATGGGGTTGTCGTCGCGGATACAGGTCTTCAGGAGCCCCTTCGCGTCGTAGGGCGTCGCGGGCATGACGACGAAGA
>CAYGZE010000432.1:0-3896 GCA_964354185.1 uncultured Anaerolineales bacterium | reverse complement strand
GGTCCTCGAGCGCCTCCGGGTCGCCGCGCTTCCCCTCGCCGGCGCAGGGGCGCTCCAGGATGTCGGGCATCCGCCGCGTGCCGATGCGGCAGAACGTGCACTTGCCGCACGACTGGTCCTGCGTGAACTCCAGGAAGTAGCGCGCGATCTCGACCATGCAGTCGGCGTCGTCGAGGACCACGAGGCCGCCCGAGCCCATGATCGCGCCGACGGCGGTCAGGGCCTCGTAGTCGACGGGCGTGTCGGCCAGGCCGGCGGGGACGCACCCGCCGCTCGGCCCGCCGACCTGGACGGCCTTGAGGGTGCGGTCGCCGGCGATGCCGCCGCCGATCTCCTCGACAATTTCGCGCAGGGTGATCCCCATGGGCACCTCGATCAGCCCGCCGCGCGCCACCTTGCCCGCCAGGGCGAAGACCTTCGTGCCCTTGCTGTGCTCCGTTCCGAGTTTCGCGAACTCGGCCGCCCCGTGCCGCACAATCCATGGGACGAGTGCATACGTCTCCACGTTGTTGATGAGCGTGGGTTTCCCCGCGAGGCCCTGCTCGGCGGGGTAGGGGGGGCGGAGGCGCGGCATGCCGCGCCGCCCCTCGATCGAGGCCACCAGGGCCGTCTCCTCGCCGCACACGAACGCCCCCGCGCCCTCCATGATCCGAAGGTGCAGCGAGAAGTCCGTCCCCAGGATGCCGTCGCCCAGCAGGCCCGCCGCCTCGCACCGCGCGAGCGCCTCGCGCACGCGCCGCACCGCCAGCGGATACTCCGCCCGGATGTAGAGGACGCCCTCCCGCGCACCGACGGCGTAGGCGGCGATCGCGATCCCCTCGATCACCCGGTACGGGTACGATTCCAGGATCATCCGGTCCATGAACGCGCCGGGGTCGCCCTCGTCGCCGTTCATGACGAGGAACTTGCGGTCGGCCTCCATGCGCCGGACCTTGTCCCACTTGAGGCCCGTGGGGTAGCCCGCGCCGCCGCGCCCGCGGAGGCCGCTCGCGGCGATCTCCTCGACGACGCGCTCCGGCGGGCGCTCTCGCAGGCACGTCGCCAGCGCCCGGAAGCCGCCGGCGGCCCGGTACTCCTCGAGGTCCAGCGGGTCGATGCAGCCGCAGTGCTCCGTCGCGAGGTGCTTCTGGCGGCCGAGGAACGCGGCCACGGGCGGATCGCGCGTCGAGAGGGCGTACCGCGTCACGGGCCCCCAGGCCTCGTCGGTGAGGGCCTTCTCCAGGGCGCCCGAGACGGCCGACCGCACGCGCCGCACAAGGCCCGCCGGCCGGAAGTGCCTGAGGATGATCCGCCGCGCGTCGTCCGGCTCGACGCGGGCATAGAGGGCCGGCGGCCCGCCGGGCGCGACGACCTCCACCAGCGGCGTCTGGTGGCACATGCCGACGCACCCGACGCGCTTGACGACGGCCCGCGCGCCCGTGCCGACGACCGCGCGCTCCAGCGCGTCGTACACCCGGTCGCTGCCGCGCGCCATGCAGCAGGACCCCAGGCCGATCCGCACCTCGCCCGTGCCCGCGCCCAGGTCGCCGTGTGCCTTCTCCGTCTGGATCGCCCCCCGGCGCTTGAGTTCGAGGAAGTCGTGGATCATACGCGGCACGGCGTCGGGCGTCAGGTGGCCGTAGGTGATCCCGTCGATCTGCACGACCGGCGCGAGCGTGCAGCAGCCGAGGCACGCGACCTTCTCGATGGTGAACCGGCGCCCCGGGTCGGTGTCGCCCCCGGCCGGGATGGCCAGGTGCCTGGCGAGCGCCTCGTGCACGGGCACGGACCCCTTGACGTGGCAGGCCGTGCCATGGCAGACGTGGATGATGTGCTCGCCGACGGGGTGGTGGCGGAACTGGGTGTAGAAGGTCGAGACGCCCGTCACCTGCGCGGCCGTGATGTCGGCGACCTCGGAGACGCGGCGCAGGGCCTCCTCGGGCAGGTAGCGGTACTCGGCCTGGATGGCCTGGAGGATCGGGATGACCGCCTCCGGGCCGCGGCCGATCCGCGCGACGGTGCGATCCACGAACTGGGCCACGGGCTCCGTCATCGCTTCCCTATCGCGTACAAGTGCTTGTGACTGCGCATGTAGATGCGGCCATCTAGGAACGCCGGCGACGCGTGGACCGGCTCGCCCAGGTCGGCCCGGCCCAGTTCCCGGAACGCCGCCGCGTCGGCCGCCAGGAACACCATCGTCCCCTTGGCGGTCACTAGGCACACCCGGTCGCCCACGAGCGTGGGCGAGGTGTAGAAGTCCTCCTCGAAGTCGTGCTTCCAGCGTCTCTTCCCGTCGGCGGCGCCGAAGCACGTCAGCATGCCCTGGGTCGTCAGGGTCATGACCCACTCCCCCGTCGCCAGGGGGCTGCAAATGTCGGGGACGTTGTCCTCGGCCTTCCAGGCGACGTGCGTCTTCGTGACGTCGCCCGAACCGTCGGCGCGGACGGCCACGAGTTTCGCGTAGGGCTGGATGGCGAAGACCAGGTCGGCGGTCGCAGTAGGCGAGGGGGCGATGTCGCCGCCCGCGACCTTGGCCCGCCAGCGCTCGTGCCCGTCGTCCGGGTCGTAGGCGATGAGCCACGGGTCGGCCAGCGCGACGACTTGCTCGCGGCCGGCGACCTCTGCGACGATCGGCGACGCCCACGAGTCGCGGACCGGCCGCCGCGCCTCCCAGACGGTGCGCCCCGTGAGGGTGCTCAGGGCCAGAAGTTTCGACTTCCCCTCCTCCACGGGCGTCTGGTCCCAGAGGACGAGGACGCGGTTCCGCCAGATGGCGAGTGACGACGCATAGCCATACGTGCTCTGCGGGACGCCGAGGTTCCGCGCCCAGACGCGCCGGCCCTCGTAGTCGACGGCGGCGACGTCGCCGTTGGAGAAGATGGCGTAGACGCGCCGCCCGTCCGTGACCGCCGTGGGGCAGGCGTAGCCCGTGTCGTCGCCCACCTTGGGCGCGACGGTCGGGCTCCCGGGGACGCCCTCGATCGCCGCCGTCCAGAGGAGGGCCCCCGAGTCGGCATCGAAGCCGTAGACCTCGCGCCGCTTGCGGTCGGCCCCCGTCAGGAACACGCGGTTGCCCCACACGACGGGGCTGTTGAAGCCGGGCAGGGGCACCGCCGTCTTCCAGAGGATGCCGCGGCCGGTTTTGCCGTCCCACGCGTCGGGGACGTCCTTGGCGGTGGCGACGCCCAGGCCGCCGGGCCCGCGGAACGAGGGCCAGTTCCGCCGGACCTCGGCGTCGCTCGGCCAGGCCTCGTCCTCGGCAGGCGGGGCGACCGGCACCGGCCCGCCGCGAAGGGCGAGGATCCCCGCCCCGGCCGCCAGGAGGGCGGCCACGAGCGCGACGGACCCCCGCGCGAGCGCCGCCAGGCGCGCCTCGGCGTCGGGCACGGGCGCCTCGGCCGACGGGTGCGGCAACTTCTTCCGGAGCGCCGCCGCCGACTTCAGGGCGACGGCGAGGGCCGACCCGCCCGCCAGGAGCATCCACCCGCCTCGCTTCTGCCGGCCCTGGCGGCGGACGTGCTCGACCCGGAGGCGGTGATCCAGGGCGCGGATCTCGGCCTTCAGGGCCTCGTTCTTGGGGTCCTCGGCGAGCGCGGCCTTCCGCGCCGCGAGGTTCGGGTTGTCGAGCGGCGTCGCCGCGCGGTCGCGGAACCAGTTCGCCAGGAGCAGGGCCGCGCCCACCAGGACGAACGCGCCGGCCACGAGGGCGCTGCCGACCGCGGCGCGGTAGAGCCCGCGCGCGACTTCGGGGTCGAGCGGCTTTTTCTTCTCGTCGATGCGCATGGCCGCGCCCTACGCCTCTTGCTCTTTCGGCCCCTTCGGTTCGACGGGGCAGTACGCGAAGCACCGCGCGCAGGAGAGGCACCGGCCGCGGTCGGGCAGGTAATCGGCCCGCGTGCGTCGGATGGAAAGGTGCA
>CAYGZE010000431.1:0-3906 GCA_964354185.1 uncultured Anaerolineales bacterium | reverse complement strand
TCCCATAGGCGGGTGCCACTGGTGGCTTGTCCACCAGTGCCGCTCGGACGCGCACGGGCTGCAAGCAGCCAGTAGCACTCTCGTCGCGGCACGCCAAACACGTACTTCGCCTGCGAACGCATGCGGTGGCGGGTGCCGTTGTGCCTTTCGTCCCCGGCCCGTGTTGGGTCCGCACGATTCCCCGCCCCTTGCCGTCCGGCAGCATGACTCTGGTCCCACCGGGCTTCCGGAACACCCGCGGTCGTATGACAGGCCCTGGATGGCGTGAAAACGGGGTACCCCAGGGGCCCCGCCTCCTATACGACTCAGACGTATGGAAGGCGGCCCGGTTCCGCGAAACCGGCGTCCCATTCTAGGGCCTTTTCGGGCCGACTGCAATCGTCTGGCGCAAGGCGGTCGGGTGCGGCCGGCAGGACGCTGTCACCCTGAGGCCCCGCAGTAGTCGTAGGTCGGGTCAACAGACCCGACGGCCTTCTCTGGTGACTGGGTAACGGGCCTGCCCCGGCGTAGCCCATGGCGAAGCCGGGTGACCAGGTGACTGGGTTACGGAGTCACCTCGTTACCCCGTTACCCCGTCGCGGAGAGGGGGTGGGGGCGAGGGGAATCCGCAGCCGTGGCCGTTCGCCGGGCGCCTCCCTGCGAGTGTCACCCCGAGCGAGCGCAGCGAGTCGAGGGGTCTCGCCGTGATCCTGGCTGGAGACTGGGTAACTGGGTGACTGGGTGACTCCGTGGCTGGGTTACGGAGTCACCTCGTTACCTCGTCACCCCGTCACCGAGAGGGACCGGGTGCGATAGGCCGCCAACGCGCTTGCCTGACGGGGGTTCCTGGGGTATAGTGTATCAGTAAAGGTATATGCGGCTGTCCGCTCGCAGGGGGCGAGCGCCCAGCCGCCGCAGACCCGACAATCCGAGTCTGGTTGATTGAGGGCGATTTCCGGGGGAGAACCGGAGGTCGCCCTTTCTGTTTGTACGGTGAGATGAAGGAGGGCCGGGGGCGTCGGCCTGCCAGCCGGGGGGGCGGCGTTTGCTTAGAGGGCGGAACGATGGTCCTGCCGAAGCGCTCGTGCACTCCGTTCGTATTCGAGCCACTTGAGGCCCGTCTGCTCCTGGATGCCATCCCCGGTGAGCCATCCCCTGCACCTCTGCCGGAAGCCCTGGTCGCCGAGACCGCCCCTCTCGGCGCCCAGGAGGCGGCGGAGACAGCGCCCCTGGCGGACACGCCGACCGTCGTCAAGCAGGTGGACTTCACCAGCCTGGCGGGCTGGACCGCCACCGCCGGGTCCACCACCACGCTCGACGCGGGCCACGCCTTCTACAGCCCCACCGCCTTCCAGTTCAGCCCGAGCGGCCTGGGGCTTTACACGAACCCGTCGGCCCTGAAGACGAGCGACGCCGCGCTGGACGTCCGGGGCAAGACGCTGCACCTGTCCTTCTACGTTCACCCGGACGCCGAATCGTCAGTCAGTTTGGTCCAGGTCGCCCTGTTGTCGGATGACGACGACGGCGTGGACGGCGGCGCTGCGGACAACACTCACGCGATGGTCCTTCGATTCTACGCCGCCGTGCAACCTGGCTGGAACGACATCGTCTACCCCATCCAGTCCCAAGCAAGCCTGCTGGACTACCCGGACTCGAACTTCAACGGCTGGCAGGTTCAGGGCGCGTCCTGGGATCCGTCGCAGGCCACCGGCGTGCAACTCCGCGTGGCGTTCTCCGCTACGCCCCCCGGCGACACGATGTACGTCTGGTTCGACGCCGTGCGGGTCCTCAGCGGGTACGGGAAGGCGCGCCTGATCCTGACGTTCGACGGCTGTGGCAACAGTGCGTCGCTGGCCGCGACGGCGATCCCGGAGGCGCTGGCGCACGCGTTCCCGGTGACGGCGGGCATCACGCCGCCGCTCGTCGGCCAGTCGTTCGCCTGGACGCTGGACCAGCTCCGGGCGCTCGACGCCAACCCGCTGGCCGAGCTGGTCGGCCACGGCTACAACCACCCCTCCGATTTCGGCACGTACACGCGGGAACAGAAGCTCAACGAGGTGACCGCGACGAAGGCGTGGGCGGAGGCCAACGGCCTGACGCTCTCGCCCGTCTTCATGGTCCCCGGCAAGAGCGCCCAACTGACTGCGGACGAGTTCTCCGACATCCTGGGCGAAGTGAGCGTCATCCTCGACACGATCCAGTACTCGCCGCGCACCCTCCAGCCCAACTTCGTCGCCTCGATGGTCGAGACGGCCAACGGGCAGCCCGACCGGCGGATGCTGGCCCGCAACGTCAGCGACACCGGCCTGACGGCCCAGTGGATCGACGACCTCGTGGCGAACCAGGCGATGGGCGCTTCCTATATCCACGGCCTGGGCGGGGCGCGGCAGCTCACCGCGGCCCAGTGGGTGGCGTTCCTGGCCCACGTCCAGGCCCACGTCGACGCCGGCGACCTGGAGGTCATCAGCCTGTCGAACTATGAGAGTGGGTACGAGACCGTGGCCTCCTGGACGGGCACGGCCGGCGCCGACTGGGCCTCCCCTGGCAACTGGCTGGCGGGGCGGGTTCCTGGGGCGGATTCTCCAGTGATCCTGACCGGCACGCCGACCGCGCGCCAGCCGACGCTGTATCAGAACCAGGCCGTCGCGGGCCTCGACATCCAGACGGCCGGATGGACCGTCGGAGGCACAGGATACACGCTCACGGCCGGGGATGGCGGGATCGATAGCGCGGGCAGCGGGAGCAACACCGTCGCGGCCAACGTCGCCCTGGCGGCCGATTCCACGTGGACCATCGCGGCAGGAGATACGCTCGTCCTCAACGGGACGATCAGGGGCAACGCGCACACGCTGACCGTGGAGGGCGGCGGGACGCTGCGCCTCGTGGGCGGGCAGGACCACACGACCGGCCTTTCCCTGAACGTGAGCGCTGCAACCGTGCGATGGGACGCGCCGAAGCAGGTCCTTGTCCTCGACGGCCTTGATCTCGGGAACCTCCTCGGGTCCCTGGGCCTATGGGGCGGCACGAGCCAGGCGGCCGCGCCGAGCAGTCCGAGCGTGCCGACCGGGGTCGCAAGCCGGTCCGAGGTCCCTGTGGCTGCGGTAGCCACCAGCGGAGTCGAGGTACCTGCCCCGGCCCTCGCGGCGACGCCGAAGCCCGGGATCGAGGCGAGTGAGTGGGCCCTCCACGTGGATCTCCTGCCGGCATCGCCCGGCCCGCTTGCCGAAGCAGGGGGCATGTCGGTCCTGCCCGGGCCGTCGGTGACGGGCGCCACGACGGGCCCGTTTGGAGCGGTCGTGGTGGCGGCGCCGCTGGCCATCGCCCCTGGAGAAGCTTCCGTGGCTGAGGCGGTGGAACCGGGGGCCGGGGTCGTGCGGCCACTGGTGGAGACGGCGGGGATCCCGCTGGCCGCCGACGCGGAGGACCTCGGGGACGGGCTGATCGACGCCCTGGCGCCGGCGCAGCCGCTGCTGACCTATGGAGCGACGGCGCAGCGCGCATGAGGGCGCGTAGCCGCCGTGAGTTCGGCGAGTGCAGGGGACAGCACCCACGCCCCGGCCTCCCGCCGAGACCGAAACGGTGTCAGGAACCGTTTCCCCCCGTGCGCGGAAACGGTTCCTGACACCGTTTCCGTTCCGCCTTTCGTCCCGGTCCCCAGTCCCCAATAGTGGTAGGTCGGGTCAACAGACCCGACATGCTTCTCTCCGCACGCCAAAGTGGACCCCCGCCTGACGGCGGGGGCTAGTTGAGTCACCTCCGTGCCGTTCGCCGGCCCGGTACCGCCCCCGCAGCCGTTGCCGTCCAATCCGAAATCCGAAATCCCAAATCCGAAATGGCGTCCGTCACCCCGGTCCCGAGTCCCCAGTCCCCCCATCTTAACAGGTGTCGGCGACTCCTCTTCTGGCCCCATTTCGGACAGGGCGGGTC
>CAYGZE010000430.1:0-3929 GCA_964354185.1 uncultured Anaerolineales bacterium | reverse complement strand
CGTCGTGCCCCAGGACGCAGTGGAACACGCGGCCCTTGCCGTACTCCAGGACGAACGCCATCGGGTAGTCCTTGCCGTCGACCTTCGAGCGGGCCGAGGCGACGGTGTGGATCGGCGCGTCGCCCGCCAGGCACGTGTAGAGTTCGTCGACCGTCTCGAACGGCTCCATGCCGCGCGTGATCGGGTGGTCGGGGTCCGCGATCTGGACGCGGAACGGCCCGTGCGGGTCGTGCGGGGGCAACTTGGGGTCGTAGACGCGGCCGGCCATGCGGCGGAACTCGGGCCAGTCGTCAAACGCGCCGCACGCGAAGTGGACGAGGACCAGGCCGCCGCCGGCCTCGACGAACTTGCGGAACTTCTCGCGGGCCTCGGACCCCGGCACCTTCTTATCGCCATTCATGAAGTTGAGGACGACGGCCGCGTAGTCGCCCAGGCGCGGGTCGCCCAGGAACTCCGGGTCCTCGACGAGGTCGACGGCGATGCGGGGGTCCTTCTCGATCAGGCCGCGAAGCGCGGGCGCCGTCTCGCGCCAGTTGTGGCCGGGGTACTCCATGCCCGTGAGGATCAGGATACGCTTGTCGGCCTTCCGGGCAGAGCGCTGGAGCGCGTCGGCCGCCTGGGCGGCCGGCTCGGCCGCGGCGGGGGGCGGGTCGCTCTCGGCGTCGCTCTCCCAGAGCCAGACCTCGCTCACGACCGCGTTCGGCTCGGACTCGTTGCGGACCGTGAGGCGGACCGTCCCCGCGGCCGTCAGGGCGCGCGGCAAGGGGAGCGTCACCTCGGCGGGCTTCTCGCCGCCGATGCGGCCGGACGGCAACTTCGTCTTATCGAGAAGTTTCGCGGTCGCCCGCCCCGCGCCCGCCGAGACCGACTGGACCCGCGTGTTGTGGTCGCAGTCCCACCAGGTGAGGCCGACCTGGTAGGCCCGCCGGGGCGCGAGGCCCGACGCCTCGAAGACGACGGCCGTGCCGTCGTAAACGATGCTGCCGAACCGCGCGTCGGCCAGGCGGTCGGCCTCAGGCCAGAAGTGCGTCCCGCCCGTGGCGACGCGGAGGGCGGGCTTGCCCTGGGCGCCGTCCGATGAGTCGGGGCCGCAGTCGAGGTAGCAGACGAGGTGGAAGCCCTGGGGCGCGCGGCCGGCGAGTTCCTTGCGGCGGGCGTCGCTCCGGGCCTGGTCGAACCGCAGGGCTGCCGCCCCGACCTCCTGCGGCGAGGGCTTGCGGGCCTCGACCTGGAGGGCCCGGGCCTCGTCCGCGACGGCCTTATCCTTGGCGGCCGCGAGCAGGCGCGTCATCGCCGCGTCGACCGCCTTCGGGTCGGCCTTGACGACGGCCTTGGCGACCTTGAGGGCCGCGGCGGTGGCCTCGGCGCCCGCGTCGCGGTCGTCGAGCATCGCGAGGCACACATCGAGCGCGCCCGGGTCGGCCACCTCGGCCAGGCCCGCCAGGAGCATCCGCTTCGCCTCGGGCGTCGTGGCGATGGGGCGGACCTGGTCGAGCATCTTCAGCCGCGCGGCCGCGTCCGCGCCCAGCCGCGCCAGGCGGAGGTACCCGCGCAGGGCAAGGACGCGGCAGGTGGCGTCCTTCGCGTCCTTGGCAACGCGCAGGAGGTCGGGGGCGGCGCCGTCGTCAGGCCAGTCGGCCAGGGCCCGCACGGCCGCGTCGTAGTCCGCCGGGTTCGACGACTCCTCCAGGTACGGGCGGACGGTCCGCAGGGCCTCCGGGCCGCCGAAGCCGCCGAGGACGCGCAGGAGCGCCGGCCGCGCGGCGTCGGGGCCCGTCTGGAGGGCCGCAACGACGGGGGCGACGCGGGCGCCGGGCGGTTCCAGGCGCGACCCGACGGCGAGGACGGCCCGCTCGGCGGCCGCGGCGTCGCCGGGCTTCCCGGCGCCGCGAAGCATGTCGATGAGTTTTGGATAGGCGCCGGGGCCGCCGGCCAGGGCCAGGGCGTCGAAGGCCGCGGCGCGGACGCGCTCGTCCGGGTCGGCGGCGGACTTGAGGAGCGCCTCGTCGGCGCCCGCGGCGCGGCGGACGCCCAGGGCGCGGATCGCCTCGATGCGGTCGGCCGGGTCGCCCTCGGCGGCCAGGCCGACGAGCGGCTCGTCGACGCCGGGCCCCGAGATGCGGCCGAGGCTGGCGCGCGCGGCATGCTGGACGGCGCCCGCTTCCGCGGCGGCGAGGCGCGCGAGGTGCGGCACGCATGCGGCGTCGCCCACGGCGGCCAGGGCGCCGGCCGCCGCCGCGCGCACGGCCTCATCCTTCGCATCAAGCAGGGCGGCCACCGCCCGCCCGGCCGCGCGGTCGGCCCGGTCCGCGAGGACCTCCACGAGGAGCACCTGGCCTGCCGGGTCAACCTTGGCGAGCCGCGCGGCGACGGCGGCCGTGACGCCCGCGCCACTCATGCGGCGGAGGAGGTTCGCCCCCGTGCCGCGAAGGAGCGGGTCATCGGCGGCAAGGGCGTCGAAGACCAGGGGCAGGGCCTTCTCGGGCGCGACCCGGGCGAGGCCCGCCAGGGCGGCGACGCGCAGGGCCGGCGGCGGCGCGCCCTCGAGCAGGCGGCGGTAGACGGCCTCGGCGGCCGCGGCGTTCCCGTCGGCGGCGAGGCCCTCGGCCGCGCGGAGCGACGCGTCCCGCAGCGCGGCCGCGAGCGCGGCGGGCGGTTTGGCCTTGGCGAGGGCCGCGGCGGCGTCGGGCGTGCCGATCGCGCCGAGGGCCCAGGCCGAGGCGGCGGCGACCTCGGCGTCGGAATCCGCGAGGCGCTTGGCGAGCGCGCCAGCGGACGCGGCGTCGCGCCGCCGCCCGAGCGCGTGGATCGCGCCCACCAGGTCGCGGCCCGTGAGGCGCTCCGCGGCCGCCCGAAGCGCCGCGAGCGACGCGTCGCCGGGAACGGCCTCGAGCGCGCGGCGGGCCATCTCGGCCGTCTTCGGGTCGTCGAGCAACTTCGCGAGGACCGGCACCTGGGCGTCGCCCGCGACGAGCGGCAGGTGCTGGCAGGCGAACTGCCGGGCCGCCGGGGTGGCCTGGGGATCGGCGGCGACGGCGGCCAGGCGCTCGGCCACCCGGCGCCGCGCGTCGGCGTCGCCGGAGGATGTCGCGATGTGCCGCTCCAGAAGATGGAGCGGCGCGCGCGGCTGATCGTCGTCCCACGCCTTCAAGCGCTCGAAGGCCTGGTCGACGGTCATCTCGGCCGGCTCCTGCCCGGCAGGGGCGGTCGCGGCCGCCGCCAGCAGGAGGACGCCCAGCATCGTGCCTATCGCATAGATATGTCTCATGGTCTTGCCCTCGCTCCGTCCTCTCCCGGCCCAGGCGGCGCTACAGCGTCCACGGGCTGCGCATCGAGCGGCTCACCATCCGGTTGGCCGCGTCGTCGCCCACGAACTGCTCGGTCCTCCAGTCCCAGGTGACCTTGCGGCCGAGGCGGGTGGCGATGTCCGAGACGAGCGTCAGGGTCGTGGCGGCGTGGCCGCCCTCGACCGGCGCCACCGGGTCGCGCCGCGTCCGCATGCACTCGAAGAAGTTGCCGTGATGGTCGTTCGACTCGTAGAGGTGTTCGTCGCCGGGCTTGAGCGCGACCTTCAGGAGCGACGCCGGCTCGGCCGCGATGCCGCCGCGCACCACGTGGACCCACCCCGCGTCGCCCTCGAACCGGACGCCGTGGGGCTGGCCGCCGTCGTCCGTGAAGTAGACCTTCAGCCCGTCGGGCGTCGCCATGTTCACGCGCCACTGGTAGGAGCAGTTCGCGAGGCCGTCGGTGGGGAAGACGGCGGTCCCCTCGACCTCCAGCGTCGAGGCCGCCAGCGCCGGCATGCCCCACAGAGCAATGTCGATGTGATGGACGCCCCACGACTCGATCCAGCCCTTGCAGTAATCCGCCATGAAGTACCAATTGAACGAGCACTTGAGGTCGTTGTAGGGCGTCCACGGGGCGGGGCC
>CAYGZE010000429.1:0-3944 GCA_964354185.1 uncultured Anaerolineales bacterium | reverse complement strand
CTCGCGCCCATCGGCCTCGACGAGGGGCAGTGGTGCGGCTGGCAGTTGGACCGGCCGGACCTGGGCCAGGGGTGCGCGGTTCTCTTCCGGCGGCCGAAGTCGCCGTACGTCGCCCTGGAGGCCCGCCTGCGCGGCCTGGACCCGGCGGCGACCTACGAGGTCACCTTCGCCGAGTCCTACGAGCCCAAGGGGAAGACGGCGATGTCGGGGGCGGAGCTGGTGCACCTGCGCGTCGAGATCCCCTCGGCGCCCGGCAGCGTCCTCGTCCGCTACCGCAGGAAGTGACGCTGCGGGGCAGGGGGGCGTTTCCACCGCGCCCGCGACCAGGGATGGGCTTGACCTGGGGCCAGGTTCTGCCGATAATACCGCACATGCGATACGTGAACACGTCATCCTGGCGCTGGGCGCGCCCCGGCGCCGCCGGCGCGCGGGCCGCGCGGCCTACCTCCCGCCGCACGTTCGTCGCCGGGCGCTGCAAGGTCCACGACGTCCCCCTTGCCGCCTGACCTGCCGGAAGGCAGGCAGGTCGGACTGATTCTCGGCCCCCTAGAGACTCCCTCAGCCCCTTCGCAGGTTCGCCCTGCCGGAAAGACGAGCATGAAGCGCCGCGAGATTCGGAACGTCGCCATCATCGCCCACGTGGACCACGGGAAGACCACGCTGGTGGACCAGTTGCTCCGGCAGTGCGGCCAGTTCCGCGCGGGGGAACTCAAGGGGGACTGCATCCTGGACTCGAACCCCCTGGAGCGGGAGCGCGGCATCACGATCCTGGCTAAGAACTGCGCGATCGCCTACACCGACCGCGACGGCGTCTCGTACCACATCAACATCATCGACACGCCCGGCCACGCCGACTTCGGCGGCGAGGTCGAGCGGGTCCTCAAGATGGCCGACGGGGCCCTCCTGCTGGTCGACGCCGCCGAGGGCGTCATGCCGCAGACCCGCTACGTCCTGGGCAAGGCCATCGCCAGCGGCCTCCGGCCCATCGTCGTCATCAACAAGATGGACCGGGCCGAGGAGCGCCACGCCGACGTCCTCGACGAGGTCTTCGACCTCCTGGTCGACCTGGGGGCCGACGACCACACGCTCGACTTCCCGGTGGTCTACGCCTCGGGCCGCGACGGCTGGACTGTGACGGACCCGGACGCCCGCCCGGCGCCCGGCGAGGGCGACATCCACGCCCTCTTCGACGCGATCATCCGGCACGTCCCGGTCCCCGACCTCGACGCGGCCGCGCCCCTCCAGGTCCTCATCACGACCCTCGACTACAGCGACTACGTCGGCCGCATCGGCATTGGCCGCGTCTTCGCCGGGACCCTCCGGTCGGGCCAGACGGTCGTCTCCATCGACCGCCACGGCGGCCAGACGACCCAGCGCGTGGGCCAACTGTTCTGCTTCGACGGCCTCGGACGCGCCGAGGTCGATCACGTCGACGTCGGCGACATCTGCGCCGTGGTGGGCCTCGAGCGCGTCGACATCGGCGACACCCTGGCCGACCCCGAGAACCCGCAGGCGCTCCCCGCCGTCCACGTCGACGAGCCGACCTTGCACATGACCTTCCGCATCAACGACGGCCCGTTCGCCGGCCGCGAAGGGAAGTACGTCACCAGCCGCCACCTGCGCGAGCGGCTCGAGAAGGAGATCCAGTCGAACGTGGCCCTGCGCGTGGCGCCAGGCGAGACGCTCGACGAGTTCGAGGTCTCGGGCCGCGGCCTCCTGCACCTCGGCATCCTCCTGGAGAACATGCGGCGCGAGGGCTACGAACTGTGCGTCGGCAAGCCCCGCGTCATCTACCACGAGGAGGGCGGCCGCCGCCTGGAGCCGATGGAAGACCTCACGGTCGACGTCCGGCGCGACGTCCTGGGGCCCGTCATGCAACTGGTGGGCGACCGCCGGGGCGAACCGGTGCGGACGGACACGCGCGGCGACGCGGTCCACCTGGAGTTTCTGATCCCCGCGAGGGGTCTGATCGGCCTCCGAAGCCGCATGCTCACCGCCACGGGGGGCGAGGCGATCATGCATCACACCTTCGCCCGCTACGACGCCGTGCGCGGGCCGATCGCCGGGCGGCCCACCGGCGTCCTGGTCGCCATCGAGACCGGCCCCGTGACCGCCTACGCCCTCGACCAGTTGGCCGACCGCGGCACCATGTTCGTCGAGCCGGGCGAGGAGGTCTACGAGGGCCAGGTCGTCGGCGAACACTGCAAGGATGACGACATCGCCGTGAACGTCGTCCGCCAGAAGCGGCTGACGAACATGCGGGCGTCGACCAAGGAGTTCACGGTGGTCCTGAAGGCCCCGCGGCGGCTGGCGCTGGAGCCGGCCCTGGAGTACATCGAGAGCGACGAACTCGTGGAACTGACGCCCCAGTCCATCCGCCTGCGGAAGCGGTACCTGTCGGAGAACGAGCGCCGCCGCCACGCCCGCCGCCTCGCGGCGGCTGAGGCCTGACGCCCCGCGCGGCCGCCCCGCTGCGCCGGGTGCCATGGGTGACCTGTCCGCCAGTGCGCCTGCCGGTGTGCCGCGGTGCCGCACCTGCCGCGACTGGCGGCTTGACGCCCGCCGCCCCGCCCTTAGAATGGCGCCCGGGCGGCGAGGCGACCCGCGCCGATTCCTGAGCGCGGACCCCCTGTCGGCTCGTATTACCCTTGGGAGAGGGAGCAGCGGGTCTCATGTCCGAGTACGTCACGGCCCAGTGCGGCGGTTGCGGCAAGACGTTCCGGCTCAGTGCCGAGCAACTCGGCCGCACCGTCCAGTGTCCGCATTGCAGGGCCCTGGTGCAGATCGCGCCGCCGGCCCCGGCCCCCCTGGCGGCCCGGGCGGCAGGGGCGCGGCGAAGGCCCCGCAAGTCCGACGACGAGGACCTCCTGAAGCCCGGGTCCGCCCGCATCCGCGGGGGTATCCGGAACCGGTCCGTGGCCATCGTGTGGGTCAGCATCCTGGGCGTCGCCGTTATCGGCCTGGGCGTCCTCTTGGCCGGGGGGTTCCTCCAGCGATGGGCCCGCGAGCGAAGCGCCCCCGAGAAGCCCCAGGCCGCACCCCCGCCCGTCGTGTCCCTCAAGGGCCTGGAGCGGGGCCCCGTCAAGCAGCCGAACGTCAGCCACCCCGACAAGCCCGACTACCCCGTCCAGGTCGAAGGGGTCCTCCGGGGGGGCGTCGCCGGCGAGAACCGGACGCTCTTCTGCGGCAAGGTCACCAATGCCACCACCCACGTCGTCCGGGCCATGGTGATCACCATCCCGGTGCTCGATGCCAGCAAGGAGAAGATCGGCGAGGCCAAGACCATCATCCGCGACCTGCCGGCCGGGCAGGAGGCCCCCCTGGTCGCGGTCTGTGAGCACGACCCCACGGTCCGCCCCGCGGGCTATGGGGCGCCCGACTTCCAGATCGACTCGCCCGAGGCCGTCCGGCCCCCGGCCGACCTCGCCTGCGAGGGGCCCGCCTGGGCCGAGGAGGACCGTCTGAGCGAGGTCACGCCCCGGGGCACCATCGCCCAGGACGTGGTCAACCGCGGCCAGGCGCCGGTCAGCGCCATCGAGGTCCTCGTCCTCATGCGGGCCAACGACGACCACATCAGCGGCGCCGTCGTGGAGACGATCCGACTCGACCAGCCCCTGATGCCCGGGGGGAAGCCCGTGACCCTGAAGATCCCGTACCAGTACACGGCCCGCAGCGCGATCCGGACGGTCCAGGTCTGGGTCCAGGCGGCCGAGTGACCCTCCGATTTTGCTGTAAGTCCCATTTTTACAATCCGGAAAACGGGTTGGCGCGCGCGGAATTTGCCGATTTTGGGGGCCTCCGCGCGCCCAAATCGGCCCTGGCGCTAGCGCCAGGGGGGTCGGACGTCCCGGATGTTAAGATGGGTAAGGCAAAACGCAGCGTTTTTCGGTCGTTTTTTGACGTTTTGCGCCCGAACTATGACACTTTTGGTCGGTTTTTGATCG
>CAYGZE010000428.1:1914-3978 GCA_964354185.1 uncultured Anaerolineales bacterium | reverse complement strand
GCATGCCCCTGGGTCCTCACGTTCGACCGCTTCTTCGCCCAGACGGCCTTCGTCGGCGACATGCGGGAGATGCTGGGCATCCTCCAGGAGGCCTACGACTACCCCGTCGACGTCGAGTTCACCGCCAACGTCACGGGCGGCGACTACCGCCTGAACCTCGTCCAGTGCCGCCCCCTCCAGGTGAAGGGAGGCGGCGCCATCACCGATCCGCCGCCCGACCTGGCGCCGGACGACGCCGTCCTGGAGGCCCACGGCGCGGTCATCGGCCAGAGCCGCCTGATCGAGATCCGCCGGTTCATCTACGTGGTCCCGTCGGTGTACGGGAACCTCTCGATCCAGGACCGCTACGCCGTCGCCCGCCTGATCGGGCAGGCCACGCGGCTCGACGGCGGTGCGGAGTCCCGGACGACGATGCTCCTGGGCCCCGGCCGCTGGGGCACGACGACGCCGAGCCTCGGCGTGCCCGTCTCGTTCGCCGACATCAGCACGGTCTCCGTGCTCTGCGAGATCGTGGCCATGCGCGACGACCTCGTCCCCGACGTGTCGCTGGGGACGCATTTCCTGAACGATCTGATCGAACTGGACATCCTCTACATGGCCTTGTTCCCGACCCGCAAGGACAACCGTCTGGACACGCGGTTCTTCGAGGGGGCGCCCAACCGTTTCGCGGAACTGCTGCCCGAGGCCGCCGCGTGGGCCCGCGCGATCCGGGTGATCGACGTCCCGGCGGGGCCGGACGGCGCCGTCTATCGCCTCCACGCCAACACGCTCAAGCAGCGGGTCGTCTGCTACGCCGACCGCGCCGGCCGACGCTGAGACACAAGGAGATCCGTTGGAGGCAACGATCGACAGCCAGCGGAAGACGGCCGCCATCCTGCGGATTCTCGACGAGGCCGGCCGGCCCCTCGGCAGCACGAAGATCGCCCGTGCCCTGCGCGTCGCCGGCATCGACCTGAAGCAGCGGATGGTGAGGAACTACCTGGAGACGCTCGACGCGTCCGGCCTGACGGTCAACCTCGGGCGGCGCGGCCGCGAGATCACCGACCGGGGGCGGCGCGAACTCGCCTCGGCCGTCATCATCGACAAGGTCGGCTTCATCGACGCCAAGGCCGACGACCTGGCCTTCTGCATGTCCTTCGACCTGGCGCGGCGCACCGGGACCGTCATCGTCAACCTCTCGACGGTCCCCGCCGGCCAACTGGCCCGGGCGCGGGCCATCGTCGCCGAGGTCGTCCGGGCCGGCCTCGGCATGGGGTGGCTCGGCATCGTCTCCGGCCCCGGCGTAAGCGTGCCGGGCCACACGGCCAAGGAAGGCGAGGCCGTGATCGGGACCGTCTGCTCCATCACGCTGAACGGGTGCCTGCGCGCGGCAGGGATCCCGGTCGTCTCGCGCTTCGGCGGCCTGATGGAGACGCGGGACGGCCGCCCGGTGCGGTTCACGCACGCGATTCACTACAACGGGACGACGTTGGACCCCCTGGAGATCTTCATCAAGGCGCGGATGACCAGTGTCCTCGCCGCCGCCAGGACTGGAACAGGCGTGGTGGGGGCCAGTTTCCGCGAGGTGCCGGCCGCCGCCCTCCCCCTGGCGCAGAAGGTCATCGCCCAGATGGCCAAGGCCGGGCTCGGGGGACGCATTCTCGTCGGCGAACCGAGCCGCACGCTCCTGGAGATCCCCGTAGGTCACGGGCGGGTCGGCATCGTGGTCACGGCGGGGCTCAACCCGCTAGCGGCGGTCCAGGAGGCGGGGATTCCGACGGAGAACCGCGCCCTCTCGCGGCTCTATGAGTACTCGGACCTCGCACCGCTGGCCAAGGTCGACACGCCGCCCGCCTAGGCCTTCTTGAGTTCCGCGATCCTGCGGCCCAGGTCGTCCGCCCGCAGAAGGCCCTCGCCGACGAGGATGGCGTCGGCCCCGGCATCGAGGACCCGCCGCACATCGGCCGCGGTCTTGACCCCGCTTTCGGCGACCAGCACCCGGCCGGCCGCGCGCACGCGCGGCGCCAGGCGCTCCGTCGTCGCCAGGTCCACGCGGAAGGTCGCCAGGTCGCGGTTGTTGACGCC
>CAYGZE010000428.1:0-1814 GCA_964354185.1 uncultured Anaerolineales bacterium | reverse complement strand
GCGAAGATGGTCGAGGGACCCGCCGAAGAACTCCCGGTCCGTGAGGCAACTGATGGCGTCCGCGCCGCCCTCCTCGTATCGGCGGGCGATGTCGGCCGGGACGAAGGGCTCGCGGAGGACGCCGGCCGAAGGCGACCGGTGCTTGACCTCGGCGATGACGCGGATGGGCCCGCCCTCGGGCCTGCGCACGGACCGGGCGAACCCGCGCGGGGGCGGGGCGTCGCGGCAGGCGGCCTTCAGGTCGGCCAGGCGGCCGCGCAGGGCGGCCACCTCGCAGCGCTTGACGGCAAGGATTCTCTCGAGGAGGTCCGCCATGGGAGTCGCGCTCCGGGCCGGCCGGGCCGCGCCCCGGCGGCCGCCCGGCCGGCCACGAGGGCGACTTTATCCCGCCCCGCGGCGGTGTCAACGTTTTTGCTTGAACCGCCGCCCGGCGGCCCCTAGAATGCCCTGCGGGCTCGCGAGAGGCCCGCCTGCCTTGTTCAGTCATGAGCCCGGAGGATGGCGTGCGGACGTTGGCCGTCGCGACCCGGTCGCGGGTCGAGATGATCGACATCACCGAGGAGGTCGCCGACGCCATCCGCCAGGAAGGGGTCGCCGAAGGCATCGCCGTCGTCTTCGTGCCGCACACCACCGCCGGCGTGACGATCAACGAGAACGCCGATCCGGACGTCACGCGGGACATCGTGGCCGAGACGAACAAGATCGTGCCGTTCGACGACGGCTATCGCCACAGCGAGGGGAACTCGGCGGCCCACGTGAAATCGTGCCTGTTCGGGCCGTCGCTCGCGCTGGTGGTCTCCGGCGGGCGCCCGGTCCTCGGCACGTGGCAGGCGGTGTACTTCTGCGAGTTTGACGGGCCCAGGCATCGAACAGTCTACGTGGCTGCACGTTAAGGCGGCGGCAAGCGCGGGCGGCGCCCCGGACGCAAACGGGTACGGCGTGCGGCCGAAGGAAACGTCCTTGAAGCAGGAAGAGACGGGCTGCCCGTGCGCCGGCCCCGACGCGCCGCGCGAGTTCTGTGGGTTATTCGGCGTCTATGGCGACGAGCGGGCGGCCGAGCGGACCTACCTCGGCTTGTACGCCCTCCAGCATCGCGGCCAAGAGAGCGCGGGCATCGCGGCCGCCGACGGCGACCTGATCCGCCTCCACAAGGGCATGGGGCTGGTGTCGGCGGTGTTCCCGAACCGTCAGAGCATCGAGCGCCTTGGCGGGCGGGCCGCCATCGGCCACAACCGTTACTCCACGACCGGCTCATCCAGCGCCATCAACGCGCAGCCGATCCTCATCGAGTACAAGCGGGGCCAGTTGGCGGCCGCCCACAACGGCAACCTCGTCAACGCGGCGGCGCTGCGCCTCGGGATGGAGGAGGACGGCTCGATCTTCCAGACTTCCAGCGATTCCGGCGTGCTGATGCACCTGGTGGCGCGTTCGCGGGAGCGGGCGCTCCCGGACATGGTGGCCGACGCGCTCGCGCGCGTCGTGGGCGCCTACTGCTTCCTGTTCCTTTCGCCCAAGCAGATGATCGCCGTCCGGGACCCGCTGGGCTTCCGGCCGCTGTGCCTCGGCTCGCTGGGCGGGGCGATGCTCGTGGCGTCGGAATCGTGCGCCATGGACATCCTGGACGCCAAGTACGAACGCAGCGTCGAGCCGGGCGAGATGGTCATCCTGGACGAGACGGGGATGACGTCGCGGCATCTGCCGGCGGCGCCCCGGCGGGCGGCGTGCATCTTCGAGTACATCTACTTCTCGCGGCCCGACTCGTGGGTCTTCGGCCAGAAGGTGGACAAGATCCGGCGGGGCTTCGGCCGGCGCCT
>CAYGZE010000427.1:0-4008 GCA_964354185.1 uncultured Anaerolineales bacterium | reverse complement strand
CGCCTCGGCTTGGGCGGCCTCGACGCGCGCACGCCGGGCCTGCTGGGCCTCGGCCTTGGCCTTCTTGAGGGTGGCCTCGGCGTCGGTCCGGGCGCGGCGGACCAGGCGCTCGGCCTGGCGCCGCGCGTCCGCGATGATCTCGCTCTTCAGGACGTTCTCAGGGTTGGTCTCGGCCGCCGTCACAAGGCGCCCTCCTCTTCCTGGCCGACGCGGATGCCGACCGCCTCCTGGACGAACTGGCGCAGGGTCTTGCGGCCGGGCATCGGCCCCTCGGGCCCCGGGATCTCGACAATGAGGGGCAGGCCCTGCCCCATGCGGATAGCGTCGACCCGGGCCCGCACGTCGGCGGCCACCGCATCCGTCAATATCAGGATGCCGAGGCCGGGCCGGCGCGCGGCCCGCGCGAGGGCCGCCTCGGCCTCGGCGGCCGAGGCGACGGCCTGGCCGTCGATCCCGGCCAGCCGGAATCCGCGGACGGTGTCCTCGTCGGCGATGCAGAAGAACTGCACGGTTCGCCTCCCGCCGTCAGACCTTGATCTTCAGGAGCAGCATCATCGCGATGGCGAAGCCGAGGACCGCGAGCCCTTCCGCCAGGGCGACGAACAGCAGGCTTCGCGTCAAGAGTTCGGGCTTCTCGGCCGCGGCGCCGAGGGCAGCCGAGCCGATCCGCCCCACGGCGTACCCCGCCCCGACGATGCCCACGGCGGCGACGAACGCCGACGAGGCCGCCAGCGCGATCGTCCGGTACACGTCGGCCATCTCCGCCGTCGACGCGTCGACCGACCCCGTCACGGGCAGGTCCTTGGCCTGGCCCGCCGTCAGCGGCGCCTCCGCGGCCGGGCCGGACTCCTCGGCCAGCAGGAACGTCCCCGAGCCCACGACGCTCGCGGCCATCAGCACCAGAATCCCGCAGCGCAGATTCTTCACGGCCACCTCCTCCTATTTCTGAGGTGAGACCCCCTGTCTGCCCGCCGGGAAGCGGAACGGCTTGAACGCCTTGCCGCTCCCCGAGAAGAACTTCCCGAAGAACTCGTAATATTCGAGACGCAGCGCCTGGACGGCGGCGATGATACCCTCCAGCAGGATCGCCACGGCGTTTCCCAGGATGATGACGAGGACGCCCAGCGCGCCGCCGAACGTCTCGGACACCTTCGAGATCTCCTTCGCCATCATGAACGCCGCCATCAGCACGGCCGCGTGGGCCATCGCGTACGCCGCCAGACGCACGAAACTGATCGTGTTGGCCATGTACGCCATCACCGCCTCGAACGCCTCGATGGCCGACTCCAGGATCGCCTCGAGCAGGCTGCCCGCATGGGGCGTATGCCCGGCCCGGCGGCTCAGGGCGTACTGGAGCGGTTCCTTCAGCACCACCACCACCAGCGGCAGCACGATCACCGACACGACCACCGGCCACAGCAGGCCGCGCTCCTGGATCGCGGCGTACTTCAGGATGAGGGCCAGCACGCCCCAGTAAAACACGGCGCCGGCCACGCCGAACTTGTCCATGAACCCGCCCACGAGGTCGTGCCGCCGGAACCGGTTGATCATGTTCAGCACCAGGCCCAGGCTGATGATCACGATGCCGATGACCACGGCCGTGACCATCAGGTTCATCGGGTCGCCCTCCAGCGGGTCGTGCCAGAGGGCGTAGGCTTTGAGTTCCTCGATGCCGAAGTAACTGCCGTAAACGATGCCGAAGCACACGCTCGACAGGCCGATGAAGACCAAGAGGAGGCCCACGTCGCGGACCTTGGGCGTGCGGCCGAGCACGAGCGCCAGCGCGCCTCCCACCGCCAGCAGGCCGCCGTGCCCCGCGTCGCCGAACATCAGGCCGAACATCAGCACGTACGTGATCGCCACGAACAGGGTCGGCTCCAGTTCCCGGTACGCCGGCAGGCCGTACCCTCCCACCAGCATCTCGAACGGCCTGAGGAGCCGCGAGTGTTTCAGCAGGACCGGGATCTCCTGCTCGGGCACGTCGCCCGGGCCCTCGACCTTGATCACGCAGCGCCCGCCCGACATCTCCTCCAGGTGACGCCGCAGCGCCACGGTGTCCTCGGCCGGGACCCAGCCCGTGATGAGCACCGTCGCGTCGGTGTGCGGGAAGTTCTGCTCGGCCTCCAGGATGCGGCGCTCGACGCCCACGAGGCACGCCAGGTCCGCGAGCGGCCGCGCGCACTCGGCCGCCAGCGCCGCCGCCGCCTCGTTCAGGCCCTGGAGTTCCCTGGCCAGGCGCTCCTGCTGGCGGCGGGTCTCGGCGGCGACGGCGGTGGCCGGCGCCGCGCGCGGCGTCGCCGTGTCGCGGCTGAAGCCCGCCCGCTCGAGGGCCGTCTCGAGGGCGAACCGGCCCTTGCGGCTCGTGACCGCCACCAGCGCCCGGGTCCCCTCCTTCTCGGGCAGCGGCACGAGGACCACGTTCGGGCCGACCTTCTCCTGGAGTTCCTCCAGGCGGCCCGCCGGCAGGCTGCCGATCGCGAAGTGCAGGAACTGGGCCTGGCCGAGCCGGTCCAGCGGCACGTCGAGCCCCTCGTAGGCCGTGACCTGTTCCAGGAGGGCGGTGACCTGGCCCCACTGCTGCTGGGCCGCCTCCCGGCGCCGGAGGAGGTCGCCGCTGCGGGCCTCGAGGGCCGCCACGCGCTCCTCGACCTGGTCGAGGGTCATGTCGGGCGGTTCGCGGGCCCCGGCGGGCTCGGCCTCGGGCGGCTCGGCCTCGAGGGCGAGGTGCTTGCGAAGGCCGTCGATCCGCGCCGCCAGGGCGTCGCACCGCGCGAGTTGCACCGACCGGTCGGGCGGCTCCTGGGGCGCCGTGTCGGGGCCGGCCCGCGTCCGATAGAGGTGCACCGCCCCCAACCCCCCCAGGCCGCGCAGCACGGCCCGCTCGTCCCGCTCCAGGACGATGACGCTCAACCGTTTCATGGCGACGGGGCTAAACACGGGCCCTGCCCCCCGGCGACCGCGGGATGAGGCGCTGGCGGATCGCCTCCGGGGCCATCCCCACCCGGATGCCTTCCGACAACGTGATCAGGTTCGCCAGTTCCACCCGCCGGATGGCGGCATAGGCCACGACGGCGCCGAGGCCCATGTGGCTGCGGCGGAAGACGGCGTTGGCGATCCGCCAGTACCGGTCATGCGCAAGCGCCTCCAGGTCGGCCGGGTCGATGCCCGCCGGCCCGCCGGCCGCCCCCGCCGCCGCAGGCCCGTCCAGGGCGCGCCGCCCGCCGAGCCGCACCGCCTCGGCCAGGTCCGCGGCCGCCAGCATCGCCGCGAACGCGGCTGCGTCGATGCCCGCGTTCGGCACGCGGAAGGGCGCGAGCACGTCCGGCTTCAGGCCGTACTGAAACCGCCCGCGCGCCACCAGCATCAGGTGGAACGTGTCCACCTCCTGGACCGCCAGCGAGAGGACGCTCACCCCGTCCTCGTCCGAGAGCGGCCGGGCCAGGGCCACCAGGCGACCGAGGTACCCCCGGTCGAGCCCCGCCTCGAGGAAGAACGACCGGGCGTGCTTGCGATAAACCTCGGCGGCCGCCAGGACGCCTTCCCGCAGCGCCGGCTCCGGAACGAGGGCGGCGAAGTCCTCCGGCGAGGGGGCCCCCACGAAGGCCGCCACGTCGAGGTCCGCCACGCCGGGCAGCGAGATGAGGTGGCCCCGGACCTCCTCGGGGTCCGACTTCGTCGCGAACCCGCGGGCCAGGACCTTCAGGTTCTCCGCCTGGAACCGGACGCACAGCCACGCCAGCAGGGCGTTGACCGCGCCGTCGGTCTGGTGAGCGATGGCGGTCAACTCGCGCACCAGGTCGGTCACCAGGCGCCGCTGGAAGTCGGCCACCGTCTCGACGCCGCCTTCGGGGGCGACGGCCCGGACGAGTTCGCCGACGGTGCGGATGCGGCAGAGGAGGTCCAGGCGTTCGGCCTCGGCCAAGCGGCTGCGGCGCCCGTGGATGACGGCGCCCAGGAAGTCCAGGTCCGTCCGGCCCTGCCGCATCAAGGGCATCGCCGGTCCCCTAA